>CAXUHF010000101.1:0-20020 GCA_964250765.1 uncultured Ktedonobacteraceae bacterium | reverse complement strand
GCAATTGACCATGTTCAAGGATTTGACGCCATATTGCATATGTCCTCGAACAGTCTCAATTGTCAACAGGGTGTAATAGAATTAGACTCCTACAATTGACGTATCTGCGTTATTTTAACAAACAGCATAATTATGGCCCTTACAGCATTTCCTGTTTTATTCGTATACACGATTATCATCCTTACATTTCTCAACATATTGCGAGCAAGGCGCGACTAGTGTACAATCGGTGCGTACTCTCTACTGTGTCTTGTATGCAATCGTCTACTAGAAGATCGAATCTGTATGAAAAATAGGCATGTACGCTATCTCAAATTCGTTTTGTTGCCAGCATTGTTGCTGAACGTCGTTATTTATGTCATTGCTGTTGTGGTCCTCCAACCACAGTCGGCCCTTGCGCATGCCTATGTTATTGGCTCCGATCCTATAGATGGCTCGACGGTGACGGTTGTACCAAAAGTTGTACATATCTACTTCAATGCGAACATTAGCCCTATAAGCGTAGCGCAAGTGTTGTATGTGCAAAATGAAAATTATGTGTCTGTGCAGACACATAGTACACTCGCTGTGAACAATATGCGCGAACTAGACACGTACCTTCCTAGCACTCTTACAGGAGGAAGCTATCTTGTACGGTGGACGGCGGTTGCGAATGATGATGGGCATACCACATTTGGTTCTATTGGTTTTGATGTAGGACGCTTCTCTACAGGTATACAAGGAACACCAACACTTGGTCCAAGCAGTAGCAACTGTGTTGGGAATACATGTGAGAGTGACATTCGTAAACTTGACCTGCTCGGTGTCCTGGCGGTTGCATGGGAGTGGCTGGTGATGGCGGCCTTGACGTTATGGATTGGTATTCTTGTTACCGAACGTCTAATTTTCGCTCGTGTGGAGCATGTTACTGACTTGCTTGATCGTGCGCGAAAACAGGCACTGCCACTGCAATGGCTCTGTCTTTCGGCGTTACTCGTTGGTGAGATTGTTACGCTTGCACTACGAAGCGTGCATATTACACGTGCGTTAAATAACGGCGTACTCGACTTCTCGGCATTACCTGCATTAGTAACGGAGACGTGGTATGGGCAATTATGGATGGTTCGCTGTCTTTTGATTATCCTGGCTCTCGTTCTCCTGTGGTGGACGACACGCTCACAGCGCGAGCCGGAAATAGAACAACCTGTACAACGTCTACTCACCACAGCGCGTACTGGCCCACTACGCCTACAGCAAGCTGGCACATTAACCGCGACAACAGGCTCGATCAAAGCGATACGGGACATACTGCCTGTCACTACGACGACACAATTGCAACGCTATAACGGATTGTGGTTTCTTCTAGCGGGTTTAATTGTGTGTACATATGCGTTGACAGAAAACGCGGTATCGGTGATACAGCCGCATATAAGTGCAATAGTGCTTAGCGGTCTCTCACTTCTCGCACAATGTGTCTGGTTTGGAGGACTTGCATATCTTGGTTATGTCGTATTGCCCCTGCTCTCGATTGTCGATCTCGACTCAAATACGGAAACAATCATAAGCTTTCTACGACGCATGACTCCTTTTGTTATAGGTGGTATCGCTGTTCAACTTGTAGCCCTACTCTTTTTAAGTGAAACAACAATTTATGCAACCCATCTTTTCGTTGACGACTCTTATGGTCGCTCCCTGCTCGTGAGACTGATTCTTATTGCACTCGCGCTATTCGTAAGCGTGTATATCTTGTTTGTCATGCGTCCCAAACTTACACGTCAAACGCTGTTGTTGCCTGTTGTCAATGCAGAGCTTCCTGCGCGTCGTACACGTCAATCCGCGTTGGAACGCACAACGCGTCACCTACGAACACTAGTCAACGTGCAGGTGTTACTTGGTGGTGGTGTTTTGCTTTGCGCGGCCCTTATGTCATTTTACTCCCCACCTATTGTCTATCCCACTATCTCGTATACTAATCCATCTGCGACGACAACAGGGACACCAACGCAAAACAACACGCAACAACAGAAAGTGGGCACCTTCACAGTAGGTTTACAGGTCTCGCCAGGGCACGTTACAAGCACCAATACGGTCATCGTGTCAATTACCAATGCGAGTGGAAAAGCTGTGACAAACGCCAAGGTAGAAATTCTCACCAATATGCAAGCGATGGACATGGGCACAGCGATCCAAAAGGCACAGGTACGTGGTACAACCTATGTTGCGACCTTTGCACCTGGAGAAGCGTTCTCGATGAACAGCCTTTGGAATGTCGAAGTTCATTTCCAGGTACCTGGTCAAGTTATGCAAAAGACGACATTTCAGGTGACAATCGCATGATAATTGTAGAGGCACAATTCATTGCGCCTCTACAATTATCATGCGATTGATGAGCGAAGGTGCAATTGATTGCGTCCCCTACATCGCTGAACGTTTGTGCTCCAATGCTCGATTATAATAACCTTCAGCACTGCTTATGAGATGTTCACGTTCGGCCTCGTTCAGGTCACGTTTCACCTGTGCCGGAATGCCGATTGCCAGGACACCGCCGGGGATGTGCTTGTGCTCGCTGACCATTGCGCTAGCCCCAAGAATCGTCTCTGGCCCAATTTCTGCGTGAGAGAGTACGACTGCATTGATACCGATGAGGACGCGATTACCGAGAGTAGCACCATGTACCACGGCGTTGTGCCCGATGGTGCATTCTTCGCCAATAGTGAGTGGTGCATCGGCATCGACATGGAGTGTACAGTTATCTTGAATGTTGGTGCGACGCCCAATCACAATCGGGGCACCATCGCCACGCACAACAGTGTTATACCAGATGCTTGTTCCCTTATGAATGGTGACATTGCCGATAATGATGACGCCTTGAGCGAGAAATACATCGTCTGCTATTGTAGGCCACACACCTTTGTAGGGTAGAATAGTCATGTACTCTTCCTTATATCTGTTCGTTGTGTAAAATGATGCGTCCAATACGTGCCATTGTATAACGTGTAAGCGGAATGTCGCTCTGCTCCGCCGTCATAACGACAACGATCAATGGTGGTTGTGCTGCTGGTTGAGGATAAGGTGGATGAAGAATGCCTGCATCATGGAGAATGCCAGCTAGCTCACCTGTTTTGTGAGCGTAGGGGATCTTTTCATTCCAATATGCGGGAACGCTAGAGTTGTCATTTTGATGTAATAACATCTTGAGCATCTCGTCACGTCCAGGCAGCACATCCGCGCAAAAAAAGGAGAGCAACAAGGCCATGTCACCTGCGGTTGTCCAGTTCTCTTGTCCAACTTCGCGTGCTGCCATGTCCATAAAGTGACGCTCGATGCGCGTCTCATACAATCCCAGTTGGTGCATGGTCACGTTGACCGCGTCCATTCCTACTAGGTCAAGCAAAATATTTGATGCAGTATTATCGCTAATCGCAATCATGAGATGTGCGAGGTCTCGCAATGTGGGATGTAAATCAGGGGATAGGTTTGCTAATATGTCACTACTCGTTGCGTGAGCGTCAGCAGAAACAGTGTAGCGTGTATCCCACGCAAGCATGCCAAACTCGACTTGTCGTGCCACTTCTACCAGGATGGGTACCTTTGCAAGGCTGGCGGCAGGAAATCGTTGCTCCGGGTTGATGGACACCACTTCCTGAGGAGAAGCCTTGTCTAGCCGTACCACAATACATGAGAATTTACCATGAAGTGTTGCTAATTCACGTTCGATTTTTGCTTGCATAGCTTACACCACAACGCGCTTCACGCCGTACACAATATCAAGAAGTCGTTGGTCAAAATGTGCGTCAGTAGCGTCAAAGCTATTGATTGTGACACGATTATAGTTTTGGCCCTCGGCGTGAATGTATTCTTTCGCGTTCAGAGCAATAGCAACATGCGTGATATGCTTTTTGCCAAAGAAGATCAAGTCGCCTTCGCGTATCTCGTTGAGCATCACTGATGTAGGTAAAACGTTATGTTGTTGGTCTGCATCTCTGGGTAGCATATGACCACTCATACGATAGCAAAGCTGTACAAGCCCACTGCAATCAATGCCGCGCCAGCTTGTCCCGCCCCATAAATAGGGAACACCGAGAAATGCACGTGCATACTGTGTTGTGGCAGAGACAGTTTGCTGTGGAAATACCGTTTCTTGTTGGTGCAACGCAATGTCTTTACGCGTGAGCCAGCCTGTGCGCTCATCGGGGAGGGCGACCTGTATGCGCTCAACGGGGGTTGCGTCCAGAAGCGGTAGCACAGTGGATAAATATACTGTGTCCTGTTTCTCCTCTCCTGTCTCTTGCTCGAACATGGGCGTATACGGAGTATTGATGACCGCGACCAGACCTAACGGCGTTCCGCACCGCTCCCCGATACGTGTAAAGCCTTTCATCACGGGGTCTGCCAGTACGTCAGTACACACCCAGCCTTTATAGTCCGAAAGCGTGATATACGTCCACTCGCCTACGCTTTCACCAGGAGTTACGGATACGTTCATAAACGCCTGCGTTACAAGCTCAGACGTGGGGTCAGGATCGTGACGGACATCCGCAAGACCAACAGAGATAACATAGGGCGTAGCCATCATGGTAAGTTCCTTGCCTTTTTGAGTGATTACTATGTTGTATTTTACCACATCGTAGAGACCGATTATGCTGTTTGATAAAATGATATGGAATACGTCGGACGTAGGGGCCATAATTCATTACGCCCCGTGAGCGATGGACCACCCAAATGAAGGCGGTGATGCCAGCATTTCCGTGTCCTTTGATAAGACGTATGTGGCGACAAGGGCGTAATGAATTAAAGCCCCTACAACCGATCTATCCATAGTAATTTGTTAAACGGCATTATCACACCCTCTTTGCGATTAGACTATGCCGACAAGGACGCGATACATCGGTCCTTACACATTGATCCAGTAGCGTAATTTTTTGATGGCAGAACCGTCGATGTGGACAGCGTTTTCAAATTGCCCACCGTTATGCTCAATAATCTTCTTTGAACCAATATTATTTTCATCACAGGTGAGGAGTACTTTGTGTATGCCTGCAGCTTTCGCAATTTCCAGGCCAAGATGTAACATGTGTGTACCATAGCCCTGTTTGCGCCGTGATGGACGTACTTCATAACCAATATGCCCACCAAATTTTAGCAGGTCGGAATCTAACTCATAGCGCAGGTTGAGTCGTCCCACGAACTCGCCATTGTCAATAAGCCAGAAATCAGCATTTGGCACACGGCCTGACACCAGTTTCGAGCGGTCTTTTTGTTGCAAGGAACGGTGCACAAAGGCTGGAAAATTCTCCGAAAGGAAACGGATATTTTCGTCGAGACGCTTCCCCTCGCCTTGCAGTTCTCGTACTGCGTCAAGATAACTGTCTTTATACTGTATCGAAGGTTCCGTTAGAAAACACATAAGTAGTTATCCTTCTCTTTATTTTTGCTGTTAAAGATAGTATAGCTACCTATAGGTCTCCTGTATAGAGACGAACTGCAAACGTAGTCCCTATTTATGCACAAAAAACTGTATCACGAAGGGCGCGACGTTTTTGAGATGGTGAGAATACCGCCAAAAACCGTTTGTAGGATGTTAGTACATTGAGATAAGGTCACAACGCAGTGTTATTATTTCGGTATCACAGAGCGGACAGATATTGATATGTTCTGCTATCTGCATCCGGGCTTCATCTGACAAGAGGTTGAAAGAAGTAGGAGCGCAATAATCTGCAAGCTGAATTGGTGAAGGGCACTGACTACGATAGAGGCTTGACATAAGAAATACATTCGTTCCTGTATAGAGCGTGGCACGCTGCTTACAAATTGGACAGGAATTCATGTGTTTTTGTGACTCGTCAGACAGTGGGTCCCCATCAAGCGTGTAACGCATCAGTTCCTCATCGGTAGGGGCCATTGGGTCTAAACAGTCTGTCATTACAGTTCCTCACATCTTGTATTTTTTGTGACACTCTATGATAGCTAATACGTGTACGTGTACGTTTGTCACTCTGCTCGTCATTACTACTATCATTACTGTACAGACGTTTCTGTAGTCAAATTTTAGTACATCTTTTTCGTGCAATACAAGAGAGGAGAAGAGAAGTAGGTAGGAGTGCGACCTGCCTACTTACCTTCGTCGCTGAGTCGCCAGCGAATTTTGTCGAGATTACGCATCATGCGTTCCCATACGTTACGTCGGAGGTTATAAATTTCTTGCTCACTCGTGAACTCGTGTGGCAGATTCCGTACGATCTCGCGCGGCTTGAGATTGCAGTAAAACAGAAGGTAAGCTACGCGAACCAGTCGTGGCTCCTTCACATCGTGCAAGATATCCTTGAGGACTTCCCACAACTCGCCTTCGTGATAGGTATCTTCCACCTCAAATTTCGGATCGTCACTATATCCATACTCCGATAACGGGGTAAGGTTTGCGCGTGTATGGTCGCGTAGTTCATCCATCAAAGAACTGCTCAAGCACAATTTTAAGTAACTCAAAGCACTAGCGAGCGACTCAAATGCTGGCTTTGAGTTGTAAACCGCTTGCCAGAAACGCTCGAAGGTCTTATCAACGTAGTCCTCTTCCTTCATGTAGCGTGACGCTGTATCTTTGCTATTATGGCGGCGAAACCAGACACACACCGTCTCGTTGTACTGTTTGTAGAGCAGTGACCACGCGTCATGGTCGTTGCGATGAATCGCACGATAGAAGACTTCCAGACAGTAGCGGTCGTCGGTTGGCTCCTTATGACGAAATTTGTGCATTTCCAGTTCGCAACGACATGCCAATTCGGTCAGTGTCATTTCAGAGGGCGGCTTATCCATGCTAGTACTCATAGCTCTTTCCCTGCTTCCCCTCCAGCGGTGGCTGAAGTGTGCCTTTGATTGTGTGACACATGTCTGTTCTCTTGTTCACCTTGTTCATTCAAGGTGCTTTCATTTATGCATGTCCTTAGTATAAATAGCTGCGGTACTGATGGAACATGTCAATTGTCCCATTTCTTTTCGCTGTTCCAAATAGGTGCTTAGAGAAGGTCTTTATAGTGCCACTCTGTATCTTATATTTATAAGATTACAGTACTTTTGTGAGACACACAATAGTGTATATCACCTAAATAGTGTGAACAAGGACACAAAAAAGAGCTTGCCTAATAGCAAGCTCTTTTTTGTGTCCTTGTTCTTGAGTTTAACCCACGCTACCAGACATCTCTAGCTGGATCAGGCGGTTCAATTCTACCGCGTACTCCATCGGAAGTTCCTTTGTGATTGGCTCAATAAAGCCATTCACAATCAATGAGTATGCTTCTGACTCATCAAGGCCGCGACTCATCAGGTAGAAGAGCTGATCCTCACCAACCTTCGAGACAGTTGCCTCGTGTCCAATTTCGGTCTGATTTTCCTCGACACGAATAGTTGGGTATGTGTCGGTACGAGCATTCTCATCGAGCAAGAGAGCGTCACAACGTACGCTGGACTTGGTGTGATGTGCACCTGGATTGATACGAACCAGTCCACGGTAAGAGGCACGACCGGTACCCTTTGAAACCGACTTCGACAAAATCTGTGAGGTTGTGTGTGGTGCAAGGTGTGTAATCTTCGCGCCTGCGTCCTGGTGCATGCCATCGCTTGCAAAGGCGACGGAAAGCACGTCACCGCGCGCTCCTGGCTCCATCAAAAGTACGGCTGGATACTTCATTGTGACCTTTGAGCCGAGGTTGCCATCGACCCATTCCATTGTGGCGTCGCGGTATGCGGCGGCACGCTTGGTCACGAGGTTGTAGACATTCTTCGACCAGTTCTGGATCGTGGTGTAACGCACACGCGCACCTTCCATGACCTTGATCTCGACAACCGCGCTGTGCAGGCTATCGCTGGCATATGTTGGGGCTGTACAACCCTCGACATAATGAACATATGAACCAGGAGCGGCAACGATCAGTGTACGCTCGAACTGTCCCATATTCTGGGCGTTGATACGGAAGTACGCTTGCAGTGGAATCTCGACGCGCACATTCTCCGGCACGTAGACGAAGCTACCACCACTCCATACCGCGCTATTCAACGAGGCAAACTTATTGTCCGACGGTGGAATAACGGTACCAAAGTGTTCTTTAATGATATCTGGATACTCGCGTAGGGCGGTGTCCATATCGGTGAAGATAACACCGAGCTTCTCAAGGTCCTCACGCACCTTGTGATAGACGGCTTCACTCTCGTACTGCGCTGTGACACCTGCGAGATATTTCTGTTCAGCCTGTGGAATACCTAAACGGTCAAAGGTGTCCTTAATCTCAGGTGGCACCTCGTCCCAGTTCTTGCCCTGCTGAGCAACGGGCTTAATATAGTAGTAGATATTGTCGAAGTCAATGCCGGAAAGGTCGGCACCCCACGTTGGCATTGGACGCCTATCGTAGAGGTCCAGGCTCTTGAGACGGAATTGGCGCATCCAGTCTGGCTCGCCCTTCATCTCCGAGATCTGCTCAACGACCTTCTTGCTCAGTCCACGCTCGGACTTGTACGCGTAGTTTTCAGCTACGTGGAACCCGGCGGTATAGTTGCCCTGTTCCAACTCGAATGCCTGACTCATGCTTCACTCCAATTTAGTGGCTAATACTCTATATGCTAGATAGCTCATAGCAGACTCTTAGCTTGCTCTGCTAATCCTTACTTACTTACTCGGATTTACTAGTATTATATGTTTTTTGGTCGGTAATGTCAAGACGTTACATGAAACGCGGGACTTGTAGGGTCAATAATTCATTATGTCCTGTCCAGTTTGTAGCAGGTGATAAGGGTGTAATGATGGACATTAATAAAATAGCGTGGTAATGAAACTCATGGACGCACATAAGGGGCAAGCCTGTTCAAGTACCTGCAATTGGGGTGGATTTGGGACCCACGGACGCTACGTCGCAAAGAGTTTCTGCGTGTTTCTGGCTTGCCATGTGGATTTGGGACCCATGGACGCCCACAAGAACTTATTCGGAAACTTCTCGGAAATCGCACGGACGCCCACAAGGGGCGTCCCTACTATACACGAGCATCCAGTTTCCGAATAAGTTCCAAGGGGCTACCCTACTATAGACGGCATGCGGAGCATGCAAGAACGTCGTATAGTAGGGTAGCCCCTTGTGGGCGTCCGTGCGATTCTCACGGTAATTTGTTAATCTTCATAAATTTGTTAATCTTCATAAATATCGCCCTTGACTTAGAGCGCACTCTCAAGTGTAAAATGTTTCACATGAACAGGAACGGCACTGCCTAAAACCTGTTTCATTCGACGAAGTAGTTATTGCCTGTCAAACTCACCTCTTGTTTCTAACAAATCTGGAAGGACAAATTTTTTATGACCAAAATCTGGTTTATCACGGGTGCATCAAAAGGGTTCGGACGCGAGTGGACCGAAGCAGCCCTCGAACGAGGCGACAAAGTTGCTGCGACAGCCCGCGACATTCAATCCTTGAACGCACTTGTTACTACTTACGGCGACGCCATCCTGCCACTTCAACTTGACGTTACTGATCGTGCCGCCGACTTTGACGCGGTAAAGAAGGCCACCGATCACTTCGGCAAACTCGATATCGTCATTAACAATGCTGGCTACGGTCACTTTGGTGCGATTGAGGAACTCACGGAAAACGAAGTGCGTGCCCAACTCGAAACAAACCTTTTTGGCGCATTGTGGGTCACACAAGCCGCACTGCCAGTTATGCGTGCACAGCACTCTGGGCATATCATTCAGGTGTCGAGCATCGGCGGCATCTCCGCGTTTCCAGGCATCGGTGCCTACCACGCGTCCAAATGGGCACTCGAAGGCTTCTCGCAGGCACTTTCGCAAGAAGTCGCCAGTTTCGGCATCCACGTGACGCTGATTGAACCCGGTGGCTTCTCGACTGACTGGTCAGGCCCATCCGCGAAGCACAGCGAGGAGAATCCAGCTTATGCGGACCTCCGTGCTGCGCGAAACCAAGCGCGCACTCAACAGCGTCCGGGCGACCCGCATGCAACTCGCTCCGCTATTCTCAAGGTCGTTGATGCCGCGCAACCACCTCTACGCGTCTTCTTCGGCGTATCGCCTCTAGGCACCGCAACTCAGGACTATGAGTCCCGTCTGGCAACGTGGAAAGAGTGGCAGCCTGTCTCCATCGAAGCCCAGGGAGCATAGTAAGTAACCTGTAAATCGTTTAGAACAAACGGCACCTTTCATGTTGTGTAAATTTCGGAAGTAAACAATACGGAAGGTGCGTAAATTATGGGATATCCATTCATGAGCGGTCTCCCTGCATATTCATCAAATGCCTTCCGAAGGATGGGACCCAAATTATGCTTTTGGATAGGGAATGCTGGGCCGATGCCGTGTCGTAGAACCCCATTACTAGAGCCAATACATGTTCACAGGACTTGACGATTAACCTGTAACTTGTTATTATTGGCAACAGCACCAAGGAGTCATACATGCTTCTTGAGTAGCAAAAATGCGCCCATAGCTCAGTGGATAGAGCAAAGGTTTTCTAAACCTTTGGTCGCAGGTTCGAGTCCTGCTGGGCGCGTTTGAGGGGGAGCGCGAGATAGAGAACACAATATCTCCACCTTGCGCTTTTATATTTCATAATGCGAAATAGTGTTCTGCCTAATTCCAGGTTTGAGTCCTGCTGAGTGTAGTACAAGTTATAAAACTCGAAATCTATGTATACGTTTGCATTTTCCATTGCGGTTCCATCCATGTCGCAGTCCAATCAAGAGGCTCTGAAATCGCTGCAATTTGTGTATATTCTTTATAAAAGGCTTTTACAATCTCAGAGTCATGTAAAACAACTGCATTTTCAAAGGACATGACAGCATTCTTTGTAAAGTTGAAGGATCCTGTCCAAACTGCATAAGGTTTAATGTGATTTATCTGACTTTTTCTCTCGTCACAGTATTCACAGTGAGGTAAGCCATAGTCTTCGCTATAGAAGTGTTTCTCTCTACGACATGCTTTACAGTTACAGTCTTCTGAATATTTACAAAAAAGTGCAAATTTGTGATGAGAGCGTGGAAAAGCAGATTGTCTATCTATATTGCAGTTTCCTACACACCTTACAGGGTCAATCAAAGCATACGGTTCACACTTCATGCAACCTAGAATGGTATCATAAAAATCTCTACGATCAAGTTTCTTTGGTAAGCTATCATAAAGCTGATGTAACTGGGCTTTCCAATTAGTCATCGCCATACTATCAGGTCTTAAAAAGTCTTCTTTCTGTACAATAAAAGATATCCCTTTTTTTTCCGACAAAGCTTTAAGTATTGGTATACTGGTTAACCAAGCAACACAACCTACAACAACTTGTGCCTCTTTTATTAAATTTATAAGATGATCCTCTAAGTCCTTGAAAAATACAGACGTATTTCTGTTAGACCCTGAAGTGCTATAATCTTTTACTACTCCGTAGTAGTCTAACGAACCAAAATCCTCTCGAACGAAAGCTTGATTAAGGTCTACTTTCTCTAGCATATTTTGTTTAGCAACTTGTCTTTGCCCATACTTAATTGCATCTTTATAATCTCGAAAGACACTCTCGGATGTATCACTCACTTGAATTCTATTCTCCATCTTTCAATTTATATTTAAACTCTCTACTTAAAGAAACGTAGTATAGCATACTTAATAACCGTTATTTAATAGTTTACATATCTTTTCTATCTGTTGCTATACCAGTTTTTTAGCTTATAGAGAGGTAACTTGTGTGTTTTGTATCACACTACGCACTCCTACCTAAAACTCCTCATAGCTTGTTAATCCGCTCTCCCATTGCTATAATACAGAAGAAAATACACGCAAAAGAGTATAAAAAATACATGGATAAGCACAACTGGTGGCAATCCCTTGCTCGCATTACGCTATGGTCTCATGTTGTTGGTGTAGTTGGCTTTTATCTATACGTCTGGCAACGCACACTACCACGCGCTGAAGACCGTCTCAAGAAGCTCCCTTTACGCAAAAATGTGCCTGATTTGACGGTTATAGAGCAGATGAAGGAACCAACGGTCTCTATTATCGTGCCTGCTCGCAATGAAGAAAACAATATTTCTCGTTGTATCAGGTCATTGTTAGAGCAGGACTATAGCCAGTTCGAGGTGATCGCCGTTGACGATGGCTCAACCGATGGTACGGGTCGTTTGCTCGATGAGATAGCGCAGACACATCCACAGGGCAATCGGCTCTGGGTGTTGCGTTTACGTGATGAACTACCCGCAGGCTGGGCTGGTAAGCCGCATGCACTTTATCGAGGCGTGCAGGAAGCACAGGGCGAATGGTTGCTGTTCACTGATGCCGACACATGGCATGCGCCTAACGCGTTACGTTCCACGGTAACACAAGCCGTACAAGAGGGTATGGACTTGTTCACTGTTGGCACTGAGCAAGAACTACCGAGCTTTTGGGAGCGCACACTGATGCCAATGGCCTATCTTGGTATCAGCATGCAGTACCCACCACGCTTGGTCAACGATCCCAAAAGCAAGGTCGCGGTTGCCAATGGTCAGTATCTCCTCATTCGCAAAGCGGTCTACGACATTCTCGGCGGTTATGCACGTCCAGACCTGCGAGGCACGTTGTTGGATGATCGAGACCTCGCGCATGTTGTCAAGTCGAATGGCTTCAAACTGCACTTTGTCGATGGACAGGACCTTATACATGTACATATGTATAGCGATCTCCGTGACACATGGCGCGGCTGGCGCAAAAATGCGTATCTTGGCAGTCGTGGCGGTCTACCTTTCGTGCTACTGGAACTTCTTGGCCTACCTATGATAACGATTGTGCCGTTCCTATTGCCGTTACTGGCACGGTTGACGCGCACACATAATGGAAGCGGCATTCGTTCGGCGGAGGCAACCGCAGCTACCGTCGTAGAGCTAGTGCCACTACTCGCATATCGACTCTGGCTCAATACAATGCTACGGGTGCCGTGGTATTATGCGTTTACTCATCCTCTTGCCGGAGCCATCTTTGAGGGTATTCTAGGCGAGTCCACATGGCGCATTCTTACTCGTCAAGGCGTTGACTGGCGTGGAAGACAATACAGTGACGGAAAAGCTACTACACCTAGTCCCACTGTTGTCAGCAAGATTATGTAACAACATGGTATGGTAAATTCAACATAGCATGGTAAATTCAACGGACGCCCACGAGGGGCGTCCGTTCGTCTACATCAGTCTCCTTGTGCAAATCTGTTAGATGCATATTGCCCCACAAGTCCCATTCGATTGCTAATCGTGGGCCGGAATGCTATGATTCAGGCAGAAAAATTGCTTAACGCACATCAGAATGTATCAGGAAACATCATCACTGCTATAGGTGCAAGAAGCTATAAGGTATGTACAAAAAAGTTATCTTTCTGACTCTCATTGTTCTCGTGTTAGCGATACTATCAGGTGTCTACGTGGTTGATGGAACACAGGCGTATTCGCGCTATCAACAAGCAAATATAGCAAAGCAAAGGCAATGTGGCGATTCGGCTCCGGTTCACATCTGCGTTTTGGTACCCAAGGCAGTTTTTAGTGCCTATTATCCTTCCTATCTTGCATCTCAACCACAAAATACGCTATTCACTGTTGAATATAGTAGCAAAACACCAATGGCACTTTTTATTCATGTAGGTATTGATGAGTTTAGTGAGATACAATCAAAAAGTGTGAATGCAACAACGACGGTACAGAGCGAACAATTTTTACCACCCTTACTCAAACAAGGTCAGGTTTTGGATGCGCTAACTCGTGATGTAAATATGTCACTACATGTACAGGTGACGGATGCAAATAAACATCCTTACTACGAGAGTGATGTCGCGTTTGCCTTGCACTCACGTCGGTTAATGCAGTGGACACAGGAAAATCGTCTTCTTATAGCAGCGTGGGTGACACCAAACGATTCTGCTATCGAAGCACTGGTACAGAAAGCTCAAGACTATTTGCAGAATGAGCCAGTGCCCGCTCCACCAGGCATGATTGGGTATAGGGGGGCATCGGTACAACAGGTTCGTGACGAAGTTGACGCGCTCTATGATGCTTTGCGTCTCTCCTATCACATCAAGTATGTGCAGGAGAGTGTGCCCTATTCGGGAACAAGTGATAGTAACTCGGTTGAGAATATCAAGTTGCCTAGGGAAGTACTTCAGCAGCACAGTGGTATGTGTATCGAGTTAACAACGTTGCTTGCAGCGGCTGTCGAGAGTATTGGGCTACATCCCGAAATTGTGATTGTGCCAGGGCATGCATTCTTAGGAGTTGCAGTCACAGAAGATAACACAAACATGCAATATTGGGATGCAGTAGACTTGAACAACAATGTCGGAGCTGACTCGGCAAACATTGCTACAAACACTAGCTATGCAAATTACAACGCGCAACATGCTGTTGTTGATAGGATTTTGGTAAGCGATGCCCGTGCAGCCGGTGTTGGACCGATGCCCTAAAGCAGCTTGTTAAGGAAAGAAGAAAAGAGGAAGGCAAACGAACACGGTAGATTTTTCGGCATGGTTTAGTGCTGGCTGCTATGGTGGCTTGACATGTTGCATGCTTGCAGTAGCGGCAAACGCACTTTTTACGACATTGCGCCGACGTGGGACAACACGACAACTCACAAGCGTAATTGTTGTCTGCGTTATTTGTGCCTTACTACTGCTACCAGCCGTTGTATGGTACACCATACGCTTCAATACAGAGCAAGCAGCACTTCCTATAGCTGAAGTGCAGGTTGCGCTGGCGTATGTTGCGCTCTGTGGTTGGTTTCTTCCGTTGAGCGTAACAACCTCTTACTGCCTCTTCACACCGTCACGACTCCTCACAACATCAGTAGAAATTCCTCTTCAGAAGCGTCGTACGCGCCTTAATCCCACTACGGCTTTACAGCCACCACGCCACCAGCCAGGTGTTCCTGCACCTTTTGTGTTTAACGAGGAGACGCCGTGGGGCTGGCTTGAGTACAGAGGTGGACGTTTTCAGGGTCAACGTCTCGCGTTGAAACGTGCTATTGTGACGATTGGACGTGACGAGGATAACGAGATTTGGATTGACGATGACATGGCATCGCGCCATCATGCCGAACTTGCCTGGAATGAGGGCAATGTCTGTTTGACTGATTGTGACAGTCTCAATGGCGTACTTCTCAACGGTAAACGCATCATCGGCTCTGTTGAGGTGAAACCTGAGAACCTGTTAGAGATCGGGTCTGATCGCTTTCTGTTTCTGCTCGCTGAAAAGCCAGAACCCGCTTTAGAAACATTTGATCCACTCAATAATCATACATGGCGCTCTTCACTTGAGTCGCTCACCGCAGGTAGCAATGTGCTTCCTGCGACGCGACCCCTACAAGACAAGGCCGCTATTGAGAAGATACCGACAACCTCGCTCAACAATCGGGTAGAGGGCGTGTCGGATGTGATGATGAACGAGTGGCAAGACACGGCTTCACTCTACAGAGTGACACCTCTTCCGCAGCTGCCGGAGCAGTATGGGGCATTGTTGATCCAGAGCGGTGATATGCTAGGTAAAACTGTATTGCTTGACCGTCCAATACTTATTCTTGGGCGTGGCATTGAATGTAATATTGTAATGAATGATGTCTCGATTTCACGCCAACATGCTCAATTCTCGCGTCAGGCAAGCGGCGACTACGTACAAGACCTCACGAGCCGTAACGGAACACTTGTGAACGATGAACTCCTTCCGGGTCCTCGCCTATTGCACACGGGTGATCGTATTTGTCTTGGCGCAATTATTCTTGAATATACCGCTGCTCAACACGCCCGTGTGACACCTCTGCCAAACATTGTCACGCCCCAGTCGTTTGCTCGTTCGATGAGCGGCCCTGTTCCCTTAAAGCTTCCAAGCAAACAAAAAGAAAATATATAACATGATGTGTGTGTAGCAGAGGCATGCTTCTGCTACACACACATCATGTTATAGCTCTCTACCACTCAATCTGTACATGGGCTAAAGGTGTTTCCCCTACGACCTGACGCCCGTGACTTGGATAGAGATAGCGAACCGGTAAGCTGCGTAACACACGGAGTGTCTCATCTAGTTGGATGCGGTTAATACCACGACGCAAGAGCGGCTTACCATTCTCGATGGTGATAAGAGTGTCGCCACTTAGCAATTCGTTAGTGAAGGGATTATACAGGCAAATACTTTCTGGTGTATGACCTGCACTAGCAATGACGCGCCAATCGGAATGAAGTGGTAAGCCGCCAACATCCTGTAACCACATATCGACGAACCGAGCTTGCTGTACGGAGAGCGGTGGAAAGGAGACTACTTGCCCTGGTAGTGTATACGTCAATTTAGGTAGAGTCTTTTGTAGCTCGGATTGTGTAATCGTAAGAGCGGCAGAAGAGGCAGCGACAGGAGCACTACAAATGCGTCGCAGCGACTCAATACCAGAGGTATGATCTTGATGCATGTTGGTTAAGACAATCAGATCGATGTCAGCAGGTGAGCGATGCAAAAATTTCTGCATATAGACGGTGAGCAGGCGCACATTCAAGGCAGAATAAGGGTCCACTACGATCAGACGCGTATCGTCAATGAGGTAGGTGTTGGACATAGAGAAGCGATCTGTAATGGTATGTACACATCGAGGGCGTAGTGTATGCTCAACTTCATCGTTGGATGTATTTGCCGATACTGTAAACATGGTGCTGCCTCCAGCAAAAACACAATAAAATCTTGTTTCATAATATCACTTTTCACAAGACATACATGTACTCTCGCGTTCTGGAAAGATATGCTATACTTGTAGCTAGGTTAAGAGAAAACCCCATTAGGAGGGCATGAGCCATGTCACGTATTCGAGAGGGCCAATGGCCTGATTATACATATATTGTGCCGCATAGTTATACTAAGGCGAAGGTAAATCTTGTTGGTTTGGGCAATTATACTCCTAAGAATAGCATCACAAATGAGTTCTTTGCCTATATTTCTACGCGTTTGGGTGACTCACGTAGTGCAAGCGATTTAGAGCGTGTGACGGGTCTTGAGACGCGACATGTACGCATGAGTTCAATCGAGTTATGTCGTGAGATAGTGGGTGCCGATGCTCCTGGCCTCATCGTCGATGCCACGTCTCCACAAGAGGAGTCACTGGTAGACATGGCTGTGATCGCGGCACAACGCGCCATTGCAAGTTCGGGGCGCGATATTTCAGAGATAGATACTGTTATCGGTGCCTCCTCTTCTGACAACGACATGTTCCCTACTATCGCAGGTCTAGTACAGATGCGGCTTGGGTTAGGGCCGATACGTGCAACGATGCTAAAAGGGGCGTGTGCGTGTCAGACCGAAGCATTTCAGGTGTGTAGCGAGATTCTGGCTGCGCGCTCGGCAAAGCTGGTGCTACTTGTCACCTCGGAAGGATTGTTGCCAAACATCACAAATATTTTGGATTGGAAGACAAGTTCTCTCTTTGGAGAGGGAGCTGCGGCATTCTTGTTTGAGCTTGGCGAAGAAGATACCTATGTGATTAATGGCTCTGACGCTCATCAAGGACCCTCGCTGATGTTCCAGACACCATTACGCAAAGACGTAATTGAAATGGCAGAGGTAGACACAAAGATGCGCCGACTTTTTCAAGAGGGCAACGGTCAAGAACTGAATTCGTTGTTGACGCAGCATCTTATTGGGTATACAAAGATGAACGGCAAAGAAGTCTACCGTGAGGGACCGCGTGCGATGGCGGAAAGCCTGGATGCGTTGGTACGACATGCACAATTAGGCTATGCTGACATTGCACATATTGTTCCACATCAAGCCAACTCGCGCATCACGAAACGCTTAGGCGAGTTGTTGGTGAATGACTATGATTGGCCTACCTCGACAATGGAGAAACTTGTCGATAATTTCCGCTTTTACGGCAATCTCTCTAATGCCAGTATTGCAACTGCGCTGGTTGAACTCCTGCGTAAAGAGCGGTTACATGATGGTGAATGGCTTGCTCTTACGGCTGTCGGTGGCGGCTTAAACTACGGGTGTTGGCTTATGCGCTTCCACAGTTTAAAAAATGTTGATGCAGTGCTGAATCCTGCTTAACTTCTCGAAGATGGTGTAGGAACCGATGTATTGCGTCCTTGTGGGTATTTGACGGTCCAACGAGGACGCGATACATCGGTCCCTACACCAGATTACGTTCGTACATATAGAAGACTACGCCATCCCATTCGTATTCAATGCCCATTAGACCATCGCGTATCAATACAAGATCGGGTGCGTAGACATAGACACTTTCGAGGCCCATATCAGTTAGACGTTGGCGTAAATCATGAGCTACAAGGCTAATCGCCTCAATTGTCATGCCGTCAATATAACCAATCGAGAGCCGCTTGCCCTGACGGTCCTCACGCGGTTCTGCAATCGCCAATCCGTCTAAACGATGCCAGCGATGCAAGAGATAGACGTTCCGCGCTGTGATTTGCTTCTCAAGCAAGGCTGCTGTAATCTCATAGCCCACAAAACCAGTATAATACAGGCCGCCGACGGCTGGAAATATGTTAGAAGCGTTCAAGTAATCAATAATTTCATCTATGTCGTCCGCCGTTGCTAGACGCGTTCCCTCTGGGCTGTAATCTACCTTTGCACGACTTTTTGCCTGAGCAACAAGTGGAGCCGCGTGAAACGGAGCGAAGGTACCAGCGTGCCGCATAAAAATACCTTCCATCATATGAATAGAACCTACGTTCGTGGACTCTGTTACGAGACGTGCATTTGTCGCTCCACGCCGTATCGCTTCCTCTAACATTGCAACGTTGAGTGCCTTTGCAATGCCTTGTTGACGATAGTTTGGGTCAACGCGCAAGCCTTCAAGCCATGCATCAGTAGCGTTTATCATCCGCAAATGTGCTACACCTGTAGGCTGTCCAGCTGTGACTGCGACAAACAGTTCACCTTGGGCGTCTACAAGCCAATCGTCCCACACACGAGCAATGTAGTCCCCCCAGTCCCATGTGTGAGTACAAAAGGCTAACACTATGTCTTTATCTTCTGGTCGTGCGGAACGCACCTCTGTTTGTGCCATTATTTTCGGCCCCCTTCCTTCCTTTTGACTATAACGTAGACCTCAGTGAAGTGTCAATGTATCTTGCTCTCTTGATTGTTATTGTAAACTTTCGCAGAAGCGGAAACGTATTATAGTTATCCTCTAGGATAGCTGTCACCATAGAAGAGATGAGCAGGGATAGAACAATGAAAGACCAGATACAGGATACCGTGGATACCACAATGAATCAAGTGCAACAGGAGGTTGATAGCGGACGCGAACCGTGGTATCGCTCGTCACGACGGACACGCATCCTTGCTTTGGTATACTTTATTCAATTCTTACTGTTCACAGCACTTGCATGGTTTGTGCATTTCAATCCTGTACTTCCCATTGATGTAGCAATCACACAGGAATTTCAGGAGAACAAAGCTCCGTGGCTTGAGTCATTTATGGTTGGGGTAAGCTTTCTCGGCAATCAACCACTACTGTTTACGGGGCTTATCCTAGTGACGGCTATCGCATTTTGGCTAGTGCGCTTACGTTTGGAAGCACTGGTTATTATTACACTTTCTGTAATTAGTTCAGTTGTGAATTTCCTGGCGAAACTTCTTGTGAGTCGTCCACGCCCAACCGCTCGTCTTGTAGATATCCTACAACATGAGAATGGACAAAGTTTTCCAAGTGGACACGTCATGTCCTATGTGGCGTTTTGGGGCTTACTCTTCTCATTTGGACTCATTTTGTTTAATAGAAGACGTTGGTGGCACTATGCGATTCTAGTCATATCAGCACTTTTCGTGATATTAGTTGGACCATCGCGCATCTACCTGGGCGACCACTGGGCAAGTGATGTCGTTGGAGGCTATCTTTTCGGTGGTCTCTTGCTTGGCATAACGTTGTCGATATATTTACGCTTGAAGTCAGTTGGCTATTTGACGCCGAAACTCAAAGCGAGAAGAACACTGAACGAGCCGAAAATATCAAGGCATAAAAAATATACGCGGTAAGGTTTTGACAGCAAAAACATTGACCTGTGCC
>CAXUHF010000100.1:13502-20594 GCA_964250765.1 uncultured Ktedonobacteraceae bacterium | reverse complement strand
GTTCTGCTGGGTCATTTGTATCTATCTCTGGATATTATTTCAATGCCGCGATCAAATCGGGCAATAGCTTCTCGGCATCGGGTGAGCCAAGGCCGGAACTAGCGTCCCACCCTTGCACGGCGGGCGCACCTTGTACACCGTTGAAGGAGTTGTCGCCAACGGTGATATCGTGGAAGTCCTGGCTATACTTGTTGGACACCGCGACTTTGTATAAGCCTGGATTGATGAAGCCAAGGGGATGGCCTGCCATTTGGTTCGCGTCAGCGATAATCCCTGCCCATAGGGGTGCGCTTGCACTTGTGCCACCAATCACACGCCACTGGTCAGAGACATAGTAACTCAATTGGGTCGTAGGGTCCGCCGCCGCCGAAACATCAGGGATGCCCCGCCGATTGTTGAGCTGCGTTTGAGCAGATGAGGGAAGCATTTGCTGATACGATGGTTCTTTGAAGAGTTTGCTATACCCACCACCACCTGCACCATTCGTATCCCAAACACGCTCGTTCGTTGTCGTGCCTACGCGTGTCAATGTTGTGCCACCAACACTTGTCACCCACGGATCATCATTGACAAAACTCGATGTTGCAGTTTTCGCCAACGTTTTGCCAGCCAGATCGACAAAATCGGTCGCACCATTATCGCCAGAAGACGCTAAAAACGTGATGCCTTGTTGTGTCGTGGCTTGCTGAAGAAGCGTGTCCCACTTTTGTATCTCTTGTTGCCCAGCAGCATCTTGCAAGGTTGCTTCGGATGCTCCCCAGCTATTCGAGAAAATTGTACCAAGGTGATGATCTAGGGCATATTGCGTCAACTGACGAAATTCTGGCAAACCAATGGTTCCCTCAGTCTCGTCAATAGGGCTGACCATTACCACGATCCCTGCATCTGGCGCCATCGCGTGAATCATCTCTACGTCTAGCGTCGTCTCCTCAACCCAACCAGGTTTATCGCCCCTTGGATCAGATTCCTTCTCGTTCAATGGCGCGATCACTTGAATATTGACCTGGGGCAGTCCAAATTGTTTACTAAAGGCATTCACATCGGTTTGAAGCGTAGGACTACCAAAGGATACGATGTCAATAACTGTCTGTCCCTTGCCCGTAATCCCCTTCTGGATAAGCGGTTCGACACTATATGCAACGCGCATAGCGTGGGGTGTAAAGCAGCCAGGATCATTGCTTAATGGCGCGGGACATACGTCTGCAAGAGCATTTGTTGGCGTCCCTGTTCCCACATTGGACGAAGGACGTGTTGCCGTCGGAGTCGGCTTCGTTACACTCGTGCTACCAGTAGCAGAGGTACAAGCAGTAAGTAGCAGGCATAGTGCTAAAACAGGAAAGAGGTATCGGAAAATGTATCTCGTCATATATGCTCCTGTACATTGAATGTGATGATACTGTAAGGGCTATAATTCATTACGCCCTTATGCAAGAGGCAATCGGCGTGAGGGCATAATGAATTATAGCTCCTACAATTGACGTATCTTGATTGCTTCATTCTGTCCCATCATGAGGTATATACGTTCTTAGTCATCGCAATTCATGTCATTTAAGATGGGGTGTTCGCAAATTATCATATGTCCATAATTATAACATCCTTCGACATACCTTGATGTATATTCGTAGCTAAAGCTGCGATGTATTAGTAGAGTTCATTGCTTGCCGATACTCTACTACTATGCTAGACTAGTTGAAGCTAAGTACGGAGAATTATGTGAACACGTATCAGATTATTTATCAGCGTCATGCCGTTGAGCGAATGGCACAGAGAGGCATCAGCGAGGAAGAGAGCATATTGTTCTTACAGGTGAAGCTATAAGAGTTTATGAGAATGATACGCCTTATCCAAGTGAACTATTATTGGGCTGGAGTAACACTCGACCTCTTCATGTTGTCGTTGCAACAGACAAAGAAAATCAAAGGAAAATTGTTATTACAGTGTATGTACCTGACCCAAACAAATGGGAAACCGATTTCAAGCGGAGAAAATTATGAAATGTGTTATTTGCAAGTACGGCGAAACTCAGTCTGGAACGACAACGATGACGTTAGAACGTAATACGACAACTGTTGTCTTTAAAAACGTACCTGCCGAAGTCTGTGATAACTGTGGTGAAGCCTACTTAGATGCGGAAACAACAGGACACTTACTACATATCGTAGAGGACGCTGCACGATTAGGAGTACAGGTTGATGTTCGCTCATATGCCGCAGCGTAAATAAAGCTGACAAGCATTCCTTCCATGTTTAACACAATGAGGTGAGACAGTATGCCACTACAACTACCATCTACACAATATGATCCCCTAGTTACCATCCAACAACATGATGTAGTCGCACAGTTAGGCGAAAATGCGTTGCTGGGCAACTGGTTCGCCTTCCTCAAAGCGAATGCATCAGTCTCTCAAGAACAGCATACATCGCCCCAAATTCTTTTTCGTGGCAAAAATACACTCACGCTTCCTGGCGTAGAAATTCAGCCTACACCCTTACCCCAGTGTACTCTCGTCTCGCTTACAAGCGATAAAACTCTGTACCGTGCTCATCATGATGTTGTACGTCTCCTGGTTGCCTCTCCTACCGATGCTCACAAAGAAATTGTGCTAAGTGTTTCGCTGAACAACACAGTATACGCAGAATATCCCGTTATGCTTGATGAGTTTGGCCTTTGCCTCTACCCGTTGCGCGACCTTCCTGAAGGCCAATACGAAGCAACACTTATCAATAGTCCTGCCGATGCATGTCGTTTTGAGATTGCGGAATATCGTTTAGCTGCTCTAAATGCGGAGCTTGTATCACAAGAATTGAATGGCGAGGATTTACGCTATACGCTTCTAGTCACGGCCTTCAACCAACCATATAGTGGCTTTATTGAGATTGAATTGCAAGAACGTGGGCAACGCATCGGGACACGTACAAAATTACAATGTGATTCTGAGGGATATTGTGAGGGTACAGTAGCACTTACAGGTGAGGGTCCTTATACGTTGAACATTCTCGCTAGAGAACGCACCGCAACGGTTGCGCTGAAAGGCTCCGAGCAAGAGCGACGCGAGACGCTGACAATCAGCGAATTGGGCGAGTTGCGTGTATTGAGCTTGCTCCCAATTCCGCAGGCAAATGAATGTCGAGGCATGTACATAGCACGGAGAGGCGCGAACACTGAGCCGCTCTTAGTACAAAACGTGATTGGCAATGCAATAGAGATTACGCCACGTGCCGACGTTGAGGCACTTCGTATTGTGCTTATTAATCCAGTGCGTGGAACTACTGGCGAGAAGTATTATGAGCAATTAAAGGCGGAGCAGAGTGTTCAAGTTCCTGTACCACCACCCTATGGCATTGTCTTACTTGGAGCATTTGTCGATGGACAGGCATGGGAAGGTTGGTGCGCGGTGTTACGTCCCTCAGAACTACAGTTACAATGCGAGGCTTCCAAAACAGCGAAACCAGGGGATCGTGTACAGATCAGACTCAAAACAGGGATGAAAGATCGTGTAGTCCCCATCCAGTTGATTGTCAAAGATGCACGTCTGATTGCACAAAGTGACACGCAGGTAGAATTTGCGGCACGTGTCAAGGCAAACATAAGCGAGTGGCAACAACAGTCAGTAACGGGCATCATTGAACGACAGTTATCTCAGGTCAATGCTATGCCTCGTATGTATAGAAGGATGATGATGAGTACCTCTTCCACGACGGGCATCATGCCAATGATGGCAGCACCTTCTGGCTCTGTTAATGCACCCTATATGCTCGCCTCGGCTATGCGTACACCAACCGATGCCGTTGAAATAGTCACGCCACAAGCAGAAATTGCACAACTTACCAGTGTGCGTCTCGCCTTTCCAGAGGTCGTACACAATAGCATTGTGAAGGTGCAAGGTGAGGCAAGTGTTGAGGTAAAGCTAGGCGATAGCATGACGCGCTACAGTATCGAGGCATTTGCACTTTCATCTGAAACGCTAGATTGGCAACGTGGAGAGACGATGCTTGAAGCAACACAAGAGGTGTACGGCGAGTTGACCGTTTCGCCCTTTGTCTTCCCCGATGATGCTGTCATGGGACGCCTGGACGTTGGCGCAACATCAGGTAGTGCTCTTGTTGAGGTACAACACAATGGCGAGAAGCTTCCCCTCTTCTCCGATACAGGAAGTCGGTTTGCGTCTGATGCTCTCGTTTCCTCTGGCTCTAGCGTGCACTTTCCAGTACGCCCCGGTACGATTACCTCTATCGTACGCGATGCACGTAGTGGTGCGAGCGATGTAAGCGAACGTTATATTACGGAGCCTGGAAAACTGCGTCACATCGTGCGGACGTTACGCTTGCTCACTCCTGGAGAAGTTGTGACGTTGCAAGACATGAATGCGCTAGAATTGCGTCCAATGCCGGGACTGGAACGACCCTTCCAGGTATTTGTTGAGGCCGCCTCGCTCTATCCCTATGGATGTGTTGAACAGACATCAACAAAGTTGTTTGCGATGTATGTTGGCTATGTAAGCAATAAACATGATGAGCAACGTGCAAGCGAGTATGAAGCTGCGCTCGTAGTATGGCACAAACGTCTGGTGAGTATGTACCTGCCACAAAAAGGCTTTTGTCTCTATCCACCAGAAGAGGGTACGAAGGGCAAACCAGACACCCATTACGCTCCACTCGCTGTAAAACGTCTGCTCGATCTTCCTACAGCAAAACAAATGGAGACGACATCATCGACACTACAGAATATATTGAGTGAGTTACGGGAGATGGCGATTGATGCCGCTCGTTACTATAAAATAGAAAATCCGCCACGTGCGCTTACAAATTGTCATGATGCTTATCGTGTGCTTATGTCAACAGACTCGGCACAAAAGCTAAAAGACGAGGCGGCAGTGTTTGTGCGTTCGCGTTTGAAAGAGCACAACGGAATTGTCTCTGTAGTTGTCCCTGAGCAGAATTCACTTTTTGCCCTGTTTGGTAGGAGCGTTGCGGAACGGCAAGAGACTGCATATGCGGCGGCGGTGTTGCTCAAAACGGGCGAGACCTCGGACCTTGCACTCGCACTTGCAGCCACAAATACTATCACAAGCCAAATTAATGCAGAAGGTCGTTTGTATAGTACGGTAGATACTGCTGCCTGTCTTGCCCTCATGACAGCCCTACGCGAGGCAGGTGTTGTCACGGACGATGGAAATGGACGTGTTGCGGTGAACGGTCAAGAAATGGCGTTGGCGGACGCATTGCGCTATCGCGAAAAGGTGACATCGATTCAGTGTGTGCAAGGTGCAGTTGCCGCACAAATCACATCAGAAGTCGTCGAGGATTGGAATATATTTAAACGACAATTAGCGGTTGAGGTGCGTTTAGAAAGAAAAGGTCATATTCAGGAACTGTTTACAGTTGGTGACGAACTTGACCTGATTATCAAAGTACGTCAGTACGAGCCAGGATTGCTCGCCCATGTCTGTCTACCTGATGCGCTGGCGCGTATCGTGGGAGGTGGGCAAGTCAAACAGTTCAGTCTCGACTTTTGTGGAAAAAACGAGTTGCGCGTTCCGCTTGCTGCTATCAGTTCTACACAGAATGTGATAGACCAAAGAAAGACGTGCCAGCATTGGGCTGTTATAGTGCGTAACATGTTCAAAGAGGAGCAAGTGGGTAATCCAGGATTGTTAGAAGTCGTTGTAGTGTAGGAATGACTGTATTGCATGCTCATCAAGACACGGTGTCCCAATGAGCATGCAATACAGTCATTCCTACACAAAGTGTAACCGTACAGGGTAGTCCTATAGTCCTACGAATCGTCCTGTATACTTGACCTATTTGGTCATGAGAAGTAAAGTCATAACAAGTGCTGTATGTCGAGGTGGATGTGTTGTAATGTCTTAGAACAAAATTGAAGGAAACATGTATGTTGTCTATGGATAAGCGTAAGGGTAGTGTACTCAAAGAGCAATCGAATAATGGCACGCTCCCACAGGTACCAGGGCAGGTGAGTGAACTATCTCCCGTTGAACAATTACCTTTCCCAGAGTCATCAAATGTCCCAAATAGAATTGCACAAGCATCTCCAGTTACTGAATCTACGCCGTGGGCATCTTTTATTTCTGATGCATCCCCACTTACAACACGCCAATTGCCCGATAACACGAAGACGACACCGCTTCCTTCACCATCTGCCACACGTGTGCTGCCAGAAGTGACACGGATGTTGCCAGAGGTTCAAACAGGCAACTTACCTCCCTTGCGGAACACAACCACGTCACTACGACAGCCAACCGTTATTCGTGCTACAGGCAAAAAGAGTTCAGGCACGATGCGCCCACCAGAGGGTCGCCGCATGGTTGTACATGTAGCGGTAACGGTGCTACTGGCCTTTATTGTGCTCGGCAGTCTCATCGCTGTTGTGCCGACAGGTACCGAAGGCAAAGGCTACAATGTCTTCTCGCCAATCGTTAAATATTTTACGAATAAAAGTAACAGTAATGTCTTGCTAGCACAGCAAGCTGCGACGGCAACGGCGGTCACACAAGACGGCTATGATCCAGGAAACCAGACCTTCGCAGGTGTGCCAACGGCTCCTACAACTAACGGCGATGGCACTGGCACAGGTACAGGAGGTAGTACTGGTGTGGGTACGGGTACGGGTATAGGAGGCGATGGTAATCACTTTTTCTTTGGTCAATGCACTTATTGGGCTGCGTTCCGCTATCATCAATTAACGGGCAAGTGGGTGTCATGGCTAGGGAACGCTGCCGATTGGGCATATAATGCGCCAGCATATGGTTGGCATGTAGGTTATGCTCCACGCGTAGGCAGCATCATCGTGCTGGCCCCTGGTGTAGAAGGGGCTGGTCCCTTTGGTCACGTTGCTATTGTTGAAAGCATCAATCCCGATGGAAGCGTGGTCACATCCAATTTTAATTGGGCACAAGATGGGGGTGGGTTCGCTATCCTGAGCTACCATACATTCTATCCAGGCTATGGCGTCACCTTCATATGGTCGTAAAATTGAAGAAAGAAAAGAGGATGCCCCCGTTTTTTTATCCAAAAAACCGGGGGGGGGATTTGTTTTTTGAAGGAAGACCATTGTGAAACAAAAACGGTTTGT
>CAXUHF010000100.1:0-13492 GCA_964250765.1 uncultured Ktedonobacteraceae bacterium | reverse complement strand
TGTTCTTAAAATTTAAAAAAAAAAACTCTTAGCCGTGTTTTTTTAAAAAAAAAACGGGGGCATCCTCTTTTCTTTCTTCACGATCTCCATTGCTCAAGCAAGAAGGTATAGTGTTTAATCATTTCGTGATGGTGATTGCGTTCCTCAGTTGTTCCTTGCTCTACATGCTCTTTGTGATAGGAAAGTAACGCTTGTGCACCTGCAACGGCTTTGACAGAGACACGCATGGTGTGAACATATTCATGTGCGATGGGTTGCCACTCTGGATTATCACGCCAGTTGATATAGGGACAATTGCGACACTGATTGGCGCAACAATAGCCACGTCGCGTGAGAAAGCTCCGTGTCGCCATGTAAAGACCATCAGAAGTTATCTCCCAATCCTCCTCTTCCTCGCTTGAAGTTTGCTCCATATACGCTCCAAGATATATGTTTTTGCCTGTAGGGACCAATTTATCGCGTCCTCTTGGCATCTTGATTGCAGACAAGGACGCGATACATCGGTCCCTACCGTTCTTAGATGCTCCATTATACCATTGGGATATGTTCGATATGGGCGTTTTCGTCGCGTGGCGCATGTCGCGTCTGAATGCGACGCATCGCGTTCCCTATACGACGAATGCCCTCTTCAATATGCGCTATTTCGGGCGTGGCAAAGCTAAGACGAATATAATGTTGCCCACCACCATCAACATGAAATGGTTCTCCAATGACAAATGCAACCTGTTCGGACGTAGCCTCACGCAGCAAAGTACGCGCTCGCATATCCCCCGGTAGACGACACCATAAATGGAAGCCTCCACCAGGAGTACTCACGCGGTAGCCCGTCGGCCAATGAGTTGCGATAGCTTCTAACATGCAATCCCTTTTTTGCTGATACTGCTCTCGCAACCTCTGAACGTGCTCATCCATGAAACCGCTTTGCAAGAGTTCCGACACCGCCCACTGTCCAAGCGCATTGGTGTTAAGATCGAAGACTTGTTTATGTAAAGAAAGGCGTTCAATCATAGTTGACGGGGCCACAAGCCATGCAACACGCAGACCGGGGGCGAGTACTTTGGAATAGGTGCTAAGATAAAGAACCTGTTCGTGTTTGTCCATTGCTTTAAGTGGCTGCTGTCCTTTGCCGTCAAAGAAGATTTCGCCATAGGCATCGTCTTCCAGAATGGGTATTTGATATCTCTTGGCGATTTGTAGAAGCCGTTTTCTGCGCTCGTTGGACATAACCACACCTGTAGGATTGTGGAACGTGGGCGAGGTGTAGATAAAACGTGGATGACGACGTGCAAGAATGGATTCGAGCAGGTCGATACGCATACCTTCGTTATCCATTGGCACACCAATGACGCGAGCACCCAATGCACGAAATGTGTTGATCGCTCCCAAGTACGTGGGTACTTCTACGATAACCTCATCACCAGGGTTCAGGAGGAAGCGACTGATGAGACCAATACCCTGTGTTGAACCAGACAGGATCAAGACATGTTGTACGTCAATAGCCACGCCATGCGCCCGCATACGTGCCGCAATAGCACGTCGTAGGCTTTGTAGTCCCTCAACAGGACAATACCCCAACGCACTTTGACGCGCCTGTCGCAGGCTACTAGAAAAAAGTGTGGCAAGTTGTTCGGCAGGCAACATATCCAACGCAGGTGTTCCTGCTGCAAGTGAAATAACTTCTTTACGCCCGCTCATCGAGGTAATTTCGCTTAACATACGTGCATCTGGTCCCAGTACAGCATCCTCGCCTTCCGCAAGACCAAAGAGCCAGGAGGGAACATCACTCTCAAACGGCTCGCTTGAGTCGGATATATAGCTCCGCCGCACAACCGTTCCGCGTCCTACATGACCCTCAATCAAGCCCTCGCTGGCAAGCTCGTTATACGCGTTCATCACAGTGGTACGATTAACACCTAGTTCTTGCGCAAAGGCCCGCTCTGTTGGCAGTCGTGTGCCCTCCGCCAACTCGCCCGAAAGGATAGCTTCACGCAGTGCATGACATATTTGCTGGTACAATGGGATGCCATTTGCACGCTCTAGCTTGACCAATGCATGAATAGGTGTTGTAAATGATGAGAG
The DNA here is from genome assembly GCA_964250765.1 of uncultured Ktedonobacteraceae bacterium. Taxonomy (GTDB): domain Bacteria; phylum Chloroflexota; class Ktedonobacteria; order Ktedonobacterales; family Ktedonobacteraceae; genus JBBQVS01. The sequence continues at coordinate 11,413 of CAXUHF010000100.1, read as the reverse complement.
CGATGATCTCGTATTGGCTGTATTCCGTACCATGATTACCTCCTGATTGGTTCATGCCAATGAGTGTATCTGATATAAGAGGAGATAGGCAAGGGCCAATGATATGCCTATGGCTAGGCCAATGTTCTGTTTTGAATGAAAAAGAGGAGCATTATGACAGATATTGAACAACGCATCGAACAGGTACGTAATGACCGCGAACATGGCTCACGCTGGCTTGTACAGAAGACACTGCTGATTCTGCGTGACCTTGCACGTACTCCAAAGAGTTCATCAAACGAACAAGACGTATATACCGTTGGTCGTACTCTCGCACAGGCGCGACCTTCTATGGCTGCTCTAGCTAGCGTAGTTGGACGTGTCCTCATAGCACAGGGTGGACCCGATGCTATAGCACAGGAGGCCGAACGTCTTTTGCATGAGTACGATACTGCAACCGCACACATTGCAGAGCATACTAAACCCTTGCTCTATGGGACAATCATGACGTGCAGTATCTCCGGTACTGTCTTAGATGTCCTCGCCGCCAGTAGTTCGACTATTAAGCAGGTGATTACCCTGGAAGGGCGTCCACGCTATGAAGGACGTGAAATGGCACGCGCATTGCAGCAGAAAGGCATTGCCGTGACGCTGATTACTGACGCACAGGCGGACATATTTATGCCTCAATGTACCAGTGTTGTTGTGGGTGCCGACAGCATTCTAGCGAATGGAGATGTGTTAAATAAAGCAGGGACTGCGCTACTTGGTTGGTCAGCACAAGGACATAACGTTCCTCTCTACGTCCTCTGTGAAACGCTGAAAATCTCTTCACAGAGATGGCAAGAGGGAAAAGAGCATTGGCAAACAAACCTCGCACTGCTGGAAGAGAAAGAGGGGACCGAGGTGCTTAAACAGCCTATAGAGGGTGTTACAGTTCGCAATTTCTATTTTGATCGTACTCCCTATAAGCTGGTAGCGAAGGTGATTACAGAGCAGGGTATGCTAGACCAGAAAGAGATCGCAGCAATTGCGGAGCAGGTGACGCGCAACAAGCAGCAATTGAGTTTGTAGGAGAATTTACGTCGGGAGGGGGCAGCAATTCATTGCGCCCCTACCGATTGATTGTCGTATACCCGCCAAGGGAATCCACTCCGGCGCGCCTGATGTGACTGTGTATCGTAGAGGGAAGCGGGCCAATGGTAGGTGAGGCGGCTACAACTGTTGTCTGTACGTTCTCCATCTCTGGCTCCGTTCCTGCTGCTAAAGCGTTTGCCAGGAATTGAGAGCCGCTACCAATACTTAAAACGAGAAACGTTAGTGCGACAATACGAATTTGCCATGCATTTACTTTATGTATAGCTATACGAAGCTTGGTCATTCTTTTTCCTTAATTCATCCACTCGCCGGGAGCACTTTTCCGACCTATCTTCACACCACCATCACGGTCCTCCATAGTCTTAGCATCCTCCGCCATACGTGCGCCTATATCTGAGAACGAAGTACGGTGCCAGAAGGTTGCCGGCAAGAGTCCAATGCCGATAGCAATCGCAGCCCCTATTTCCGCACGGTTAAAGGGTAGTCCGGGTGGTAGGGGAAAAGGGACACGCGCAATTATGCCGAGGTGTAAGAGGAGTGCGAAGACGAAGATGAGCAGTTCAAAGACGAATACGGCATAGTACGAAACGACTTCTTTCGCCTGTTTTTGTCGATACACAATGGCTAGCCCAATGTTGAGCAAACACAAAAAACCTGTGACCCAAAGTGATATTGTGAGTATGTTGCTAAAGGTCACAAGCGTTATGTTTGCAACATACTGACTCATGCGTGCGAATGAGAAGAGTAAAGAAACAACATGCATCGACAAATACCTCCCCGATATGTATGCCCACGAAGCCAATGTGGACATGTCCCTACACTTTTTTATTTATACGTCAACAACAGATTTGAAAAGGCAACCTCAGTCTTATCTAAATTCACTAACATCCCAACCTCACCACTTTTTAGTGAACCATCCCGCGCGTTACCCACGACTTTATTATTTACAATCAACGTAAATTTGTTATTATTCACAGCGACCTTAAACGTATTGACACTCTTTGGCCCATGACCCTCATGGAACTCACTTCCATAGGGTGCAGACCAGATTGTCGTCCAGGGACCGTTTGTTTGATCGCCACTATCATCATACTTCAGCAGTTGATAACTACCACCTTTTGTATTCGCTACCTCAAAAATGTAAAACGCTTTGTACGTTTGTCCATTCTTTTGATGTACGCTAAAATTGTAGACGAGGCCAAATTGATTTGTGAAGGTCGATTCGTCTCCACTCAAAGCCTCCATCGTCAGCGAATACACATATGGGCCACTTACTGTTTCATCAGGTAGTAACGCAAGAGCAAGGGCTTTTGTATCATTATTAGTAATATGGTATGCATTGTTCTTAAAAACGTACTGCTGCGGCCCATCAGTAGCGACATGCCAGTTGTGACTATTCGCGCTGAGCGAGTCACTGAGAATGGTATTTGCCTGCATCGTTGCGGTAGCCTGTACACCAACAGTAGCTGTTGTATTTGGCGTCACAATCACTTTAGTCTGCTGCATCGTATTGATATGCGTGCGGACCAACCAGAACACACTGGATGTAAGCAGTATTAAACAAACAGCAGCGCAAAGTACGACGGCTTTTACATTTCTTCTGAGCTTATTCAAAGCACGTAGAGGTGTTCCTGATAACAACGGTTCCAAGTTTGATGGTGGAAGTGCAGAGGTAGGAGAAGATGATCCTCCTCCTTGCTCTGGTGGAAGTACAGGCAAAAAACCAGTCACAAATTGCCCCGGTTGTCCAGCCACGGGAACCTGAATCACCTTGAATGACTGCGCCAACTTCATTGTCGTCATGCCTTGACCTGAGTAGGAACTATTGGTTAGCGTTTGAGTTCCCTGATTGGTTTGTCCCTCAGGTTGAGGACCACTGAATGTTCCATTCATATCACTGAAGGGAAAAGGCGAAACAGGATTGAAAGATTTCATTTCATTGGGATCATCGACAGTATTTGGCGTAGATGGCACGTTAGGATATGCGGGCGGAAATGGCACACTTCTTTGTGATTCCTGTGTAGCGGGTACACTGCTTTCATCCGTTGCGCGCTTAAGACCAGTTTTATGGACAACTCTTGGCTTGATATGTGTAGTGGCATTCGTAGTATGTCGAGAATTAGAGGCGTTTGTATTAGCACCCGCTTGTGCTTGTGACCCATCAGGAGAAAATGATATTGGTGTATACGGATTATTTATAGTATAAGAGTTATACATATTCGTAGTAGAAACAGATTGTGCAGGTGGTATAAGTTCGGGAAACGATGGCATACTTGCGTTAGCGATACTATTCTCTTGAGCTTCTAAAATACTCGAAGTTGGGGACGGCGTGAGTGGCACAAGCGAGGGTGTACCAACTCTTGCCATGCCTGTACCACTTCTTGGATTGAGTTGCACTGCGGGGACATTACCTGTTTGCCATGAAGGATCAAAAAGACCGCGAGGCGTATACAGGCGGCTTTCCGCTCCTGGAGCAACTGGTCCACTACCGCCAACATTTTGCAAAGAAAGTTGTACGCCAGAAACCGCGAGGGCGAGACGAAAAGCACTAGCAAGGTCCTGTGCGGTCATATAGCGGTCATTAGGATTTTTCGCCAGCGCACGAAGCAGCACCTGCTCGGCGGGAATGGGTAAATCTTTCCGTAGTAAACTTGGTGGAGGTGGCTCGGAGTGCAAATGATGCATGGCAATCTGCATAGGCATGTCACCACCAAACGGTGTTCTGCCCGTTACCATTTGGTATAACACGACACCGAGTGAATAGAGATCGGCACGTGCATCTACGTCGTGACCACCCATGACCTGCTCTGGTGACATATAGTCAGGTGTGCCCAACGGGACACCAGCACCTGTCAGGCTCACCTGTGGGTTTTGCCCATCGGCGACAATTTTCACCAATCCAAAATCCGTCAGGAGTAGCCTTCCCTCGGAAGTTTTCAAAATATTGGCGGGTTTGATATCACGATGAATCACACCATGCTCATGAGCCACGTCTAACGCGGCAGCGAGCTGATCGAGATAGTTTACCACTTTTACCAGTGATAGTTGCCCTTCTTGTTCTAATTCGTCGCGCAATGTCCCACCACTGATGTAAGGCATCACAAGATAGGCCAGTCCATCGCGTTCTCCATATTCGTGGACAGGAAGAATATTAGGATGTTCCAGCGACGCAGCAGCATCCGTCTCTCTACGAAAACGCTCAAGAAATGCTGCTTGCTGTGCCACGTTCAGACGTGTAACGGGCAACAACACTTTGACCGCAACTTGACGACGAGGGCGGGACTGCTGTGCCAGGAAGACAGCACCCATCCCACCCTGTCCTATCAGCTTTTGGAGTGTGCAGGTACCAAGTACCGTTCCAATCAAAACTTCTGCATTCATAAAGACGATTTCCCCTAGTTTCGTGTGAGCAGGAGGTTTTTGAAGGCAACCTCTGTACCATTGAGATTAACAATCATGCCAACTGTACCACTAGCGAGTGATGCATCTTGGACTGTCGTCATCACTTTTCCATTCACCGTAATCGTGAACTTCGCCCCATTCATAAACACCTTAACCGTGTTTGTGTTCTGTATACCGTGTCCCTGATGAAACTCACTCCCAAATGCTTGATGCCAGAGTTTCGTCCAGGGTGCGTTCGCGGCAGAGCCACCCTTCGTATCATCATACTTCCAGAACTGATACTCGCCACCCTTGCTATTGACCACTTCAAAGCTATAAAAGGTCGTGATTGTTGTTTTACCCTTCGTCTGCTGGTTAAAGCGCATAATCATTCCAAAAGAGTTGTTGGGGGAAGTATCGTCACCCTTGATCTCGTCCATCGTCAATGTATATCCGATGGCACCTGCGAACGGAGCGGATTGCAACACTGTCGCACGTCCATTATCGCCCTGATCGGTGATGTGATATGCGCCATCTTTGAAGGCGTACACAGTCGCGGGTGTGGTTAACCAGTTGTTTGTGTTCGTGTTCAGTGGATCATCGAGAATAATATTTGCGCGCGCAGTTGCTGTTACCTGAGCAAGTGCGGTGGCTTTTACGTTGGGCGTTCCCATCATCACAGGCTGATTTGTCGTTTGGCGCTTTGCCGCTGGACTAGAATGTGTGCGCGCAAACCAGAGCGTACTTGCTGTTCCAACAAGTAAGAGCAGCACAACTACAAGCGAGAGTATTGAGACCAAACGCTTTGACATTCTTTTCGGCTCAGCGTTTTCAAGCGGTGGCAGTTGCGCAGTAGATGCAGAAGGCAATAACCCTGTTACATAGCGACCCGGCTGACCCGCAACGGGAACCTGCACAATTGTTAGAGGGGCGGTTAACTTCACCGTATTGGTCGATTTCGCTGGCACCATGTGCGCATCCGTATTAAGTGCTGGTGATAATTGCTGTACCGTATCAAACTGTGCTGCACTCGGTACACGGATACTATCGGTTGAGGGAGCCGTCAGGGTCTGCGTTGACTGCATACCTGTTACTTCATCACTGTCTGCAAGTCCTGCTATTCTCGTCGTTCCCATCGTGCCACCTGTTGCCATTTGTGGAAACTTTCCCGTTCGTGACAGCAAACCAGTAGGTTTCGCCGCAGGCATAGAGCCAGTAGTGACAGAAGAAAGTGTGCTTGTTGACTTACTTAGGAGACCCCCACCGTTTCTGGCACTGAGGGCGGGTAAGAATCCTGTTGGATTCCCCAGGGGAGCAGGACTAACCTTTGCTGCGAAGGTTCGGCTATTCTCCGTTTGTCGCGTTGTATCAAACGAGGCTTGTGGAGTAAGCAACCGCGCAGCAGTGGCACCATTGAGGGCAGCACTTGCACCACCACCTAATGGAATACCAGTGCCGATAAGAGCCGTGCGAAATGCTTGTGCGAGGTCTTGCACACAGTTATAGCGTTCATATGGATGCTTTGCTAGCGCACGTAGAATAACTTGCTCGGCTGCAACTGGAAGGTCTGGACGCAGCAGATGTGGTGATGGCGGTGAAATCTGTAGATGCTGTGATGCGATCTGCATAGGAGTTTCGCCCTGAAATGGCGTAGTGCCTGTAATCATTTGATACATAATGACGCCGAGCGAATACTGGTCGGAACGCCCATCAACATCTTCACCGATTACTTGCTCCGGTGACATATAGTCGGGAGTACCAACAGGTGCCCCTTCTCCGGTAAGACGTGCTTGTGGTGTCTGTCCTTCGGTGATAACCTTTACCAGTCCAAAGTCTGTCAGTAAGAGGCGCCCTTCGGGTGTCATTAAAATATTGGCGGGTTTGATATCCCTGTGAATAACACCGTGTGCATGGGCAAAATCTAAAGCAGCCGCAAGTTGATCGACATAATTTACCACTTTTGCCAGGGGCATGGGACACTCGCGCTCCATCTCATCACGCAGTGTGCCGCCGCTCACATAAGGCATCACAAGATACGCTAAATTATCACGCTCTCCATATTCATGAACAGGCATAATATTGGGATGTTCCAGAGACGCCGCAGCATCAGTCTCACGGCGAAAGCGTTCCAGAAACGCGGCAAGCTGAATTGAGGTTAAGGACGCCATAGGCAACAACACTTTAACTGCAACCTGACGACGAGGACGTGATTGTTGTGCAAGAAAAACTGCTCCCATTCCGCCCTGTCCTATCAACCGTTGCAGTGTACAGGTGCCAAGTACCTTTCCAATCAATGCTTCTGCGTTCATTAAACCCTCTTCCTTACTTTGACATTCTTCAGAGTTGCATCTATCTCTACGCGGAAAACCGTCTGCATTTATACTCTTTTATTCACGCGACATATCCCTGCCTATGTGTGCCATACTTCTTCATGTGTCTACATCTTAGTCAAACTACGTGCTTCTGACAATGCATAAGCCCTTTTTCATGACCAAAGTAATGTGTATTGTAGGACAAATGACTGTATTCACACTCCTCTATGCAATGAACGGGGGAGTGTCGCGATTTATAGATTAGTAGGAAATGTGGGGGAATGATAACAATACACGGAACAGAGATTAACGGCATGCTGTGTTATGTTGTTAGTCTCTGTTCCGTGTATTGTTAGTTTTATACTGTAGGGTCTTTGAGCATATCGGGGTCGAGGTCTTCTTCGGCATCAAGGGGTACAATTTCGTCCTCGACCATTGCGACCATCGAGGGAACGGTACGACTTTGTACGATGATGCCATGCAGTAGTGACGCCGATGCTTGCGCTAATAATGGTCGGATATGTTCTAAGCGTGTGCGCTGTATCGCAAGTTGTTCGGCGCGTTCACGAGCCGCACGTTCGTTCACAACGCCTTCGGTTGCAGTTGGTGACATCTGAGTCCATATATCGCGGGCGTCCAGAACCTGACCAACGGCTGCCTGTACCTGTTGCAACAGGTCGATGGTCTGGTTAATCGACATCATGATGTCGCCTTCGGCAAGGTCGATACGGTTCATCAAGCCACTCAACGACATACCACGCGACCACGCAAGCGCGACTCCATGAAACTCTGGTGCGATACCAGGAGTGAAGTTAATTGCGGCACGCTGCTCAACGCCATTAATATGCTGGACGATATGCCAGAGTTGACGCCGCACCTGCACAAGCTTGGCATGCACAACATTGCGATTCTTCACACGTTTATCGGTATTGAACGTGAACCAACTGCATACCTCGGCAAGCTCGCTCACGGTCAATTCATCAAGAATACCCTGCACAATCAGTTCGATGATGAGTGCTCCAACGGGATGAAAGATGCTACGTAACAGGCGACCCTTAAGGGAAAGTGAATCGTCTTGCCCGATAAAGCCAAGCGCACGTAAGGCGAAAATTGTTCCATCCAATTCAGCAGCACCAGCTCGGCTCAGTGGATAAGCTCCGATCTTTTCACGGCGTTTCTCAAGGGCGAGTGCGGCACCGTCAGAGGCGGCACCCTTCTTTTTCTTACCCGACTTCTTAGCCTTGTTATGACGCAATTCTAAACGATGTAGTTCGTCAAGTTCCCAGCGCATGTAACGCTGGTACTCACGCAAGCTAGAGGCACAGATGCGGCGCAGGTGTTGTACATCCCCTGGCTTCCACAAGTTGAGGACGGAATTGTAGCGAATGACAAAGGCACTGGTGACAGGCAGAAGTTCACCTGTGATACGCTGAAACGATGGCTCGAACGGCTCCCACGGCGAGTAGGGAATGACAGCCGAACCATGCATATCCATGCCACGCCGACCCGCACGTCCTGTCAATTGACGATATTCATTTGGCGTCAACAGGCGCATTTCTTGTCCATCGAATTTGCTTAAGCTGCCCACGACAACGGTACGCGCAGGAAGATTTACACCAAGCGCAAGCGTATCGGTCGCAAACACAGCACGCAGTGAGCCTCTTGCAAACAGCGTTTCCACCAGCACCTTCAATCCTGGTAACAGGCCAGCGTGGTGAAAGGCCAGACCACGTGGTAACAGGCTGGTCAGCGAGATCACTTGTTGTAGGTTTCGGTCTTCTTTCGGCAATTGCTCTAGCCAGATATCAATCTCTTCTTTGATACGTGCTGTCTCTTCCGGTGTCGTGAAATTATGTAGCGAGGCACTCATCGCAGCCTCTTCTACGACACGGCGTCCAGGCAGGAAGTAGAGGCAAGGTAACAGGTCAGCATCGCGTAAGGCACTTAGTACGGCACCTGAATCAGCAGCTTCACGCTTTGGTTGACGCTTTGGCTTCTCTTGAACAGGTGTCTCTTCCTCATTGCTTGCGGAGCGTTGCGTGTCTTGCCGACCATTCTTACCGCGTTTGCGTCGGTCGTTCCACTCCTCGTCGTCCTCATCATCTTCGTCATCGAAGGTATACACACGACTCCTGTTCGATAACTGTGCTGCCTTTGCCTCGCCGCCAATATGCGGAAACTTCTCGATGCGCTTCCCATTGGCATCCTGGACAAGGTGCAGCTTGCCATCCAGGAAGTAGTAGTGCTCTAAGGGTACGGCTCGTTGCTCATGTGTCACAAGCACAATTGAACGATGCACACGGCTAATCCAATTTGCGAGGTCTTCGGCGTTGCTCACAGTCGCTGACAAACCAACGAGTTGAACATGTTGTGGTGAGCAGATAATGGCCTCTTCCCACACAGGGCCACGCTCGACATCGCTGAGGTAGTGTAATTCATCGAACACCACAAAGCCAACATCTGCCAGCGATGAGGACAGGCCAAAGCGCTCCCCGCCTTCCTCTAAAAGCATGTTGCGATAGACTTCGGTGGTCATAATGACGATTGAGGCACGACTATGCTCGACGATATCACCTGTCACAAGGCCAACAGTATCGGAACCATAGGCATCACGCAAGTCACGGTACTTCTGATTCGAGAGTGCCTTCAGTGGTGTTGTGTAAATGACGCGCTGGCCTCGTTGCTGTGCGAGCCAGATGGCGTATTCCGCGACAAGCGTTTTGCCTGTGCCAGTTGGAGCCGCCACCATCACGGACTGGTCATCGGCAAGATGAGCAATCGCTTCAAGTTGAAATGGGTCAATGGGGAAAGGATAGCGCGCCTTAAACCTCTCGATGCTCTCCAACGCCGCCGATCCTAGCTGGGTCTCTTCAATGTCTGGGGTCTCTTGCCCGACCACTACGTATTCGTTCATGTTCTTTCTTGCTTGTATAGTATTTGTACTTTGCTAGCGTTTTTCATTTTACACATTGTAACATGAATCATGTGTATAATCCATTGTTCTCTTTCCTCTGAACCCTGAGTTGTTATCACGATTTTGTTTTTCGGCCTTCGGTCTAAAGCCTTAGTCAAAAGAGCTTTCATTATGTACTACACTAGCGTCAGAGCGCGTTTCAAATGCTCTAACGAGACGTTGCCACCAGAGCAGACAATCCCTACTTTCTTACCGCGCAACTGCTCACGCAAAGAATATGCCCCTGCAAGTGGGGCAGAGCCAGCAGACTCGGCTAGTGTGTGGGCTCGCTCGATCATCCATACCATTGCCTGTAATATCTGCTCTTCACTCACGAGTAGGAAGTCGTCGAGTTTGTCCCACAGAATAGCTTGTGGCAGTTCAAAGGCACTACCAGTTGCTAGGCCATCGGCAAAGGTATGATTGGGCGCGGCTAAAATCTTGTGTTGTTTCCAAGAGAGATAAGCTGCCGACGAAGCTTCGGCTTGCACTCCGATCACTTGAATGTTTGGATTGATGGCATCAGCGACAATACATGCACCTGCCGCGCCACTGCCACCACCGATGGCAACAAAAATAACCTCTATTCCTGGCTCATCCTCCATCATCTCAAGAATACCTGTTGCAACACCTGCGATCAGCAGAGGTTCGTTGCCAGAGTGGATATAGCGATAGCCATGTTCTTGCGCGAGTTGTTCGCAGTACAGTTTTGCCTCGTCATAATTCACGCCATGAAACAGGACTTCGGCCCCCATGCCCTGCATCGCGGCAACCTTGCCTGGATTGGCTCCTACTGGCACCACAATGCGCGCTTGCACACCAAAGAGCTGTGCTCCATACGCTACCGACTGTCCATGATTGCCTGTTGAGGCCGCGATGACGCCACGCTCTCGCTCGTCCGCGCTCATCTGCGACACAAGGTTCACGCCACCGCGCACCTTGAACGCGCCAACCGGATGATAGTTTTCATGTTTGACATACACGCTTGTGCCAATCAAATCGTTAATGGCGGGATACGAGTAAAGCGGTGTACGCTGCAAATACGGGCGTATCTGTCGCTGTGCCAGCAACACATCCTGAAATTGTGGAATATACATGGTGTAATGTGCTCTTTCTTGTTAACAAAGCAGTCGTTGCCTTCAACAGAAGGTTTTGCAAGAGATAGTATGTCTGTAGGGGCTTTAATTCATTACGCCCTTTGAGCGATAGACCACCCCTCCGAGCGCGTTAATGCCAGCATTCGCACGTCCTCTCGCTGTGTGCGGTGCAAAACAGGGCGTAATGAATTAAAGCCCCTACATCCGTTCTTCCCTCAAAAACATCCTGATGAAAGCATCCCTTTATGGATGCCCTAAACTCCCTTGTACGTCAATCATAGGTAGAGTATACTACGAAAAATAGGGTCGAAGGGACGGCATATTGTGAGCCAACAACAGCAACAGCCGTATGATAGTTCGATTAAGGCCATTCTCAATGAGGACGCTCCCGCTATTCTACCACTTTTGCTACCAGGGGTTGAGGTGCTTGAAGTACTCGATGTAGAGATACTGCGCTCACCCATGCGTGCAGATCGTGTGTATCGCGTTCTCTATCGAGGCAAACCACATATTTTTCATCTGGAGTTTCAAGCGAGTAGAGATGATAAGATGGCCTTTCGTATGGCGGTCTATCATACACAATTATTGGAAAA
>CAXUHF010000099.1:0-20802 GCA_964250765.1 uncultured Ktedonobacteraceae bacterium | reverse complement strand
CCCAGCGTATCCATGAAAGGCTGTGCCTGCAACACACGCCGCCGCCCCTGCATCAGCGAGAACTGTCTCAGAGTACTCAGGGACATCCCAGTTATGATCGTAGATCAGGATTTTCGTAGAGATATCATTAGCAGTAAAAGCCGGACCTAGATGCTGTGCAACAAAGGTGGCTTCTTTAGAGCAAGACAGGAGCATCCCTGGATAGCCTGAGGGGGCATGTAACGGCTCATTTTGCGGCGTGATCGCATAGAAGGGAACGCCTTGCGCTGCATAGGCTTGAATGAGTTTGACGAAATAGCGGGTTACAACCAAATGTATAATCTGGCATCAGTTTTGCTCGCAGCACCGGGTCCACTACCTGTGTAGCGAGATGCCTACGAGCACTGTTCATACCTGCCTCGAGCAGCTTCGGTTTTTTTGTGCCACACAAGTCCTCTGCTACTAATTAGTATATGAGTGAGCCAGACCCAGATTTAACCCAACTTACCACTCGTACAGGAAGTGCGTGGTATTCAGAAAGTTTTACACGCTAGCCCTACTCGTCGAGGTCTCGTGCAAGCCACCCTGAGGTATCGAGGCGAAGGGGATCAGTGCCAACCAGCTTTGCGAGGTGTTTCTCTATTTCCTCGAGCTGGGTGGTACCGATCTGCCGAGCCCATTTATTGCGTAACTCATCAAAGATCTCTTCAGCTTCTCGCTGCATGTCGAATCCACGTGCAGTGACACGAAGGCGTTTGCGGCGAGCGTCTACTGGATCTACTTCACGCACAACGTATCCGCGCTTTTGAAGTACCCCAATGGTTTTCGCCGCCGCTTGTTTTGAGACCGCTAGACGCCGACCTAGTTCTGAAGCGTTGTCGGCACCTGAGACAATGGCCCGAAGTGCGAAGTCGTGAACGGGACGAATATCCTCGTAGCCGCGAGCGGCAAGCTCAACTTGCGCGGCGTCCACCAGTGAACGAAAGCCGCCAATTAAAAGCATTGTGAGAGTAGCACCTGAAAGAGACATAGTTTGCTGATAGTAACATAGCGAACGGAGATCGTCAAGGCTGCCATATTCCAAATTGCCCCTCTCAAATTCTTTCGCTATCTGTTGCACAGGAGGCTTGTTGTTTCATGGACTTCCTGACATATCGTTTCAGTGTATTGCCGTCTATCATATCTCTAATCACGTGAGCATGTACGTTGGAGCTCTATTCCTTCACTAGAAGTTTTGAAGCTGAGTGTTCAGCATCTCGTGGCAATGCTGCTTGACAAAGACAACCTGATTGTCTATAATGCATATAGACAATCAGGTTGTCGAATTAAAATAGAGGATGGGATTTATGAGTGACAATACAATAGGCACTGCACTGACTGGTATCTCGCATCATCACGCACAAGTGAACGGAACGACGCTTCACTACGTGTCAGCAGGGACAACTGGCTCTCCAGTCTTACTGGTCCATGGCTTTCCTGAGACGTGGTGGACGTTTCGAAAACTTCTTCCACTGCTCGCCAAGAATCACCGTGTCTTCGCTGTCGACCTGCGTGGTTTCGGTGACTCTGACAACGGGTCTGGTATGTACGACAGCAAGACCTCTGCCGAAGACCTGCACCTTCTCATCGAAGAGCTGGGCGTTGGCCCAGTACACCTCACAGGCCAGGACATCAGCGGGGCGACCGTCCTCCGCCTCGCGACCACCCATCCGGAGGACGTGCTCAGCTTTACCGCGATCGAGATGGGCCTGCCTGGGTTCGGCCTAGAGATGCTGGCCGACGTCACACACGGGGGCACCTGGTACATCGGCGTTCTTGTCGCTCCGAATATCCCCGAGATGCTGCTCACTGGTCGCGAGCGCGAGTTCCTTGGACAATTCGCATTTCCAGCCATGAGTGCGACACCAGGAGCGATCACCGAAGCCGACATCGACGAGTTCGTACGCACCTACTCCCGCCCCGACGGCTGGCGCGGAGCGATCGGCCTCTACCAGTCGATGCTCCAGGAGGGCGAAGACATTGCAGCTCTCGTCGCCGCCCACAAGCTGAGCATGCCCGTGCTAGCGATCGGAGCCGGAGGTGGTGAGTTCACCTTCGCAACGATGAGCCAGGTAGCATCGGGCCAAGTCCGGTCGGTCTTCCTCGATGGCGTCGGCCACTATGCAGCTCTGGAGGCACCCGAGAAGGTGGCAGATGCTCTTCTCGAATTCTTCGACAGCATCGATGCGGTAGTGTTGCAAGAAAGAAGCTGATCTGGTAAAGTCAGGGGAAAAGAGCAAAAGAGGACCTGACATGACCGAGCAGAATCCCTTCAAATGGTGCCATTCTCAAGCCGAGATCATTCTCTTGGCTGTGCGTTGGTATCTTCGGTATTCACTCAGCTATCGTGATCTGGAAGAAATGATGCTGGAACGTGGGTTGCATGTGGATTATCGCACGATTTACCACTGGGTCCAGGATTATGCCCCTGAACTGGAACAGAGGTGCCGTCGCCATTTGAAGCCCACAACCGATTCCTGGCGGGTTAATGAAACGTACATCAAAGTCAAAAAGGAATGGGTGTATCTCTATCGTGCCGTCGATTCACAGGGCAACACGCTCGAATTCTTCTTCAACTCGACAAGAGATGCAAATGCTGCAAAGCACTTCTTTCTCAAAATACTCACTACTTCTCATACCAACGAATCATGGGTGATCAACGTGGATAAAAACGTCGCCTCCCCTAAAGCCTTTGCCGAGCTGAAAGCAGAGGGATTCTTGCCTGAAAACTGCAAATTACGACAAGTCAAATACCTCAACAATCTGGTGGAACAAGATCACCGCTTCAGCAAACGACGAACCAAGCCTGGAATGAGCTTCTTTTCGTTTGAAACGGCGTGGCATACGTTACAAGGGTACGAGATCATGAACATCACAAGCGAGTCATGGCGATGTAGATCAGTGCTTCGCGACTTTTTGGAAGGACTTCGTAGTCCTTGTCAAGCCGACGACCTTGTGTGATCCAGGCAAAGGTGCGTTCCACGACCCAGCAACGTGGCAGAATCACAAAGCCTCTCTGGTTGTCAGAGCGGAGCACGAGGTGCAAGCGAAACCGACAGTACAGGATCACCCATTTGAGTAAGTGACCACGATAGACCCCATCGACCTAGAGAGGAGTGGTGATATGAAAGATCGTTGCTCTCTTCCTCCACACTGCTTGCGTTATCAATTGGCTTAAGAAATGGCTTCAGAGCGTCGCGTGGTTTTCCGGGCCGCTAATACTCGACCCCCAAAACCATCTTTCGTCAATCTTCTCTCATGCTTGAATTTTTTGTGTAAGAGGTATGGTGCTCCCAATGTCAAGACACAAAATGCCTGTAAAGAAGCAATTTCCCCTCTCGTGCTGATTCACTCACTTGAGAGGAAAGGCAGGCAATGTCTGGGCCAAGCCACGCATCAGCACGCGTGTCACCTGGTTCGCCAGTTCTTCTGTGGACAAAACCATCGTTTGCTCATCCCATTGGGGGTAATAGTGGAAATAGTGGTAGCCAGCCCCAAAAATCGCCCAGCTCGTGACCATAGCAACAGTTTCCAGGTCCACCTGCCGATCCAATCCGGCATCAGCTCCCGATGATAATCCTTGCAAAAGCAGTTCAGAAAGGGCCTCTTGCAGCGTGGTCACCACGAGAGGGATCAGCGATCGGTCAGCTGATCGAGTCAACTGGTGTAGCTGCATGAACCATTCGACGACGTTCTGAATAAGGACGTGGAACGTGCCGAGGTTCCAAGGACCTGCGATGAGTACGGGACTCGCGACTCGCTGCTGAAATTGCTCCCGGAGCCAATATTCCAGGATCGCATACTTGTCCTCAAAGTGGGTATAAAAGGTGCCTCGATTGACGCCCGCGCGTTCCGTCACATCCTGCACCGTCATCGCATGAAAGCCCTTTTCTGAGTAGAGGTCAGAAAAGGCGTGTAGCAAAAGGTGCTGAGTACGGAGTACGCGCGGGTCTTCTCTCTCAGTGCTCTTTCTCTGTTCCATATGTCCCTCTCACAGTTCAGCCTGTTTTCAACAATCTGCTCCATGTGTCGTCTACTCAACAGAAACCCTTTTTTGTCCAATGGTTGAATGCGATTCTCTGGTAGTATTGTATCCAACAGGGAGCTTTTGAGCAACCACTCTCGACTCCCTGTGCTCGCATCCCAAAAACGAAGTGCTCTTCTTCATTGGAGAGGCGACTGAAAGAAGGGTTTCGAGGCGCGAACTCAACCGACAAGGATGCTTTCGTCTCAGTGAGCAGTATTGTACACTCATACACCCATAGGTACGATTGGAGAAGAAAGAATGGCTCAATATCAGAACCGTAACCCTATAGTTCAACCAGAATTGGCACGGGAAATTGCTCCGGGAGTCCTGGTGATTCCTGACCAGTACATTAACTTGGTACCCAATGTTGGGATCGTAATCGGCACGGATGCCGTGCTCGTCATTGAGAGCGGTATGGGGAAAGAAAATGGGCAACGGGTGCTCCACAAAGCGATGGAGGTTGCAGGCTCGAAGCCACTCTTGTTTACCACGACCCACTTTCATCCCGAACATGCCTTTGGCACGCAAGCCTTTAAAGGGCACGCCACCATCCTGACCAATACCACTCAGGCAGTCGAGATGCAGGAAAAAGGAGTCACCTACCTGAACATGTTTCGTCATCTGGGTCCCGATGCTGCCAAGGCACTCGAAGGGGTAGAGTTGGTGACACCGGATGAAACCTATGACGGGGAAAAAACTATTGACTTGGGGGGCAAGCAGGTGGTGCTCCACGAACTGATTGGTGGTCATACTCGTGGCGATCAGATCATTTTTCTCCCACATGAGGGGGTGCTTTTCACCGGCGACCTCGTGGAGAACCACTCCTTCCCAATTTTCTCTGATCAGGATGCCAGTCTCAATCGCTGGATCGAGGAACTTACGTTTATGATGCACCTTGCTCCAGCAACTGTGGTTCCAGGGCATGGAGAGCTAGGAACCGTCGCACTGATGCAGGAGTTTCAGGACCTTCTGGTCTTTGTGCGCGAGGAAGTGAACCGACGTCTCAAGGGGGGACAGACGCTTGATCTCATCGACCAGGAAGTTGCTCGGAGCATCAAAGAGCAGTACCACGAGTGGGGGAACGACCTGTGGATTCCTTTTGAAATCCGAAACGCTTACGCAGAACTGACAGGAACACCCTTGAAATTGCCAGCTCTCTTTTAGGGCAGAGACCGGTTGATTTCATGCCAGCTACGTCGAGTCGTCAAAAATTCACGTAGAACCTGCGCTGGGAACCACTCCATGAAGCCATATAGCGAGAGTGTATGGAGAGGAGAAAGGGAGGAGGCCTGTATCTCTTTCTTTTTCTGTGAACGGTGAGGGTTCCCTATGAGGTGGAGAAAAAACAATCTATCAGCTTTTACCACTGTGCGTTTGTAGGAGTACCAGAAAGGAACAAGAGGAAAAGGAGCTATGATGAGTTCACACGATCCCCTCACTACTCAAGAAAATCGTCTGCCATCGGAGGCAAACCAGCCTAGACTGGCAGAAAACCACGGCTCACGCCAGGATGACGGTTCCTCTCAGTCCACAGGAGATGCGAGCGTGACCGATCAACGGTACCAACGAGGATTGGAGGCATACGCAAGCCAGTTCCAGATTCCGCGCGAAGAGGTCACTTCGTGGTTCGCCAAACTCGTTGGCGAGCACTTCGGCGAGGAAGCGATCCTCTCGGCAGCTGGCATATGGGTCGATAACGAACTGAGCCTTCGTGATCGCAGCCTCGTCGTCATCGCGTCACTAATCACTCAAGGTGATGCCGAGCGGCAGCTTCGTTCCCATACCCGTTGGGCCATCCGACATGGCTGCACTCGCAAGCAGCTTGAGGAACTTGCGATGGTCCTTCACGTCTATGCTGGCGATCCACGCGCCGTGAACGGGCTGATGATCATGCGCGAGGAACTCGCCAAGCTCGAAGAGCAGTGACGACTAATGGGTTGATGCCTCTCTTGGCTAGCTCAGCCCTGTTACTTACAAACGAGTGAGCTATTCGCCTCAACGCTTTGAGGCGTTCATGAAAGGAGGTCAATCTCACATACTCGGTAGGAGAGGCAAAACATTCATCATGAGAAGACGAACAGTGAAAAAGGAGAAGTTAGATGACACAAAATGCGTCCGTTTCAGTTGTTGGCCCAACAGCAGGTGAGATCATTCACCTGGGAGCTGTTCAGATGCGCATCCTGGAAGATGGGCACACCACAAACCACCGCTTTGGTCTGGTCGAGAGCACACTCCCTCCACATTTCGCTGGTCCGGTCCAGCATCGGCATACCCAGCATGACGAGGGGTTCTACGTGGTCTCGGGCACGGCGCGGTTCACGGTAGGCACAACGACGTATGATGCGCCTGCGGGCACCTTGGTGATGGTTCCGCCCGGCGTGCCACATGCCTTTGATAATCCTGGAGACCAGCCGGTAACCCTGTTGTGTACCCTCACGCCAGACCTCTATGTGCAGTACTTCCGTGATCAGCGCGACCTGATCGCAAGTGGGAAGGTCACGCCTGAGGCAGTGGCGCAGCTGATGGGCCGCTACGCGACTGTTTCAGCGACCGACGAAAAGTAATGGTGCCTAACGTGGTCTGCATGCGCCTCGTCGATCTGTCAACCCAGACAGCATTTTCGCATCTGTCTGCCGAGAAGACGTGCTGATCGTAACTCACTGCTTATAGAGGATTGTCTGATGAAAAGGGGGCATTGGTAGTTTGGCTGAAAGTTCGTAGGGTCATCGCGTGATGGAAAACAAGCAAGCTTCGCTTACTTCCTTTCCTCACACTTCGGGTAGTGGTGAAATAACGTGCTATGCATGGTGTACGAAGTAACTCCAAACGATCAAATTGAAGGGAAGGAGCTTCGCCACGAGTTTCTCGCATGCATCACGTTTTCATCACGTTTCCTCTCTATACGTTTGACGCGCGAGCGTTTTCCCGCGTTCTATTTCCAAGTTTCTGTTCCTACCAGCCACAAGCCCCAATATCTGGTGGGCCGTCGCGGTGGTGCTCAAGCCTGAACTGCTGGCTTGAGCACTTCCTCGCACCATTGACGGAAACTGGTGGAGGTGGTGCCTTGCGGAGTGCGTGGCTGGGCCTTGTCGATGCCTTCGTTCTTCGCTCTCATCATGTCGAGCAGGCCCTGTGCCATTGCATCGGACATCCCGTGTCCAGTCAGCTGGGCCTTGAAGGTCTCATCAGGGATTTGTTGGTAGCGGACCGGCCGCCCCAGCACCTCAGACATAATATGTGCCATGTCATTGAAAGACAGGTCCTCCGGGCCGAGGACCGGAACGCTAGCCTGTCCACTCCAGGAGGAATCGAGCAGTTGTCTGGCGGCGACGGCAGCGATGTCACGGGTGGCGCAGGTCGGGAGCTTGAGGTCCCCGGATAGCACGTTAAAGAACATGCCCTGGCTCTTGATCGGCCCAACCTGCTGGAGTGTGTTGTCCATGAATGAGGGCATTGTCAGTGCCCGGTAGCTCACCCCGGTGCTCGCAATCAAGTCATCCATTGCCAGCGACGCTGTTACATACCCGGCGTGGCTTGCCATCTCTGTACCACGACCAAGGGCCGTGACTCCGACGACCCGCTTGACCCCTTGACTCTTGAAAGCCTCACATGCAGGTCGGCTGAAGTCAACATAGGCACTCTCGACGCTCTTGGCCTGCGGGTCTGGCGGCACGAGCCAGAACACGGAGTCGGCACCCGCAAACGCTTGGGTGACGACGGCGAGATCGCCGTGCGATCCTTGCACCACCTCGACGCGTTCGCGTGTGTGTGCGGGAAGGCGAGAGGGGTCGCGTACGATCACGCGAATCGGCTCGTTGCTTGCGAGCAGGTTGTTCAGAACTTGATGACCGTCAGGCCAGTAGGAGCGGTAACGACGATCATGAAAACCTCCAAGTCGAATTGACAGACATTGTGTGAAGCTTGTCTGGCTGTTCCATGTGTATCTTCCTATAAAAACGAAAACCCTTTTCTCTTGTGAGAAACACCTGTTTGTGTCTCTCAATAGTGTAGCTTTCAGGAGACAAACTGGCATCATCCACAAAGATGACTTAGCTGCATGATTACGAGGAGATGTTGGGGAACGTGGTAGGACAACAAAGAGTTCGCTTTTCCTTCGAGGATGAATACCCGCAGGCTATTCACCCTCGAAGGAAACACATCATGAAATGAGGTGGAGTTGGCGTGCGACCTCGACAGCCGCCGCGCGATTATGGGTATCGAGCTTACGATAGATGTTCTGAGTGTGCGTGCGCACGGTATTGACGGAGACGACCAGCTCGTGTGCAATCTCGGCGTTGGAGCGACCAGGGACAAGCAGGCGTAGGACACGTAGTTCCTGCAAACTCAAAGGCTCAGGCAGGAGAGTGGCAGGAGATGTTGCACGTGTACCCTGTGAACTGGGAAAGGCGCGTATGATGTTCTGAAGATAGGCACGTAACGGTTGCTTGCGTAGATGAAGCACGAGGGAACGCAAGAGAACCGCCATTACTTCCCCCTCATCCAGGAAGAGACGCAGATATCCCTCCGTACAGGTTTGTGTCAGCAGTGTCAGGAGGATGTGCTGGGTCTGCTCCTGCTGATTGTACGCCGCGTAGATCAGAGCAAGCAGTGCCTGAGCCTCAAAGCTACTGCGCCCGCGCCCGGTCTCTTGAGCCTCTCGTAACAGAGCCTGCACAAGCTGAAGTGCCGCCTCTCTTCTGCCTTGAGCAAGATGCCAGCGTGCGAGAAGCAGCATTTCTTGTTCGGTAACGAATGGAAACAGCAGCCCATTAGACCGATCCCGACCAGTGACCCAGCGTTGTACAGCACCAAAATCGCCTTCTGCCAGTGCGAATCGGGCCTGCAAGGTCAGGAGTTCACGGGACAATGGCCATGTGGAGTCCGACTGCGTGGCGGGTCGCCTGGCAAGCAGCACATTCAAGCGTTGCCGAGCTATCGCAGTCTCGCCGCGCATGTGTTGTATACGAGCCAATAAAAGGGACGCCTGTACCTCGTGAAACTCCTGTTCGAGATACAGGCCGATAGCTAACACCTCTTCCGCCTGCTGCTGGGCCATGTCGAGCTCATTTCGTTCATAGGAGATGCGTGCTAGGCCATATAGCGCATATGCCATATCGTCACTATGGACGTACTCCTCTCTGGCCTTATGAAGTGCCTCCTGGTAATAGTCATAAGAACGGTGCAGTTCTCCCTGCTCAAACAACGCCCTGGCAAGTACATTGGTCGTTGCTCGACTGAGCCTGAAATGTCGCTTGCCAGTCGTCTCACACAGCGTATATGCCTCCTCCAGCATGCCACGGCCCACAATCACTCGTCCATTGTAGAGCAACTCAGCTTTTCCCATCACGCCTAGACTCAGGGCGCGCCAGGTGTGCTGCTCTTCTGATAACCAAGTGAGTGCTTGGCGGGCATAGCTGGCCGCCTCAAGCGCATCATCTCGCCTCCAGGCAGCCAGAGCACGGAACGCAACTACCTCTCCCAATCGCTGCTGGTCGTGCTCGATACGGTAACGCTCTTCTGCCATCTGGAACAGCTTCTCAAGCAGAGCGAGCGTGGCTTGAGAAAGCCTCCACGAGTCGGCTCGAAATAAAAGTGCTCTAGCATACCCCAGGCAGAGGGTGGGATGCTGTGCGAGGAGCTCCTCAGGCAGTTGTTCCAGCCACATATACAGAGTGTGATATTCACTGACCTGATACAATGCATGCGGCTCTTGCAATATCTGTTCAATCAAGACAGCCGCACGCGGGTAGTCCTGTGCGTAGAGGGCAGACTCGACGGCCTCTGCATAGAGAGCATGTGCCTCATACCAGCGACTGGCATGAGCGGAGAGTTTCCGAAGTTTCTCCTCACCTAAACGTCGCCGTGCCTCGGTTCGCATTGCTTCAGCAAAGAGGCCATGATACCGATACCACTGCTGAGCGGGTGATGAATTCAGCGGAGAGCTAGGAAGCCGCTCAAGAAAAAGATTTGCGTGAGCCACTGCTTCGAGTATGCGCTCACTCTCGCGCTCTCCTGTGATGGCGGTGCAGAGCGAGCCAGTCAAACGTGTAAGCACGCTGGTCTGGAGTAAAAAGCACTGCAAAGGCTCTGGTTGGGTCGTGAACACCTCTGTGAGAAAATAGTCTTGCAGCGCATGCTGGTCGCCCGCGAAGACTTTGAGAAGAGGCTCGATCTCTCGCGGTGTTGCAGATTCCCGAAGCGCAATCAGGAGTAGGCGAAGTCCAGCGGCCCAGCCTTCCAGGTAGGTAGTGATGCGTAGAACGATCTCAGGTGTGAGCGGGACAGGCAGTGTGTGCTGGAAAAAGGCCGCTGTCTCCTCCTGTGAGAAGCGCAGATCAGAGGAACGCACATCCCAGAGTTCGTCGCGCGCACGAAGCCCGGTCAAGGAAAATGGAGGATCGCTGCGCGTGAGAACGATGACGTGGATACTTTCGGGAAGATAAGCAAGGAAAAAGGTCATGGTGTGGTGAATGCGCGGAGACGTGATGGTATGGTAATCGTCCAGTACCACTATCCCTCCCTGCTCACATTGCGTCAGCGCGTTCAGAAAAACCGTAAGGGCTGTCGAAGTCAAAGACGCTTCAAAGGGAGGCTGCGACATGCTCTGCAAGAGAGCTAGAGCTTCTCGTGCCACTGTGTCTCGAAAAACCTGACACGCGGTCATAAGATAGCACCAAAAGCGTACAGGATCGTTATCGCCGCTATCCAAAGAAATCCATGCAATCGGCGGAAACTGCTGCCGTGTGCTACGCTCAGCCACCCACTGACGCACCAATGTGGTTTTTCCAAAGCCCGCGGGTGCGGAGACCAGCGTGAGTCGGTGTTCCAGAGCACGATCAAGCAGAGCCAGCAAGCGCTCACGTGGGATCAGCGAGGGATGCAAAGGAGGCAAATGGAACTTGGGGACAAGCAAGGGAGTTTGAAGGAAAGACGATACGCAGTTGGGACGCTGCTCGGTCATAGTTGTTGCGTTGCCTGCTCCGCTGGACAGAACTTGATGTATTTGTTCCGGTGAATCCCTGAGGACTCTCGCCATATCTTCCAAGCGCGCCGTAGTCAGACAGCCGTCCGTCCAGCGTACTTTTTGACAGTGCGTTTTCCCTGACGACGATAGGCATACCAGTACCCATCGCCTCCCCGTGGTCGTGCTTCTTTGAGCAGGCTGAGGTGTCCCTCTCTTCCTTGAAAAGAGAACGAGGTGTAGACAGCAAGTCGCTTGAACCATGCTTCCGGCTCCTCGTGTATACACATCGTATTCGTAGAGTGGTCGTCACACCAGAGATATTGCTGATCTTCCTCTGACCACATTAGTACTGCCTGTCTCGTTTTTGCCATTGTGTGCACCTTTACAAACAAAGAGATGAGAGATGTTCCCCAATTATTCTTTGAAGAGTATATCTCCTGACGTCCACATGATGCAAGCGTTCCCCAACATACTCTTTTGTCCACGAGGAACGGAAATGACACTATCAATGGCCTTTCCTCTTCGTCGCCTACGCATACGAGTAGACGCATCTCAAATTGATCGGTCGCGCTTTCTTCCACTATCCTTCTGTTATCTCAATCTTTAACTGAGAAAGGAATTATCTTTGCTCAATTGTATATCCAGATGAAACAGCTCGTGACTGTTTCCCCAGAGAATTTGTTCCATCTGCATCGGACTCAGACCAATCTGTTTCACGATCATGAGTTGCTCTTCCAAAGGAGCGACTGGATAATCTGTTCCGAAGAGGACATGGTCACTGCCGAAGACCTGAATGGCTTGTTGAACAGTGGTGGGCGAGAAAGACATTCCCAACTCGACATATATATTCGTTCCCATGTAGCTACTGGGCATGTGCTGACATAGTGCTGGCTCTTTTGGACGTGAACTAGAAGAGAGAGACTGATAGGAATAATCGAGGCGTCCAAGGAGATTCATGATTCCTGCGCCTGCGAACGGCAACACTATTTTGAGATGTGGATAGCGGTCGAAGAGACCCGAAAAGATCATGCGCGTCGTCGTGGTCATCACATCAAATGGACGATACACCATCTCTTGCAGAGGATAGATGTCGTTGAGAGGAAGCCATGTCGGGGTAATAGGTGGATGAAGGAAAATAGCTACATCGTGTGACTGCACAGAGTTCCAAAACGGATCAAGGGTGGGAGCATCTAACCATCGACCCGCATAACTGGAGGTCAAGGACAGCCCTTTGGCTCCGAGCTTCGTCAGACCGCGATCAATCTCTTGGGCAAATCCCGGTTCAAAGGGATGCACAGTCGCCAGAAAATCAAGTTTGCGAGGATGAGTAGAGACAACCTCCGCAAGATCATCATTGATGATCTTTGCAACATCCTGGGCAATGCTTCCTACAGCATGTCTGATGTCTGCAAGTGGAAAGGGGTTGCTGAGCACGCCTTTGGTGACCCCCACTCGATCTTGTTCTTGCACCTGCACACTGATATCGGTAGTTTCAGATGGTAGACTGTATGCCGTCTCCTTTTGAGCAGAACGATGCTCAATAAACACCTCACGGGGAAGAGAGGCAAGGTTGGTCATTAAACGAGGATGAGCAATATGACGGTGAATGTCGATGATAGGACTAGAAACAGCGGATGAGTGCATAGCATTTTCTCCTTTTTTGCAACCATTTGACGTTAACAGGTTAACGAAAACACAACCCCAAATAGTTCCCTCTCAGGAAACATATAGAAAGTCGTGAAGGAAAATTCCTCTTTTCTGAAAACATTCTTGCACACTTCTTGATGGATGGCTCACACTACTCCTATATTGACCACAAAGTTAATATAGGACCACACCTCAATGAAGTAAAGCCTCTACAATCATACACATGACTAATATGAAATTGCGGGTGTCTTTTTCAGATACGTATCGCTCGTCAGTTGCTCTAGGAGAAACGCGGCAACATCCGCACGCGCAATATCCTTTATCGTATAGCTTCCATCGATTATGACACGGTACGTACCCTTCGCCTCCTTGTTCGTTAGTAAGCCGGGGCGCACAATCACCCAATCCAAAGCACTTTGTTTCATGATCTCTTCCTGGCGTGTCTTGTCAGCATATGCACCACGAAGCAGCAAAGGCTGGAGGATGTTGTCGTAAAGGAAACCACCATGACCGCGACTATCACCAGCACCAACGCCAGTGATACAGATGAGACGATGTATATTCTGTTTATGCATTGCTGCAATCAGGTTTCTTGTGCCATCTGAAAAAACAGTGGTAGGCTTTCTTGACTCTGACAGAGACACGCCCAACGAACATATCACAGCGTCTTGTCCAATCATTGCTTGCTCGACTGTAGCAGCATCAAGAATATTCCCTTGAACAATTTTCAGGTATGCGTTTTGTAAAGTTATCGCAGATGGATTACGCACGAGAGTTGTAACTTCATGCGTTTGGGCAAGGGCTTGGTTTAAAATCTCTTTACCAGTGCTGCCCGTAGCACCAATGAGTAGAAGTTTCATGATCTTTCCTTACTGCCTGCTGTACAAGCAATGCTCGACAGTGAACCTCTCCGCTTTCGCCAGGTGACGCCTCAAGGATTGGTAACCGTTCTTCTTGCCATCACTCAAGGTTGTGCCTTACAATCCCTACTCAGCGACTATCGTGTCGATGTGGAACAAATCCTGACAGTGCTACGTGCCTTTCTGATTCCTTCCCATCTATGAGAAAAAGAGTGTTATGACACCATCAAAATGGCTCGTCTCATATATTACATAACATATCTACATCATGTATACTTGTTATAGAGAACTTGATGCTAAGAGGAGACGGCTCTATTTATGGGAAAAATCATTGCCTATCTGAGGGACTCAGCTGATAAACAAGATGTCAAGAACCAGAAATTGGAAATTTTAGAATGGACCCACAAGAAAGCCTTGCATGTGGATGATTTTATCGAGAGCACCATCTCGTCACGTAAAACTAGCAAACAGCGTCGCATCGACGAAATGCTTCAGATGCTTCAGGACTTCGATATCTTGATTGTGACGGAACTCTCTCGTTTAGGTCGCAGTACTGCAGAGGTCATCGCACTCATGAACAAACTGATTTTGCGTAACGTGTGAACACCATTCCTTCAGGCGTGCAATCTGTGCATCCTTTGCACCCTCGCTCTTGCTTGAAGAGATGTGAACAGAAGGAGGCTGAGTTCGCGGCTGTTCACGAAGGTGACGGATTTCTTGAGCAAGATCGGCATGTCGAGGATCATACAAAACGTCTTGGAAACATGTGCTACTTCACAGACAGTTGAAAAGTTGACCGTTTTGCCTTGTTGCTGAAGTCCTCGAATAGCATCTTTAGTACGCTGCCTCGCCTGTTCACTCTTTTCAGCAGCGAGACGGATCACTTCTTAAGTGTTCGGCCTTCGATTCACCGACTTCCTCCCCTGTTCTTTGGACGCTGATCAGCAGGCAGGTCTAGCTCATCGAAGACTGGCTCCTTTTTACCATCTTTTTGTACGGGATGTGGAAATACAGGGGAAAAGGGTTCATTCCTGACTTTCCTGACGATACTGTAGACCTATCACCATTTTGGCTATTTCCCTCTGTTCTTGACTATTGTTTCAACAAGCACTCCCGATGCGACAATCTCTCCTGGTTGTTGTCAGGAGTCGTCCACGTATCAAATAGTAGGTCGTCCTTTTTCGTTAGGAAGATGCTGATAGGCCACGTATGAGCCCTGACCAAAAAACGGAACGATGCAATTTATTGGAGCCAATGATCGTGACACCTCTTCCTCCAGAAGCAGAAGAAAGTCACAGACGATCATTCCTTGTGAAAATCGGTTGAGGACGTTGGTCTAGGAACTCTCTTGTCGAGAGAGAAGAGAGGGGTGTGCTACCTCACGAATGAGGTCTTCTAGCAGCCTCACCGTATGCGAACGGTAGCGACCGCGACTCCATACTAGGCTCATGGTTGTGGTTAAGGATTCTTGCTCCTGGTGAAGAGGGATACCAACAAGGCGTGAGGACAAGTGAGGCATCAGCTTGAGTCCATATTCGGGGACAATAGCGATCCCAATGCCTGTCGTGACAAAGCGCAAGAGCGTCGCGGTATCAGCTCCTTCACAGATCACTCTCGGAATGAAGTCTGCTTGTTGACACGCATTCATAACTCGGTGATAGAACGCATTGCGGTCTCGAAACAAAAATGGCTCACCCCGTAACTCGGCGATTCTGAGAGCATCCTTGCGCTGACTCAATGGGTGATCTGAAGCAACGACGACAAGCGCATGTTCTTGATAGAGTGCTTGGCTGTCGATGAGCATGGTTCTTGCATCGTCATTAAGCAGAGGGAGCCGCGCCAAGCCAAGATCAATGTGCCGTTGGATCGCCAAATCGACGATGCTACTGGAGCTTGCCTCACGGATACTCAACTCGATCTCTGGCAGCCGTTTGCTCATGTGCTCAATAAAAGAAGGAACAAGAAATCCTGCCGAAGAGGGATTGGTTCCCAGCGTGACCTTCCCTTCGTATCCTTCCGCTACTTCGCGTACTTCCGTGAGCATATCGTCAATGCGTGCAAAGAGATGCAGGCTGTGTTGAAAGAGCACCTCTCCAGCCTGCGTGAGTTCAATGCGACGCCCCGATCGATCAAAGAGCACCACCTTCAGCTCTCGCTCAAGTTGCTGAATCTGTTGCGAGAGAGGGGGTTGGGCAAGGTGTAATTCCTTAGCAGCACGACTAAAGTTCCGATGACGTGCGACGGCCAGAAAATAGCGTAAATGGCGTAATTCCATTGTTCCTCCTATATCTATATGATATAGCTCTCCAACAAAACAGATATTAGACATACTACCACACAGTAAGTATACTGAAGAATAGGGAAGATGCTCTTGAAAAGCCGCAAACACAGCTGCGAAGCCGGAGGGAATTCGTCTGTCGAGGAAGACTCTGCATGTGCTGACGCGCTTGTTCTATGCATCATGTTTTATTAATTAAGGAAGAAACACATGCCTATCTACAACCGGACAAACGTCCCTGCATCGGTGGGCCGTGGCACACTCGATCCAGAACTCAAGGCTTGGCTACCGAAGGGTCCGACCCTAGGAG
Source organism: uncultured Ktedonobacteraceae bacterium (assembly GCA_964250765.1). Classification (GTDB taxonomy): domain Bacteria; phylum Chloroflexota; class Ktedonobacteria; order Ktedonobacterales; family Ktedonobacteraceae; genus JBBQVS01. The sequence goes on along the minus strand of CAXUHF010000099.1, from coordinate 4,698 downwards.
CTGACGTGATGATTGCACAAGGCCGTCGCGATCATACAATACTCGGCAAAGGGCCGTGGCCTGACATTGGTGCTGTCGAGACCCTCGTCCTGGCTGGTCCTCACGGGTCCCTAGCAGTTCGCAAGCACACGCCGATCAGTCCGACGAGTACTCCGTCTGGAGCTTTAGCGTATATCCACGGTGGCGGCTTCACCTACGGGACGCTTGATGAGTTCGAGGTACCGATGCGCCTTATCGCCGAGCGCGCTGGTATCATCACCTATGCCATCGAGTATCAACTTGCCCCAGAAGCGAAGTTCCCGGTGCAGATCGATGAGATCGAGTACTTCGTGCGCTGGCTCTTCGACAACGCTGACATGCAGGGGGTCGATGCGAACAAGATTGCCGTCGGCGGTGACTCCGCAGGCGGCAACATGACCTGTGTCATCGCGCTGAAGCTGCGTGATGAGAACGGTCCGAGGCTCGCCTTGCACGTGCCACTCTTCCCGGAAGCCGCCTTCCCAGGCGATACGCTGTCAGGGAGCGAGAATCGGACTGGACTCTATCTCGAAACGAATGGCATCTATGAGATGGTACGCAATTACATCAAGAACTCGGATGATGGACGTCAGCCGTACATCACCCCCCTGAATGCCGAATCACATGCCGACCTGCCGCCGACGATCCTTGTCACGAACGGCTTCGACCCGCTTCGTGATGTAGGACATGCGTACGCGCAAAAGCTTGCGGCGGCTGGAAACGACCTCACCTACGTACACAATCCCGATCTGACGCATGGATTCCCCCAATTCACGCGCTCCTCTGCCGCCTGCTACCAAGCGACGATGGAGCTTGCTGACCTCATCAAGGCCCACATCGGCTGATGTAAGGGGAGAGAGGACACGTCCGAGAGGAGCAGGTGCAAGAGGTGTTGCGAAAGGAAAGCAGCCGTTGCAGTTCGCGCTTCCTATTAAGATCAGTCCAACAAAATACCTACTGGACATAGGAGCACCAAGGAGGTCTACTTAGACTCCATGAGAAAGAGTTGAGAACAAAGGAGACGTTTTTTAGCGATGAAAGCGGGTGCCTACCATCTTGTCGAAAGGCACATGGGTAAGTTCACAGTGTATCTTGCAGAAAACACAGAAAGGGAAATGTTTTATGACAGCACCATCCTCAATGACAGTTGCTCAGTTTCTTGTTCGCTGTTTGGAGAATGAAGGCGTGCAGTACGTCTTTGGCATCCCTGGCGAAGAAAACATTTATCTTGTCGATGCATTCAACGGTTCCTCTATTCGCTTTATTTTGGTGCGCCACGAGCAAGGTGCCTCGTTTATGGCCGATATCTACGGACGTCTGACCATGCGAGCGGGCGTGTGTATTGCGACTCTCGGTCCTGGTGCCATCAATCTTTTGCTTGGCACAGCTGATGCCAATACCGATAGCGTTCCACTGGTCGCCATCAGCGCACAAGTCGGCATGAACCGCATCTATAAAGAGTCGCATCAGATCATCGATCTCGTGAGTCTGTTCAAACCAGTCACGAAGTGGGCAGAACTCGTGCAGACAGCAGAGGCGGTACCAGAAATGCTTCGTAGTGCCTTCAAACATGCGCAGACCGAGAGACAGGGGGCAGCGTATCTTGCCATTCCCCAAGATATCGAAGCCTTGCCTATGCCAGAAGGCGTTCGCCCTCTTCCAGCCAATACGGTCTACGACACTTCTCCGTCCAGTTCGCAGATTCAGCGGGCGGCCGAGGTGCTACGAGGCTCAAAAAGGCCGATTATCCTCGCGGGCCACGGTGCTACTCGTGATCATGCACAAGCGGCCCTTCTCCACTTCTCGGAGCACCTCCACATTCCGGTGGTGACGACCTTTATGGGCAAAGGGGTCTTTCCAGCCAATCACGCCAATGCTCTCGGAACGATGGGCTTTATGGCTCATGATTACGTCAACTTTGGCTTCGATCAAGCGGACACGGTGATCTGCGTCGGCTATGATCTGCAAGAGTTCGCCCCTGCGGAGATCAATCCGCAAGGAGACAAGAACATTCTGCACATTCATCGCTATCCAGCAGGCGTCGATGCTCACTATTCGGTGACCGTTGGTCTCGAAGGCAACATCTCACAAACGCTCGACGCTCTCGCCCAGGAAGTCAACATCACCTACGAGCTGAATGCAGCAGAGACGAAGATTCGTCAGCTTTTGCAGGAAGAAACAGAGAAGGGCCAGCATGACACTTCCTATCCTGTCAAGCCACAGCGTCTGGTTGCTGATACCCGCGCCGCTCTTGGGGATGCAGACATTGTTCTGGCAGATACGGGCGCAATTAAGATGTGGATGGCACGCCTCTATCCAACCTATCAGCCCAATACGTGCCTCCTCTCGAATGGACTGTCAACCATGTCCTTCTCGCTACCAGGAGCTATCGGAGCCAAACTTGCCAGTCCTGACAAAAAGGTCCTTGCGGTCATGGGTGATGGCAGCTTCCTCATGAACTCACAGGAATTGGAGACCGCTCTGCGCGAGAAGGTGCACTTCGTCGTACTGGTCTGGGTAGATCAAGCGTATGGACTGATTAAGTGGAAAATGGATTTGGAGATGGGGCACGACTCTAATATCTCCTTCACTAATCCCAATTTCGTGAAATACGCCGAGAGTTTTGGCGCGAAAGGTTACTTTATCGAGCGGACAGAGGACCTGTTGCCAACGCTACACAAGGCACTTGCCGATGAGACGGTCTCCGTCATCGCCTGTCCTGTCGATGCGTCCGAAAACGATGCCTTGACTACTAGATTGGGACAATTGACCATGCCTCTGTAGAGACTGGGAGTATCGTCGTATGCTCATACAAATCATTTCCGTCCTGGTGCCAGTATTTTTCGTGCTGGCACTGGGATACGCGGCTGGACGAGTCAAAGCGTTTGACAGCGATCAGGTCACTGGGATTAGCGACTTGGTGATGGATTTTGCGCTTCCCGCAAGTCTTTTTGTGGGAACGGTGAGGACATCACGGACACAACTCTTACAAGAGGGTCCTTTTTTTCTTGCAGTCCTGATCTCCTATTGTGGTCTCTACCTCGTTGCGTTGCTGGTCGGTCGTTTCGTGTTTCGACACAGGCTGGGAGATGCTGCTCTCCTTGCAATGGCTATCACGACTCCGGGAGCACCTTTCTTTGGCACTGCTATTCTCAGTAGTCTCTATGGGGCAAGCAGTGCAATCTCGATTGGCGGACTTGCAATCATGACCAATGTTCTCGTAGTGCCAATAACACTCATTCTGCTTGAATTTTCTCAACAGAGTGAACAGACAGGAAAGAAACTGGCACTTGGTCCTCTGATTGGTCGATCTGCACTGAGTGCGTTCAAAGCTCCGGTGGTCTGGGCACCATTGCTCGCAGTCATTCTTGTCCTGGTTGGAGTGAGTGTTCCGCAACTGATTGACTCCATGCTGAATCTTATTGGAGCAACAACGTCTGGCGTCGCCTTATTTGTAGCGGGGCTGAGTGTAGCCGCTAGAAAGTTTTCGTTCAATCTAGAGATAGGCTACAACATCGCGGTGAAGATGATCCTGCAGCCAATGTTCTTCTTTGTTCTTGCAGCGTTATTCATCCTCAAACCGCCATACTCCCATGAAGGCTTCATCATGATGGCGTTTCCTACCGCAGTGGTCTCGATTATCTTCGCAACACGCTATAAGAGGCAAGAAGCGGAGGTTTCTTCAACGTTGGCATTGACCACTCTTCTTATGCTTATTGTTCTCCCCATCGCAATCTATGTTGCTGGAGGCTAAGTGAGCAATCTCCTCCTAACCCAAGCGTAGACGTTGAGTCAGGAGGAGATTACAAGAACAGAGTGAAAGAGTCGTACAGCATAATCTATACTTCCAGAAGGTGTTTTAAAGCAACGAGCGTTAACCACACTCTATGACAACGGGAACGGAGTTGGGGTACGTGAGGCAATGGAACAGGAACACGGTTGAAGGCGAACCATGTCCTCAAAAGGTTCTGCATAGGTCAGGAAAAGATGTAGAGCAGACTTGAACACAACAGGTAAAAATGTGTGTGTCCAGTTATCTCAGGAGGAGAAATAGATGAACAATCAGTCACATAAACCACTCGACCAAAACGCATCAAGGAGTGACACCTCTGGGAAAATGACACGCTGGTTTCCAGGCTTCAAACAATCGCGTATTCCGACATCCGGTGCCCAGATTAACACGCTGATAGCTGGCAGTGGGCCGCCACTCCTGCTGTTGCATGGGCATCCCGAAACGCATGTGGCGTGGTGGAAGATTGCGCCTCGGCTTATCGACAGGTTTACGGTTGTCCTCACCGACCTTCGGGGGTATGGCGACTCCAGCAAACCTGCTGGTGGACCAAACCACATTCACTATTCCAAGCGTGAAATGGGACGTGACCAGATAGAAGTGATGCATACACTCGGCTTCGACCAGTTTCAGGCAGTCGGTCATGATCGTGGGGGACGCGTGTTGCATCGGATGATGCTCGATTACCCTGATGTTGTGACACGAGGTGTGACCCTTGATATTGCCCCGACTGATTTAATGTATGCACACACGAATGAAACCTTCGCCATCAAATATTTCTGGTGGTTCTTTCACATTCAGGACGCGCCACTCCCGGAGAAGATGATCGGATCGCAAACCGAACTGTATCTGCAGAGTCACCTCGATGCACAGAGCAAGACACCCGGTGC
>CAXUHF010000098.1:14451-20805 GCA_964250765.1 uncultured Ktedonobacteraceae bacterium | reverse complement strand
AGGCCAAACTGCTGTCGTTGTTACTGTTGCATTTGGCTGTTCGCGGAAACTCATTATTCACGTACAGATCAGGGTTGATCTATACATGTTTTGATTGACAGAAACTGTGTGAACGCATCTATGTTTGTTCTCTTGTCTATCTGTTCACTTACCTGTTTGTTCTGTTCTGCTTTCCACTCTTCAATTGTCAAGGTGCTTGTGTGTCAAGTAGTTCGTTCATTTTGTTCGTTACTTGACTGTAGATGTAGTATCGCATATCGCTAGTGCTTTGTCAAGCCTTTTTTAATGACTTTTCCAACTCTCTTAAAAGTCGCTGCTTCCTTGCTTTCGCATGAGCGCAACAGACATACGCACGACATCTTCTCGTCAAAAAGACGATAAGAAACCGCACTGCGGTTGTTTTGCTCTCGGAAGAAGTGTTCCCTTTGAGGAGCCACATTAGCGTGGCGATTGCCTGAAAGACAGGAGCGTACATTCATTTCTACATGACCGTGCGATTGTCTTGTTTCAGCGGCTTGGATAATATACCTCACCTATACAATAATGTCAAGCGGTTTTGTAACGAATTTTGCTCCCTTTCATGTCTCCTTTTTTGGCGAATAGTATGTGATAATACATAGAGATATAAATTTCAGAAATTTAAAGAGGAGCGAAGAATGTTTCCTGTTTTTGTTTTGTTTGTTACGATGTTACTTACTGTAGTGTGTTCCTCTTGTGCTTTCCGTAAAAAAGTGCATTATAAACGCTCTTTTATGAGTGTCATGGTACTTATTTTGCTGTTCCTTACGGGATGCAATAGTTCAGTGACTTCTGGCTCTCAACCTGCACAAGTTACTCCTCTAGTTCTGACACCTAGCCCAACATCGACGAGGGCAACATCTCAGAGCAGTACCGATTGGACAACATATCACCGTGACAATACGCGTGCTGGCTATCTTGCGAGTACGCCTAATCCACAACAGCTTACGTCTTTATGGAATACGAAACTAGATGGTGCCGTTTATGGTGAGCCATTAGTTGTGGGTGGGCATGTACTTGTTGCCACTGAAAATGATACTCTGTATGCTCTCGATGCTCAAACAGGACGGATTGTGTGGCATACCAATGTTGGCACTCCTGTAGCACAAGCAGACCTTCCTTGTGGCAATATTTTCCCTCTTGGTATCACTGGCACTCCTGTCTATGATCCCGCAACAGGTTTGGTATTTGCCGTTGCAGAAATAACTGGCCCTGCGCATATCCTCGTTGGACTTGATGCGAAGACTGGTCAGGTAAAGGTACGTCGCGTTGCCGATCCGCAAGGTATCGAAGTTGCTCCTCATCAACAACGTGCGGCCTTAGCCTTGTTTGGGAACACGGTGTATGTCGCGTATGGTGGGCTTGCGGGTGACTGTGGCAATTATCATGGTTGGGTTGTGGGTAGTCGGACTGACGGCAATGGTCCATTGCTTTCATACGAAGTGCCAACGCCACGCGAAGGTGGCATTTGGGCATCATCTGGCCCAGCCATTAATGCTGCTGGACAGCTTTTTGTCGCCGTAGGAAATGGTGAGACAACGCAAGGCAATTGGGACCACAGTGACTCTATCCTACGCCTCTCGCCGACACTCAAACTCGAAGACGGTTTCGCACCGCAAAACTGGCAACAGGAGAACTCACAAGATACTGATCTTGGATCAACGGGACCATTGTTATTGCCCAACAACTTGATCTACTCCGATGGCAAATCAGAGTTTGGCTATCTTCTACATGCGAATGCGCTTGGTGGTGTAAATGGACAAGCTCAAGTACTGACCGTCTGTCAATCATATGGTGGTGCCGCCACAAATGGCTCACAAATCTTTGTTCCCTGCACTTCTGGCTTACGCCAACTCTCGCTAAACGCACAAGGTCAACTTGCCCTTGGTTGGCAAGCACCAAGCCAAATAACCGGCTCACCAGTCATTGGAGGGCAGACCGTCTACAGTCTCACAGGCGATGGGACACTTTACGCTCTTGACAGTGCTACCGGTAAGACACGCGCAACGGTCTCGGTGGGTGGAGTCTCGCGTTTCGCAACACCTACCCTTTCCGGTAAACACATCTACATAGGAACTTTGAACGGAGTAACTGCTGTTGTAGGAGCTTGATACGCGAAAAGTAGTGACACGATTCTACCTCATCAAACGTGCCTATAAACAGAGAGATTTTTCTCTATGTCAATATGAGAAAAAAGAAACTGTAGAGGGAGAAAAATATGGCAAACAATCCAACGCATGAGAGTATTGCGATGGCAACCTTTGACACTACTGATGATGCGGAGCAGGCGGTAGAAGCACTGCACGACGCAAACTTCACCAGTGATCAGATTCGCTACTCGAAGCAATACACCAACGAGAATTTTCTCGAAAGTATCAAGGCTATGCTTGTCTTCCCAAATGAGCGTCAAGATGAGAGCCAGAGTGACCTAAACACTATGCTCCAAAATATGGGTGTAAGTGCCGAGGAATTTCAATATTATACTGATGCATTCGCCAAAGGAAGCGCAGTTGTGGTGGTTCGTCCTGATGGACGCGATCAAGAAGTAGAAGGTATATTTCGTGATCACAAAGGCTCTGGTTACAAAGGGCGTTAGTTGAAATGAAGTATGTGGTATGGCGAGCAACACGTTGCTCGCCATACCACATACTTCATTTCAGTTTTTCCTCCTTCTCGCTATCAAACTTCACAGGTAGAGCAACAAGGCCACGTAATGCATAATTTGGACGGAACTCCGGCGTTTCTCCATCGAGGCGAATATTTGGTAGTCGCCTGAGTAGCGTCTCGAATGTGACCTGTCCTTCTATACGTGCGAGGGCAGCACCAATGCAAAAGTGAATACCATAGCCAAAGCCCAGCGAACGTACCGCAAGACGGTTAATGTCCAGTTTCTCAGGGACGGGAAATTTTTCAGGGTCACGGTTCGCGGCCCCAACCAGGACGTTAATACTCGTCCCCTTTGGAATGTCAACGCCTCGAATGGTCACATCTTGCGTTGTGACGCGACCAAGCGTGTGAACCGGACTTACATAGCGCAACAGTTCCTCTACTGCATTCGTCATCTTCGCTGGAGTAGCACGCAGTTGCTCCATTTGCTCTGGATTTTGCATGAGGTAGTACATACCAACAGCAATCAGGTTCGCGGTGGTTTCATGACCTGCAAACAGCAGAAAATTGGTGGCGATCACAATCTCATCTTCGCTCAGCATATCGCCATTTTCTTCAGCCTGTACCATTTTGGTCAACAGGTCCTCGGTCGGATGGACACGTCGTTCTGCTATTAAACTCTTGAGATACGTAGTGACTTCTGCGAAAATTCCTGCTAGCTTCTGCCAATTCGAGCCGCCAGCAAATAGCAATGTTGTGATGAATTCATTAATTGCATCGGAGCTAGCTTTAATATACGGGCGTCCACTTCTCGGAATACCTAACAAATCCAGAATGACGTTGGAGGGAAGTGGATACGCTAAATCCGCGACAAGATTCATCTTGCCTTCTGCCAACTTCTGGTCAATGAGTTCATCCACAGTATGCTGAATGGTCGGACGGAACGACTCTAACATGCGTGGTGTGAATGTTTTTGTCATTAGTGTACGTTGACGCGTATGTCCCGGTGGGTCCATACCCTGCAAGTTATAGGCCAGGAAGGGCAAAATCTGCCTGAGATACTGGCTTGTCGCATCGTCGCCTGTAAATCCAATGCGCTCAGGCACCTCAGACCAGATATCCGAGGAAAAGCGTTTCGCATCTGAGAAGACCATGTTTACATCATCATACTTTGTGAGCATGAAGCAATTGAACATTGGATTCCAGCGAACCGGCTCATGTTCCTGTAAATAAGAGTACGTTGGGTAAGGGTCTTGAATGGTGGCAAAAAAATTGTCTAACTCTGGTATCTGCTCAGTCGTCATCCTGATTGCTCCCCTTCGTTCGTCTTTGAAAATGTAGAAAGCGCATCAACAACTTTATGTAAATGAAGTATATCACTTAATAGCATCTTTGCTTTTATAGGAAATTTACGTTAGAATCTGCAACGATGGAGAACACAGTAATATTACAAGACGAAGCAAAAGGTTTGGAATGGAGAAAGAAACAATGAGCCTTTCTCTATCAGCACTTGCAGCCTATCTTGATGACTATCTTGGAACTATCAACATTCCTGACGATCAACACGGCATTTACCGTCCTTCAGAACGCAATGTGAAACGTATTGGTCTAGCCCTTGAGCCGTGGATAGGGATAGACACATGGGTCAGACAAAAGAACCTTGATGCGCTCTTTTTGCATCGTCCGTGGCGTCTCGATATAGAGACATTGCCCGGTGATATTGGTATCCTTGCCTATCACCTTGCCTTCGATCTCACATTAACATTGGGCTTGAACCCCCGTTTAGCCAACGTTTTGCGAATGACGCACCCTGTCCCCTGTGCCTACAAAGAAAATTTGCCACTAGGTATGCTTGGCGATATGCCTGTAATGGCAACCGACAGCTTTCTTGAAACGCTTACCGAACTATTCGGGACACCTCCCGTTGTTGAAAAGAACACCCGCGAGACCGTGAGTCGTATTGCTGTAGTTGGTGCGATGACGGACAGCACCGTACGCGAAGTGGCGGAGCAAGGTGCTCATCTCTACATCACTGGGCAGTTTCGGCAACCTGCACGAGCGGCAGTCAACGAAACAGGCATGACAGTAGCTGTCATAGGACATAAAACAAGCGAATTGTGGGGTTTACGTACTCTTGCGGGCCTCCTGCATGAACGTTGGGCACATCTCGATGTCGTGGTAGCTCGGTAGAGGCAAAGAGGATATATGCTATATAATTGGTGGTATCTATAAAGGCATTGTTGCTACACGTTCAATCAACGTTGGAATATGAATACGTTGCAACAACTTTTTCGTAATTGGACGCTTTGCGTCCAAAAAGACTATTGATTGAATGTAGTTTAAACATATTTGGTCATTTAAGGCACTAGCGATGAGGTTTGCCTCCTCCGACGAGTAGCAAGGAATGAAATAGCATGTATCGTCAAGCATAACAGGCTGTCCATCAATAGGTTCGAGTACTCTAAATTTTGGTATCTTATGCAGACCAGAAATCGCAACCTTGTAAGGGGCAAAGGAATAGTCACCAATACCGAACATGGCAAACGGCGGTTGGTTCTTGTAAATGGATGATTTTCTACGTTCAAAAAATTGTGTATGCTGTGTAAGATACCTCCATAATAAGGGTGCACATTGCTGCAAAACATGAGTATCTTCACCTAGCTTTTTATGTGTTACTATTACGGCTTTCTTTTGTCTTATCTTCCCATAATGAAAGAGGTCAGAGCTTTTCAACAAGGGATAAATATATTCAGGCTCAACAGAAACAACTTCGCCTAGTTTGTTTATAGGGATGCCTGCATGTATAGTGAGTTCCATGACTGAAGCTGCATCATGCTTCACGCCTTGACGCCAAGTTATATTGCTTGGGCTGCTAGACGCAAAGATATTGATGTGGGTGCGTATATCAGTGACTACATGACCATCAACAATGCCCATAATAGAATGAAGCTGTGATGTATACAAATCTTGATAAACGGAGGCTTGATAGTGTGGCTCTCCTGGTCCTACCTCTACACAAAAAAGACAGGCATCAACGTCTGCATGAAACCACTTTTTCGCATCAATCTTTCGTATAAAAGCGTTTGTTACAGGAAGACCAGTATTGAACGCGTGTTGTAGAACATTGCGAGCTACAGAGGTTTTGCAGAGAAGGGCAATAATAGGTTGTTCTGCAGCAAGCTCTCGTATAAGTTTTAACCAGATATATTCTGCGATATCAAAATTAGCTTTTCCAGTGCGAGCATCAAGCCCTGAAAGACCCTTGAGATTTATTTTCTGAGGAAGGTTATTACTTCCAAGGACTCCTAACTCGGCATTTGTGACCCACGGTGGATTACCTATAACAAGAAGAGGCTCTTTACTATGCCAATAGAGGTCATCGTGAAGATTCACTGCGAAAATATCTTTTTGCTCGATAGTAATATTGGTTGAAGTTGTTTGCTTTAAAATGTGTAAAGCCTCTTGCACATATTTTTTTTGTATCTCAATGCCCTGTATTTCAGATGGGAGTACGTCTTGCTTCAGTAACCCTTCAATAAAATTTCCTCGACCACACGTTGGTTCAAGAACCCTTGTCCATCTCTTATTCAAGGTTGTAAGGGACTTAAGTATTGCTGAGACGAGTGGAAGTGGCGTTTGAAAGTCTCCAAAATCTCTATCCAAACCACTCCTCCACACCCTGAATAGTACCTGCAACTCCAATAGCTCTCCCATACTGAAGTCGCCATT
>CAXUHF010000098.1:1162-14351 GCA_964250765.1 uncultured Ktedonobacteraceae bacterium | reverse complement strand
ACACCCTGAATAGTACCTGCAACTCCAATAGCTCTCCCATACTGAAGTCGCCATTGTAATGCATTAGAGACTGTAAGATATCCAATTTCAGGAGGATCAAGTAAAATATGGTCAGCAAGGGTGTCACGTCCTGTCTCGTCTAGCGGAAGATTACGCTCTTCTAAAAAAGCAAGAATATCATCTTTATTACCATTGCGAGACAAAATGCCCCTAATGCCATAGGTAGTTTGATAATCCCCTGTGCGCTCACGTTCAACAAAAACTATATGGTGAAATGTTAACTGTGCTACACGTATATCATGTCTATCCACTTTTTCATAGACAAAAATTAGGAGGTGATAACCGAGTCCATATATTTTTTGACTGGCATTACGAAAAGGACACGAGGATTGTGGTTGCTTAATAGACGTAGCTTTGATGTCAACTTCTAATTCTGGAAAGTCAATACCACTTGCTGAGTTACCCAAAATATAAACATATTGTTCGCCTAAGTATTTGTGAAATGCTTGCTCTACATAGGTCCCAACCGCTTTTCCGTCAGTAGCACCATAAAGAAGGGGAATGGGTGTTGCGCTCAATGTTTGAGTAAACCCTTGAACCTCCGCCTTCAATTGAGATAACGTTAACTCTTTCATAAAACTCCTCTTTATATTTACAATGCTTATCCTACGTCAAGCGTTAATGTCTGTCAATTGAAAGAGTTATGCTTCATCACGCCCTCGTCGCCATTAACAGTTGGGACGAGGGCGTGACGAATTGTTGGTCCTATCGGTTTGCAGGACCGCCGAAAACAACCGTTTTCTCCAACTGGAATACGGCTTGTCCCCGGATATCTTGCGACGAACTGCCTACGAGCACCTCGAACTCGCCTGACTCTGCGACCCATGCGTGTTGTGCATCATCCCAGTATGCTAGTGCCGCAGAGTCAAGCGTGAACGTAACCGTTCGTGTCTCCCCCGGTACAAGAGCGATCTTCGAGAAGCGTTTCAACTCTTTTAGCGGTCTCGATAGCGTACTCTGTCTATCATGTACATATACTTGCACGACCTCTTTACCCGCATGTTGACCTGTATTAGTTATGTCTATACTTACTGTGGCAACATCATTAGAGGCAGGCGTTGATGTTTGCACCTGTAGATTGTTGTACGCGAAACTGGTGTAAGAGAGACCAAAGCCGAATGGAAAGAGTGGTGCTACTTGTTTCTTTTCATAGTAGCGATAGCCGACGAAGATGCCTTCACCATAATGTACACGACCATTTTCACCTGGATAGTTGATATATGCGGGATTATCCTCTAGGCGCATTGGAAAGGTCTGCGAGAGTTTACCTGATGGGTTTACAGCACCAAAAAGCACATCAGCAATAGCATTTCCACACTCTTGTCCTGGATACCATGCCTGGATAACTCCTGCCACCTTGTCTAACCACGGCATACTAACAGGCGAACCGGTTTGCAGGACCACAACCGTTTTTGGATTGGCGGCAGCCACCCGTTCGATGAGTGCCACCTGCTCGCCTACAAGCTCTATATTCGGTCGATCATGACTTTCACCCTCCCAATCTCCATTGAGTCCTACAAAGAGTAGAGCCACATCCGAACGCGCCGCCAATGCTACCGCGCGTTCAATCGCGTCCTCTGCAACGGGAGGAAGATAGCCCAGGCGAAATCCGGTAAGCATTACGCTGTTCTGGCTGCTATATTCGACTGTTAGCGTGTAAGGTTGCCCCGCCTTCATTTCTAAGTGTGCTGTAACCTCTGAACTTCCCATACCAAAGAAGGTATCGCCATGCGTCTGCTGTGTCCAGTTGTCTACCACTTCGTGCCCATCGACGAAGAGACGGCTCAAACCAGCACTGGTTAAGCTAAAGCTATGCAGGCCGTTTTCCTGAGGGATGAGGGTTCCAGTGAGGCGGACCGAAAAATTGTCCATGTGTACGCCAGGAGCAATAGTTCCCATCCATGTCTGATCCGCGGTGTTCGTCGTTGCTTGATGAACAACATCGCCAGTAAGATCAAGAGTATTATAGTAGTCAAGCGAAAACGAGCTTTTTCCTTGAGGTGAGAGTGAACTGGCATCAAGGCGAGGTAACATTTTATGGTTTGTGCAACCAATCTCGTAGCCAAGCTGTACGTCTTCTCCCACCTGTGCCACGATGCCTGTATATGGAGTAACTGAATAATGGGCGTTGACCTGTGCACTCCCTCCACCCATAATTTGTGCTGTTTTCGCATTAGGGCCGATGATGGCAAACGTCTTTAATGTATCTTTTCGTAGAGGCAGAATAGTACCTTCGTTTTTGAGCAGAACGATACTCTCGGCTCCCGTTGCGCGTATCAATGTACGATGTTCAGGTCGGTCAATAGCTTGTTCGGGTTGCTCCGTAGGATGCTCGAACGCACCTGAGCGCATGACGATACGCAAGATGCGACGTACCGCATCATCAACGGCCTCTTGCTGAATCTCGCCCGCTTGTATGCCTTCAAGTATCTGTGGAACACTATGCCAGATCGCGGGTCCAGGCATTTCTAAATCCAACCCATTGTTGATAGAGGCAACCGTACTTTTCGTCCCAAACCAGTCGGACATGACGATACCGTCAAAACCCCACTCCTGTTTGAGGAGTGTGCGTAGCGTTGTCGCATTTTCACTAGCAAAGACGTCATTTACCTTGTTGTATGCTGCCATAACGCTCCACGTTTTGGCCTCCTGTACAGCAGCTTGAAATGGTGGTAAATAGATTTCGCGCAATGCACGTTCACCAACCTCTGAGCTGATTGAGTTGCGTTCAAACTCGGAGTCATTACATACAAAATGCTTCACCGTTGCTCCAACATTGCGGCTTTGTAGGCCCTGAATATAGGCGACAGCGATACGCGCGGTGAGGTAGGGGTCCTCGGAATAGCACTCGAAGTTACGTCCGTTAAGTGGTGAACGGTGTATGTTGACGGTAGGAGCAAGCAGCATATGTGCATTCTTTGTCTGTGCCTCTTCACCTAATGCCTGTCCAACCTGCTCTATTAACTCAGGATTCCAGGTAGACGCGAGGGCAATACCTACCGGAAAGCAAGCCGAGGTTACGGTTCCACCTGCAAAATTTCCCGCCCCGCGCGCGCCATTTGGACCATCTGAGACCTTAATTGCTGGTATGCCCAGTCGTTCGATAGTGGCGGTGGACCATGTACTTGCCCCCGCTAGTAGTGATGCTTTTTCTTCCAGTGTTAGCGCATCAAGTAATATACCAATGCGTGCCTCTACATTGGATTGAGCTGAGGTGTTTGGGTAGATTGTCACGATTGCTCCTTCGGTATCTCTTTCGTTCGTTTGCCTTTAACTGAGAAGTGCTACCGAAATTATGCGATAATCTTATCCCAAAAACAACCTATGCTTCGATAGAAACACGTAGGTCGTTCAAGTGAAACGGTTTTTGCAATATCTTGACATGTGGGAACTGCTCCTGGATATTCGCCAGGTCATCGCTGCTGAGTGCTGAAAGTATTATAAGTGGAAGTTCGGGCTTTGTGAGATACAGATAATTGAGTACTTCGATACCCGAAATGCTACCTGGTAATAAGATATCAAGGAGAACAATATCAAAAGGGTCTGGCTTTGTCGTATGATAATTACCTGTGAGTGCTTCGAGAAATGACCAACCATCATGGTAGATAAAAGGTGTATATCCAAAGCGTTCTAGTGTTTCAGAGAGCATACCACAGGTTAGTATGTCGTCCTCTACTACCCCAACTCTCATACGACTTGTGCTTTCCTTCGCTATCATAGTGTATTCTCCGTCTCAGAGCTTACTGGCGCATCATGCGTCTATGAACGTGTCATCGCCTAGTTACTTTTAAATCGAATATTCCTATATAAGTATGCATGACGTGTGCTATCTGGTACAATGGCAAACAAACAACAACTAAGCAGCAACTATGAGATAGCATAGTAGTCTGGAGCGCACCATGAAGCCAAAAGCGAATATACGCTTGAAACGGGAACGGGAACTACGTGGGTGGTCGCAGACAAAAGTTGCACTGGAACTTGGTATTGATGCAACGACTGTTGGACGCTGGGAACGTGGTCTCTCGTTGCCATATCCTCATTTTCGAGAGAAACTTTGTACTCTTTTTGGCAAAAGTGTGCGCGAGCTTGGCTTATTAGGAGAGGAGACAGAAGAGCAACACGATCAGGCAGAAATTCTTCATACGCTCTATCCTCCTCTGACACTCTATGACCATGCCATTCCTTTACCGCCGGGAGGAAGTACCGCGTTTATTGGACGTGAAGCACTTCTTGCCCGACTGAAACAACAGCTGTGTGTACGTGAGCAAAGTGCGTTTGTTGGCCTAAATGGTTTACCAGGAGTAGGCAAAACGACACTAGCCGTACAACTCGTACATGATAAAGATGTACGAGCATGGTTTAGTGATGGTATCTTGTGGGCTGGTTTAGGACCAAGACCACAGATAACAGGACATCTGAGTCGCTGGGCATCACTTTTAGGTGTAGATGCTACGACGTTAAAGCAAAACAACAGCAACCATGTGATTGCTGAGCGGCTTCGTGCCGCAATTGGTATGCGTCGTATGTTATTGGTCATAGATGATGCCTGGACATTGGAGGATGTCCTTGCTTTGAGTGTGGGAGGACCTAACTGTGCTTGTCTGCTTACCACGCGCTTGCCCCCTCTTGCTCTTGCCTCACATAAAGCTATCACTGTGCCAGAGTTAGATGAGGAGGAGAGTGTTGCGCTCCTGGTACGTTTAGCCTCAGAGGGCGTGACGAATGAAGAACCTATGCTTCAAAATCTTGTACAATCTGTTGGTGGTCTGCCCCTCGCACTGACGCTAATGGGGGGCTATTTACGCGTACAAACATACAACAGGCAACCGCGCCGCCTCCATATGGCTCTTCAAAAGCTGAGTGATGAAAAAGAGCGTCTCCACTTGAGCAAACCCCTCGGTGTTCTCGACCATCACACAGGTCTCACATATGACACACCTCTCTCGCTTCAATCAGTGATCGCCATTAGCGATCAGCGTCTAAGTGAGCAGGCACGTCAAGCTCTGCGCGCCCTCTCTGTACTGCCTGCTAAGCCAAGAAGTTTTTCGGAGGAAGCCGCTTTAGCAGTATCAGCACTGCCAGCAGCAGTCCTCGACGAACTTTGTGATGCAGGACTTTTAGAGTGTACAAGCTCAAATCGTTATACTATACATCAGACTATTGCAGATTATGCACGTCTATCTCTTTGTGATACAACGCCCTATCGTCGCTTTGTGACATATTTTGTACGCTATATTGTAGAGCATGAAAAAGACTATCGTGCTCTTGGACAAGAATCCGGCACTATCTTGACTGCATTGGATATAGCATATGAGCAAGAGATGAAAGCGGAGTTCGTGCAAGGGGTAAACACGTTTTCAGCCTTTCTCTGTATACGCGGACTCTATAGTTTGGCGGAACATCATGTGCAACGTGCTCACCAGCTAGCAATATCGTTAGGTGATATCAATAATAGTATCATATCGTCGCTTTATTTAGGTGAAATCGCAGAGAAGCGGGGCGACTACGCGCAAGCCGAAATGTATTTCCAGGAAGGGTTACTGCTGGCACGCCGTGAGCAACAACACGAGCATATTCTTATGTTGCTTGCGAAGCTAGGGAACGTAGCCTACTATCGTGGAAACGAGGCGCAAATAGAGGAGTATATTGAGGAAGGTTTGGCTTTACAACGCCAACATGAAGACGGAGTGCAGGTAAATAGCTTTCTTGTTGCTCTTGGTGCCGTGGCTGTACGGCGAGGTAATTTTTCTCAGGCTAGTACCTACTTGCAAAAAGGACTTGCACATGTACGTCAGACGAAGAATGAAGAACAAATCTGTCTTTTCTTGCTTCATATTGGTGCAATGGCAGAACATCGTGGTGACTTTGCGAAAGCCGAGTTAATGTTAGAGGAAGGGCTGATTCTAGCACGTTACATGAAGCATTATGAATATATTTCCGCTTTGCTCACACTTCTTGGAGTAACGGCAGAGCAAAGAGGGGTAAATGAACAGGCCGATGCATACTTTGAGGAAGGACTGACAGCAGCACGTCAAATTGCACATCCTATGCGAACTGGTGTCCTGCTTGCTCATCTGGGCAGAAGGACAGGAGAACAAGGAAAGTATGCTCAAGCAAAGGCATATTATCAAGAAGCACTAGCTCTTGCACATCGAACCTCACATCTATCGCTAAAACTCGTCGTTTTAAACAACTGGGGTGAAACGCATCTTTATATGCATCACTTGGAAGCAGCTGAGACAGCCTTTCAGGAAGCACTTGCGCTTACACCAGAAGGACAACATGAGTTTTATGCATGTACCTATTACGGACTCGCACGTGTTGCAGAGGCGCGACACAATTTTGACGAGGCAAGAGCATGTGGAGAGGCGAGCTTAAAAGCTTTTGAAGCTATCAGGCATCATAAGGCTCATGAGGTAAAAGCATGGTTGAGTATGTTATCTAAGAAATAAATTGGTAGACTACGCAGAACGCTGTAGGGGCCATAATTATGCTCTTTAACTAATAAATAGGGATACGATAAGTCAAAAACATATCCAGATTTAATAGTTAAACAGCATCATTATGCCCTTGTTGCCACGCACAACTTGTCGGAGGATATGGAAATGTTGTCATCGACGCTCTCGTTTGGTTGGTCCATCTTTAAAAGGGCGTAATGAATGAAAGCCCCTACAGCGTTCTGTGTAGTCTACCAATCACCATTCTGTTTGAATTAAAAGCGTGGCGTTGTCACCAGATACTGAGGCACTCTACGTACCTTTGTCGCTTGCTCAAAGGCATAGGCCAGTTTTATCAAGGTCGGCTCGCTATAAGCACGGCCTAGAAACGTGATACCAACGGGCAGGTCAAAGGTAAAGCCTGCTGGTACGCTGACCAATGGATAACCAGCGAGGGCCGCAACTTGTTCACAACCCCCTATTGTATGGTCGCCTGTGATGAGGTCGATAGACCAGGAGGGTCCACCACTCGGCATGACTAGCGCATCCAAATTATGCTCATTCATCACGGCATCGATGCCTTCTTGACGTGCGAGGCGGTGATTATCTGCAAGGGCAGAGAGATAAGCTGAGTCCTCAAGTGAGGTTGTTTCTTGCGACCTCATAAACAACTCTTGCCCAAAGTAAGGCATCTCTTCGGTGGCATGTGCTGCATTGAATGCGATGAGGTCGGCGAGTGAACGTATTGGCGTATTTGTCAATGTTGCAAGGTAAGCATTCAAATCCGCTTTGAACTCGTGTAAAAGGACTGTCAGTTCTGTATCAGAAGATGCTAACCGTTCTGAGGTGGGAATATTCGCTGGGTCAATAATTTCTGCTCCAAGTGAACGCATAACCTCGATAGCTGCTTCTGCAATGGCGTCGGACTTACTGTTGTAACCAAAGTACGTTTGACGTGCGACACCAATGCGTGCACCTCGCAGCCCTTGAGCGTCAAGAAATTGCGTATAGTCGTTGTAAAACTTGCCTGTGCTTTCTTGTGTCACCGCATCATGGACATCAACGCCTGTAATTGCACTTAGTAGGATGGCTGCATCAGTAACGGTGCGTCCAAAGGGGCCAACCGTGTCCTGACTATGTGAGATAGGAATGACTCCTGCTCTGCTGGTAAGCCCTAGTGTCGGCTTGATGCCCACAAGCCCATTGGAGGTTGCGGGGCAAATGATTGAGCCATCCGTCTCGGTCCCAAGTGACGCAGCTGCTAGATTGGCGGCAATGGCAACGGCTGAACCTGTACTTGAGCCACATGCTGTACGGTCAAGTACGTAGGGATTGCGTGTCTGCCCACCACGTGCACTCCATCCACTTGAAGAGGTTGTTGACCGCCAATTAGCCCATTCACTCAAGTTGGTCTTACCAAGCAGAACTGCTCCCGCCTCGCGTAGTTTTTGTGCAACAAAGGCATCGCGCGGTGGACGTGAACCAACAAGGGCAAGTGAACCAGCTGTCGTCTGCATCTTGTCTAGCGTTGCAATATTGTCTTTCAGCAGAATAGGTATACCATGTAGAGGACTTCGTATACCCTGTGCTTGACGCTCCTCATCGAGTTGCCTCGCAATATCAAGCGCGTCGGGATTGACTTCAATAACCGACCTGAGCATTGGGCCGCTTTGGTCAAGGGCGACGATACGCGCAATATATCTCTCAGTTAGTTGCTGAGAAGTGACTTGACCTGATGCCATCGCCTCTTGTAAATCATGAATCGTTGCCTCTTCCAGTTGGCTAAAAGGACCTCGTGCTTCCTCGCTCATGGTACCTCCTCATTGTTATTTACTACTCTACGCTCTACACGCTGACGCGCTCATAACGAATACAAGGTCGTTTGTCAGGAATAGGTAAAAGCTACGGATTGTTCTGGTTGACAGAACGTCTCGTTCTCGTAAAGCATGGTACTGTACTACTAATCATAGACGGTATCAAAAATGAAGGAGAGTTTTCATGCGTGCCGATATTGTTCCAGGTGCTCATTTTCCCGATTATGAGTTGACCGATCACACAAAGACAAGACGTAAACTGAGCGAGTTACAGGGCATCGACCCGATGATTCTGCTCCTATCGCGTGGGCATTATTGTCCCAAGGATCATCAGCAGCATCTTGAGTTAGCAGCATTCTATCCTAGAATTGCAGTTGCTTACACCAAAATCGTCACTATTTCAACCGACAACATTTTAGAAAGTAACGAGTTCCGCGACGCCGTTGGTGCGCAATGGCCCTTCTTATCTGATTCTGGACGCAAGGTACAACAAGACCTTGACATTCAAGAATATACCGATCCCTTTCACAACCCTATGATTCCGCATACGATTGTGCTAGAGCCAGGATTGCTCATCTACAAAATCTATAACGGCTATTGGTTCTGGGGCCGACCTTCGCCCGAAGACCTGCGTCTGGACCTGCGCGAAGTCACACGCAAAAATAGACCTGATTGGGATCTCTCCGCTCCTGGTATCCGCGAAAGTTGGGAGGGTGACAAGAAGTTGCACTACCCGTACAAAGAAAAGTAACATCCTCCTGATTGCCTAAGAAAGAAGGAGAAGGATACATATGACAAAGTACATGGTCAGCATCACATTCGTTCCAGATCATCAGGCAGAGATTGCAGCACTTACTCCACAAGAACGTGCTCACATCGGGGAATTGAGGACGAAAGGCATCGTTGAGTCGCTTTATCTCAGCTACGAAAATGGTGGCCTCGTGTGGATCGTGATGAATGGCGAGTCCAAAGACGAGATACAAAAAGAGTTAGAGACGTTCCCGCTTTACCCATACATGGTGCCAGAAATCGTAGCACTTGCGTAAAAGCCAAGAAGATAAGAAAGTGTATATTTAAACAGCTTTGATTTACGTCGAGGCTGTTTAAAATTTGTCATCATAAGATTCACGTTGACGTGAACGATATAGTGTGGTATTACAAAAGGGAAGAGAGTTTCTTGGGAAGAGACGTTATAGTTCAAATACACAGTGCATCTTTACGGAAGGTGAAGCAGTGAAAACGGCGACAGCGCATGATGACATGCAAGCAAATCAGCATATCTCAAGGACAAACAGACCTATTGGGCCGCGCTATAAATGGATTGCCTTGACGAATACAACGTTGGGCGTTCTCATGGCAAGTATCGACACCAGTATCGTACTGATTTCTTTACCTGCTATCTTCAACGGTATTCATATCAACCCTTTGGCACCAGGGGAAACAAACTATTTTCTCTGGATGCTGCTCGGCTATATGGTGGTAACGGCGACGCTACTTGTGACATTTGGACGCATCTCAGATATGTTTGGACGCGTCAGACTTTATAATCTTGGTTTCGCAATCTTTACTTTTGGCAGTATTCTCCTGTGGTTGACGCCTGGAACGGGTAATACAGGAGCACTAGAGCTTATTCTGTTTCGCTTAGTACAGGGCGTAGGAGCAGGTTTCCTCTTTGCGAATAGTGCCGCGATTCTCACTGATGCCTTTCCAGCGAATCAGCGTGGTTTAGCACTTGGTATTAACCAAATAGCCGCTATCCTCGGCTCCGTCATCGGGCTTATCCTGGGCGGTATTCTATCGTACTTTAGCTGGCGACTCGTTTTTCTTGTGAGTGTGCCTGTTGGTCTTGTTGGGACGGTATGGGCATATCTAATGTTGCGTGAGGTAGCGACGATTCGCACGCACCAGAAGATTGATTGGCCCGGCAATATTACCTTCGCAGTAGGCGCAACAATTCTGCTGCTTGGTATCACCTATGGTATCGAGCCATATGGAGGCTCACCAACTGGCTGGGGTAATCCTTTAGTAATCGCAGCGTTAAGTATTGGCGTTATTCTGCTGGCCTTGTTCATCTGGATTGAACTGCACGTAAAGGACCCAATGTTTCGACTGGAGCTATTTAGGCGGCGCATGTTCGCGGCTGGCAATGCGAGTAGCTTTCTAGCGAGTATCGCACGTGGTGGGCTTCAGTTTATGCTAATCATCTGGTTGCAAGGCATCTGGCTCCCTCTGCATGGCTATAGTTATGACGTTACGCCGCTATGGGCAGGCATTTACTTGTTGCCCTTGTTGGTTGGCTTTGTCGTAATGGGACCGTTGAGTGGTTGGCTTTCGGACCGTTTCGGTGCACGCATCTTCTCGACAACGGGTATGGTGATTCAAGCGGTAGGCTTTTTTCTGCTGACATTTCTACCGGCGAACTTCGACTATATCTGGTTCGCTATCATTCTGTTTATGCTTGGTCTTGGACAGGGTATGTTCTCTTCGCCAAATACCTCGTCTGTGATGAGCAGCGTTCCAGCCGACCAGCGCGGCGTGGCATCAGGTATGCGTGCCACCTTCCAGAACTCAGGTTCGCTTGTAAGTATCGGTGTCTTTTTCAGCATTATCACGGCTGGTTTAGCATCGGCCTTGCCGATAACGCTTTTTAGTGGCTTGACACGAGCTGGCGTTCCGGCTACGGTGGCTGATAAAATTGCGCATTTGCCACCAACATCAGCCCTTTTCGCGGCTTTTCTTGGCTACAATCCGATGGCGACCTTGCTGCCTGCGAATGTACTTAGCGCGCTGTCAAAGGCAGATCAGGCGAACTTACTGGGTAGAAGCTTTTTTCCAAACTTGATCTCACCGCCATTTCTCATTGGCCTGCATGGAGTATTCTATCTTTCAACTGCTATGTGTCTCGTGGCGGCTCTTGCCTCGCTCTTACGTGGCAAGAGATCCGTACAAGGGCAAGAGCAAACTGGAACGGTAGAGGATGTGGCAACGGCGCAGGAGGAGTCCACTGCTGTGTCGGATTAAATTGATCATTTCTGGATGATATATTTTTACGTAACGGACGCCCACAAGGGGCGACCCCATAAGCGTTAACGTAAGGATATAAGAGGGGACCAGGGCACCCGCAAGGGGATGCCCCTCCCATACACGAACTCGCTACCCAGGTGCCATCGTCCTATGGGAGGGGCATCCCCTTGCGGGTGCCCTGGCCTCACCAAAGACCTCTTTTTTGCCCTTACGTTAACGCCTATGGGGGCTACCCTACTATACAACGCTCTTGCGTGCTCCGCACGCTGTATATAGTAGGGTCGCCCCTTGTGGGCGTCCGTGGGTTTCATATCCAATAAATTGTGCCTATTTGAACGGCGGTATTGCAGTCTTCCCTACGCGTCCAACTTTGTCTTAAGATTGTTGTGGCAGATATTCGCCGGTTATATGCTCGAAGCGCGGACGATACCGCTCGGTGTGATAGTCTGCTGGGTCCACACGACGCGCCGACAAGTTTTTGCCAGGAATGTCCGTATAGACAAACGCACCATTGCGATGCGCCGCCATGACACCATACATGCCCTTCTCGACAGCAGCCATGATAAGGTTAGCATAGTAAATCGCCATATGTTTGTCATACACTTCTGGCTCACCGCTACGCAAGAAGTATGTCAGGTCAATTGGAATGAAGCGCACATGTGGTATACGTGTCGTAAGCTCCTCACCAAGAAATTCCGCAACGTTGACCTTTTTCTTATGACCATAGGCGTCAGCGTCTCCTATCTCTGGTACGGGCACGCCGAGATTGGCTCCTTCTGATAGCACAACCGTTGAGTAACTTTGTGGATTGCGTCGATCCTGCGCGATCAGATCGGCGAGTCTGTCGATGTTGGCTTCCACCTCTGGAATAAGCAAGCGATCAGTCCAGGCTACAGTAGCGGTCTCAAGAGCGGTGAAGCCCGCGTCACGCCCGAACATACGGAACAGAATTGTTTCGCTGTGTGACTCTGCCGTTGAACGAATACGCCCGATGAACTCGGCGGCACGACTAATAGCGGTCTGGAAACCAATACAATAATCCGTTCCCGGCACATCGTTGTCCATCGTCTTAGGAATGCCCCATACGGGAACGCCTTTTGAGGCAAGTACAGCACCATAACTGAGCGTGTCATCACCACCGATCACGACCAGACCATCAAGTCCAAGAAATTTCATGTTCTCTAAAACTTCGTTGGTCAGGTCGATACGGTCATCCGATGCATGTCCCTCCGCCATGTGTTTCAGATGATCGGGCAGGTCTGCAACACGCACTTTCGCAGGATTGGTGCGCGTTGATTGCAGAATGGTGCCACCTTGTCGATCTATCGCACGTGTGTTCAGGCGCGACAAAGGCATCACATAGTTACCCTTCCATGTGCTCGCTTCTTCAGGTTTGTAAAGAAGGCTTTCAAGTGGACGTGAGCGATCCAGAAAAGTAATTCCTTCCCATCCTGAACGTAGTCCCGTGACGCGAATACTCTCAGGTTCCGCACGGTATACGAGTGCTTTAATCGCTGCATTGAGTCCTGGCACGTCGCCGCCGCCGGTCAATACTCCTATCGAACGAATTGGACTTGTGCTTTGTTGTGGCATAATATGTATCTGCCTTTCTTTGTTACTTTAGTATGCTATTAACTCTTGTATGAATGGTGGTAGGGACCACGTTTACGGCGTCCAAAGGCAATTCATTTAACTCTTGTATGAATGGTGGTAGGGACCATGTTTACGGCGTCCAAAGGCAATTCATTGCCTATATATGCAATAACAAGATAACGTGGAACTGACCTCTCGCGCAATCAATTGCGCCTCGGACGCGATAAATCTGGTCCCTACGAAGGTGATTGATGATTTTGT
>CAXUHF010000098.1:0-1062 GCA_964250765.1 uncultured Ktedonobacteraceae bacterium | reverse complement strand
ATTGCGCCTCGGACGCGATAAATCTGGTCCCTACGAAGGTGATTGATGATTTTGTGCTAGCTGTAACTGCTGCGTTGCCCCTGTTACTAAGCTAGAGAGATCAGATGTTACGCTGACCATCTGAAATCCCTCATGAATACGCTGGGCCGCCGCGTTCCCGCCACTGGTGAAGATACCGAGCGCGATGTTGTGTTGTCGTGCGCTATCTTTAATCTGTTCGAGTGCTTGAACAAATTCGGGTTCGGTACCCTCATTGCTCGATGGTAGTCCAAGCGATGCATGCAAGTCATTTGGGCCAACAAACGCAACATCCACTCCTGGCACGCTCAAAATAGCATCGAGGTTATGTAATCCTGCTAGGCTTTCAATTTGTAGAATCACCAGAATTTCATCGTTCGCAATACGTGCATAACTGGGCCAATCAGGTGCTCCAAAAGCGAGTGGGGCAAAGACGCCACCAATGCTACGTGTGCCTAGTGGCGGATACTTCGACCAACTTACTGCCTGCTGTGCTTCCTCTACCGTGTTAACCATTGGCACAATGACACCCCACGCTCCTGCATCAAGTGCCCATTTAAACCACTCAACCGTGTTATGTGGCACACGTACAAGTGGAGCGCATACCGTTCCCGCATCAATGATGCTTGCGACGATATCAGCCACAACCGTAGGATTATATGACCCATGCTCCGCATCTACAAGTAACCAATCAAAGCCAAGGCGTGCCAGGAGTCGTGCCTGTTGTGGAGTTGAATGATTGAGCCATGCGCCCAAAACGGGTTCACCATTGTGCAATTTCGCCTTTACATGGTTTGTTCTCATCGTTCGTTAGCTCCTGTTCCTATGTAGGGACCGATGATGCAGATTAATAAATTACTTTGGGAATCCCACGGACGCCCACAAGGGGCTACCCTACTATACGACGTTCTGGTGGGCTACGCCCACTATGTATAGTAGGGTAGCCCCTTGTGGGCGTCCGTGAGGTTTATTTCCACGTTAATTCGTTAAGACATGGTTCAAATCAATGTGACACATTGAACAATTTAAGTAATCCCCAATAAA
>CAXUHF010000097.1:9593-20833 GCA_964250765.1 uncultured Ktedonobacteraceae bacterium | reverse complement strand
CTGCTTGAGCTATTTTCGTATGTCCGATATGTTATTACAGATGCAATACTTCTACCGCGTCCAGGACTTCTTGTGCATGGTCATCTGGCTTCACCTTATGCCAGATTTTACGCACAACTCCATCTTTGTCAATCAAAAATGTCTCACGGTTGACACTCATAAATGTCTTGCCATACATGCTTTTCTCTTTATACACGTCATACAATTGAGCAACATGCGCTTCGGGGTCTGAAAGCAAAGGAAATGCTAAGCCATACTTGTCTGCAAATTTCTGGTGTGACGCAATGCTATCTGTGCTTACGCCAAGCACCACAATGCCACGTTTCTGCATCTCACGGTTTGCATCGCGGAAATTACACGCTTCTTTTGTGCAGCCAGGGGTGTCGTCTTTTGGATAAAAGTATAAGACAATATTCTTACCGCGAAGATCAGAAAGATGAATCTGATCATTTTTCACAACATCTTCCGGCCCAATCGCTGCAAGTGTAAAATCAGGAGCGGGTTGTGATTCCTGAATCTCTGTATCACTCATATAACTACCTCACTTCAAAGCGTTTTTCTTTACATCCAAACTTCGGTTAGTGTACCACAAAAAAAGGCCGTCCCTGAGGTGGGGCGGCTGTCGAGATTTATACGTTCGCCTTATAAAAGTATCTATTCCTACTCAAGAGCCAGCAGTTACTCTTGTAAGCGTGAAGAGTGTGAACCTTCCTGGCTAAAGATTTCCACAGCAATGGGATCAATGACTGTTCCTGTGCGCTTATATTGGTTCACTCTTTGACCAGCTTTATATGCTTGGATGCTATTGACGAGTGTGAAGGCACTTTGTTTTGTTACCTCTAATTCTCTTTCTACATGATGGTAACGACGGAGACGCGCAATAAGATTATTGAGTGTACTCGCAACGGGCCAAAGCTGATGATCCTTGGTTAAGGGGACTTGAGCATTTAAATTCCCATTCGCGACATGCGTCTGAGTCTCCATAATAACAGCAATGCCCTGCTCCAGTTGCTTTTTTCTCTTCAACATCTCCTCTGCCTGTATAGAAAGGTTGCGTTCCAGGCGAATAATTTCTTGTGCTCGGTCTCGATCTCGAAGTGCCTGCCCCAAACTATTTTGTGCCAGGAAACTGATCACGGCAGTGATACCCAACACCGTGATAGGAAGAAAAATGCCGTTCGCGTAGGCAATCGGCATGAAAACATTCATACTCGCTGGACGCGGCATAAAATTGATAACTAGAGTGCAAAAGAGAACATTAAGCAGAGCAGATACAAAGACAAAAAGAGGAGGAAGCATAACGGAAGCTATTGTCTGAGGGAGAATGAGCAACATAAATAATGAAATAACCGTCAGGCTGAGACCGCCGGGCGTCGTCACGATATCTGTCATAATGCTGGCCGAAAACGAGAGCCAAATGAGTGCTCCAACAACATTTACAAGACCTCGACGATTGAAGTAGATGGATATAATATCAATCACGCTGAGAATGACAAGCTCAGTTATTCGACCTTTATTTGAACCATAGATTGCGGCGAAAAACGATGGTATATTGAAAAGAAAGAGCATAAGCACAACAACACTATTCACGCGTGCTCGCCTGACAATTTCACGTGCTTCCTGTGAAGCATCGGCAAGCGGTTTCGCGGGCGTGCTGAGGCGATACCATCCCTCCCACAAACGGCTCCAAGCCGATCTCTTCGTTGGAAGATGCGACTCAGTTAAGGTGTTTGAACTACTTTGCATCTAGTTTATCCTTTCAACACAGTACTAAAATTACTCTCTTGCAAACGTCCACGAAAGAGCCGCAAAAGTTAGCAGCACTTCGTTATACAAGCAACCAATATATGTGGTATTATCACCCTTATCGTCCAAGTATTCAAGTCATTGTGAGTATCTTCCTAGAGAAAGGCGATATAAGCCGTTATCAGGTGTAGGGGTTCGGAGTGTCTGCGCCAAGAAGTAGTAGTATTTGCTCACATTTTACTTCCATTTTTAGAATCACACTATCAGTACAAGCTGTTCCACATACGCTTATGTAACCTTTCCTTTTTGCGTAGCGTGCTACCCTCAGTACTGAGAAAAATATATTCTTTGGACCTTAAACAGAAGTATCAAGAAGACTGTTATGATCACATCTGCATTATCTCAGCAAAAGGAAAGATACAATGTCTACACCTACTGTTCGCACACTTCCGCTTCCATCAGGCGAGACAATGCCAGTGCTCGGACAGGGAACATGGGGCATGGGCGAAAATGCACATCGACGGGCGGATGAAATAGCAACACTGCGCCTCGGTCTCGACCTCGGTATGACACTTGTTGATACTGCTGAGATGTATGCAAATGGAGCTGCCGAGAAAGTGGTTGCAGAGGCAATCGCAGGACGACGCAACGATGTTTTCCTGGTCGATAAGGTCTTACCAAGCAACGCGACACAAAGAGGAACTATAACCGCTTGCGAAAACAGTTTGCGCCGTCTAAAAACTGATAAGATTGATCTTTACCTCTTGCACTGGCGGAGTCGTACACCATTAACAGAGACGCTCGAAGCCTTCACAACATTGGTTAGTCAGGGAAAGATTCGGTACTGGGGAGTGAGCAATTTTGACATCTCAGATATGAAGGAGTTAGTAAGCCTTTCTGATGGCGCGGCAGTTGCAACCAATCAAGTACTGTATAACCTCACACGACGTGGCATCGAGTACGACTTATTGCCGTGGTGCCGCGACTACGGCATTCCAGTTATGGCCTATTCACCTATTGAACAGGGGCGGATGCTCAACCATCCCGAACTTCAGAGTATAGCTACCGAGCACAACGCGACGACCGCACAGGTAGCCCTCGCATGGCTTTTGCGGCAAGACAATCTTTCCATCATCCCAAAAGCAAGTACATCAGCACATGTCAGGGAGAACCATGCAGCACTCGACCTGCATCTCACAGAGCAAGATATCTCTACGCTTGACCGTGCATTTCCACCACCAACTAGACCCCAACCGCTTGAGATGCTCTAACACTCCCACTGTTGCACAAATTTTTCTTTGAGCATTCGTGCCTCTTCTCTTGTGATATGATTTGAGCGAGCATATCACTTACACTCATGCACAAAACTAATTTTCATATACAAGTAAAAACGTGTATTGATGACAACTACTCTATATTTGAGGAGAGACATACGCATGAATGGTATCAAGAATTATCTTACAGACATGGATGGAGTCCTTGTCAAAGGTTCAACCATCATCCCTGGAGCATCCGAGTTTATACAAAAGCTACAAGAGAAGAATATTCCGTTTCTTATTCTTACTAACAATTCGCTCTACACACCGCGTGACCTCCAGGTACGCTTATCCTACATAGGTCTACAAGTGCCACAAGAAGCTATCTTTACTTCTGCGCTTGCTACTGCACAATTTCTGCACGATCAACGACCAAACGGACGAGCATTTACCATCGGAGAGTCTGGACTAACGACAGCCTTGCACGATATTGGTTATATTCTCACAGATCAAGACCCGGAGTACGTCGTGCTCGGCGAAACAACAACCTACAGTTTTCAGCGCATCACACGTGCGATCCGCTTTGTGGCTGCCGGTGCTCGTTTCATCGCCACCAATCCAGATGTGATAGGTCCAGGCGAAGGCGGCAACGTGCCAGGTACAGGTGCGATTGCCACTTTAATTAGTGCCGCGACAGGCGTCAAGCCCTATTACATTGGAAAACCGAATCCGCTTATGATGCGTACCGCCTTGCGTACACTCAATGCTCATTCCGAAGAGTCCGTGATGATTGGAGACCGCATGGATACTGAGATTGAGTCAGGTCTCGAAAGCGGCTTGCGTACAATTCTAGTGCTCACTGGTGTCACATCACGTGAACAAGTGGATCGTTTTCCCTATCGTCCCACATGGATACGCGAGTCCATAGCCGAGATCGAGGTGTGAAGTAACTGTGGACAGGAAAAGCAAGGATGTGGGCTGCATGCGGCCCACATCCTTGCTTTTCCTGTCCACAGTTACAATGAAAGCATACGCTCCAATGCCACACGTGACCAGTACACAATATCCTCGTCAACCTTGACTTGATTGATCACTTCGCCCTGCACTAATCCCTCCAAGACCCATGCAAGGTACGCTGGATGAATGCGGTACATGGTGGAACATGGGCAAACAATCGGGTCAAGGCAAAAGATGAATTGATCAGGATGCTCTTGCGCTAAACGATGCACAAGGTTAATCTCAGTTGCAACACCCCATTTGCTACCGGCTGGAGCTTGTTCAATCTGCTGAATAATATACTCCGTCGAACCATAGAGATCAGCCGCTTCGACGACCTCACGCCGACACTCTGGATGCACGATGATCTGAATACCAGGATAGTCGGCGCGTGCCTGCTCGATCTGTGAGACACTGAAACGCATATGTGTTGTGCAGTAGCCCTTCCACAAAATGATTTTTGCTCGCTCGATCTCCTCTTCCGCATCTACTGCCGCCATCGGATTCTTCGGATTCCACACCGCCATTTGCGTTTCTGGAATACCATATGCGAACGCTGTATTGCGTCCAAGATGCTCGTCTGGAAAGAACAGCACTCGCTTCCCTTGCGTGAATGCCCACCGAATGACAGCAGGGGCATTCGACGAGGTACATACTATTCCACCATTGCGTCCACAAAATGCTTTGAGATTGGCTGCCGAGTTCATATATGTCACTGGAATAATCCCTGCGTCCTCACCAAGCGTCTCGTGTAGTATTTGCCAACACTCTTCAACCTCGGCAATATTTGCCATGTCAGCCATCGAACAGCCAGCCGCCGGATTAGGCAAAATCACTCTCTGATGTGGGCCGCTCAGCACATCCGCGCTTTCCGCCATAAAATGGACTCCACAAAACACAATGTAATCCGCCTGTGGACGTGCCGCCGCCAATTGCGCGAGCTTGAACGAATCACCTCGAAAGTCTGCGTACTTAATAATCTCATCGCGTTGATAGTGATGTCCCAGAATCACAAGCCGCTCACCAAGCGTTGCGCGTGCCGCCGCGATACGATGGTCTAGCTCGTCACCATCCATTTCCGCGTAAAACATCGGAATAGTATCGCTCCGTTTTGACAGGTCATGCTTTGCGCGTACGCTCGGTGTCAACAACGGTAACACTCGCGTCTCCTGACTCTCGGCGCACTCAGATTGTATCGTAGCCATTGCGTCTTCTCCTATGCAAATTCTAATGAGATATCGAAGTTGGGAGCTGAATGTGTAATTGCACCTAACGAAATGAAATCCACACCTGTTGACGCAACCGCAGCTAGACGCTCTATATTCGTACCAATATTTCCCGACGCCTCAATCAGTATGTGCGGTGCCTCTCGACGCAGCAGCGTTACTGCCTCATGCATGCCCTCAATAGACATATTATCAAGCAAGATCACATCTGCTCTCGACTCAATCGCCTCGCTCACCTCGGTCAACGTCTCACACTCAACCTCGATCTTGAGCAGATGAGGAGCCATATGGCGCGCTCCAGCAATTGCATTTGGAATACCACCCGCCGCTTTGATATGATTGTCCTTAATCAACACACCATCGCTCAGGCCAAAACGGTGATTGTGTCCACCGCCCATCAATACCGCCATTTTTTCGAGGCTTCTCAACCCTGGCGTTGTCTTTCGCGTATCCAGGATGCGTGCTTGCGCCCCCTCAATTGCCTGTACACATTGTGCCGTAATCGTGGCAATCCCTGACAATCGCCCTAGAAAATTCAGCGCGACCCGTTCCGCACTGAGCACCGAACGCGCCGAGCCATACAGACTCGCAAGTACATCGTCTGACTGCACAGCAGTACCGTCCTGTATCACCTGTTTAATTTCAAGGCTTTTATCTAACATGCGGAATGTACGTAGCGCAACATCCATACCAGCAATCACGCCTGCTTGCCTTGTTAGAAACGTCGCACGAACTTGCTGTAGTTCTGATACAGTACTTAGCGTTGTGATATCGTCATAGGCTCCATCTTCCTCTAACGCTCGCCGAATCACATCTTCATATGGCTTATACATACGGTACAACCTCCTCATGTGTGACCTTTGACTGCTGCTCAAACGTATCTTCACGTTGCAACACAAAATGTTGTGTTGCCAGTGCCTCATCAGTCGCCTGATAGTCCAGACGCCAATGACTTCCTCGACTCTCATGACGCACAAGCGCAGCAACAATGACCAGTTCCGCTACACGCAACATATTTAGCGTTTCTAGCTCCTGCTGCCCTTGTCCTTTTCCTTGTTCCGTGAGCATCATGCTACGACGTAATTCTCTGACTTTCTGCCTTGCTTCCAACAATCCTGCCTCGTCTCGACATAGTGACACATATTGCCACATAAGTTGTCGCAATTCAGTGCGTATTGCCTGTGCTGTACGTTCAACAGTAATTCCAGACAATAGTGCCTCTCCTTGTACAATATCGTTCATTCTGACTGTTTGCTTACCCGTAACTCTAGTAGGGTCAAGAGCATTCTTTTCTCCTTTAGCAAGAAAGTCTGCAATGCGTACACCATACACAAGTCCCTCTAAGAGCGAATTGCTTGCCAGTCGATTTGCACCATGCACACCCGTACATGCGACCTCGCCAACAGCATACAATCCTGGTACCGTTGTTCGTCCATAAGTATCCACGCTCACACCACCCATACAATAGTGGGCTGCTGGTGCAATGGGTATCAAGTCAGTTGCTAAGTCTAAGCTGTGCATTTGACAAAGTGCCGAAATCGTTGGGAAGCGCATATACATCTTCTCCGCAGGCAAGTGACGCAGATCGAGGTACTGGCAATTCGTCTGCTCAGCAAGCATCTCGCTCAGGATGGCGCGTGCCACCACATCACGTGGTGCCAGTTCGTTTTGCTCACTATAACGCGGCATAAAACGCTCGCCTGCATGATTGCGTAAGTACGCACCTTCCCCTCGTACAGCCTCAGAGATAAGATGAGATGCGTTATCAGCAACAAGTACGGTAGGATGAAATTGCATAAACTCAAGATCGGTTAAAGCCGCACCAGCATCCCATGCCAGTGCCAGACCATCCGCAGTCGCCGCCACAGGATTTGATGTATGCAACCACAAGCCACCCGCGCCACCATTTGCCAGGATAATCGCGTTACCCGTAACAGTAAAGCCTTGCTCATGCTTATCGACTGCCTCTACTGCTGTACAAACACCCTGCTCTACACCTAGTTTGCGTACAAATGTCTCTTCATACACCACTATAGAAGAACGCTTACGAAGTTCGGCTATAAGAACATGTTCAATTTCAGCACCCGTTGCATCACCACCTGCATGCAAGACGCGCCAACGCGAATGCGCTCCCTCACGTCCAAGCAGAAAGCCATCGGGCGTCGCATGAGCGTCGCTCTCATCATGTACTCGGTCAAACTGCACACCCAAACTAATCAGCCAGCGCACTGCGTCCGGTGCTTGCTCGACCAGCACACGTACCGCCTCCTCATCGCATAGACCAGCACCTGCGGCTAACGTGTCTTGCAAATGAAGTTCGGGCTTATCATCAGCACCTAGCGCAACAGCTAAGCCGCCCTGCGCATAGCGCGTGTTGCTTTCACCAAGTAATCCCTTTGTAAAGAGCGCGACTCGCATATGCTCCGGCAGTCGCAGAGCTACCGAGAGACCTGCGATACCGCCCCCGATAATCACAACATCAAACTGACTCTCTATCATGCTCTCTTCTCCCTTAAATAAGTGTACAATATACACTTACTAAGCAGACAAAAAATTAAAGGTGTCATTCGTACACTAACCCTTGTAGCAAGAAGTATACCAGGGAAATTAGAGAAAAACAAGGGTAAAGAAAAAATCAAAATATGGCAAGGAAACCAGCAATACATAAGGAGATATGACAGAAGCGAACCTTCTGTCATATCTCCTTATGTATTGCTGGTTTCCACTACCCTTCTCTCTGCTTCTCCAATACGCGTTTGAGCAATCCTAGAAACGCAATCGTTCCAAACCATGCCGCCGTTATGACCCACGGCCTACGATTTCCTGTATTTTGCATATTCTACTTTCCTACAGCACTCTTCTCTTCTGTATTCTCCCACTTACGCCCGTTTTTCCAGTACGCCTCGATATTTTCCAGGTTCCTACCATTTGTTTCAGGTACAAGGAACCAGCAGAAAATGAATGCGCCAACCGCGAGCAATGCATACAGCCAGAACGTAAACGGCTTGCCTATCAGGTCAATCAACGAAAGGAATGTAATACTGATGAGCAAATTGCCGCCCCAGTTTGCCACCGTCGAAATGCTGCCACCAGTACCACGTAAGCGCGTTGGGAACAACTCCGAACTCAACAGCCAGAAAACGGGACCCATGCCAATCGCAAAGGAGACGATATACACCAACAAAGCAATTAAAATCAGTACACCAATTTTAGTGGGGCCAATCAGGAAGATGATACCCATCGCTGCGAGCGCAACCGCCATGCCAACACTTCCTATAAGCAACAAAGGTCGTCGTCCCACGCGATCAAGCAGCAGAATAGCCACAACTGTTCCCAGCACGTTGACAACACCGACAACACTCGTCGCCAGAATTGCACCAGAGGCCGACTTAAAGCCTGCATAACCAAAGATGGTTGGAGCATAGTAAATGACGGTGTTGATACCCACAAACTGCTGTAACAACGCCAGACCAACACCTACCACAAGTGCTATCGACAAGCCAGACCGAATAAACGTCCGTATCGTTGGAGGACTACCATCTTTGACAGCAGAACGAATCGACTTTAGCTCGTTCTCTTTATCCTCTGGCGAAAGATAGTTCAACGCCTTGTCTGCCTCATCCCAGCGATCTCGTCCCGCTAGCCAGCGTGGAGTCTCCGACAGGAAAAACATACCAATTAGCAAGCCAATGCCTGGAATGGCGGCAACGGCGAACATTGGACGCCAGCCTAGATTGACACTCGCAAATGCAAGATCGATCCAATAAGAAACGGCGATTCCAATTGTCACAGCGAGTTGGTTAAAGGTTACTAGACCGCCGCGCAGTTTTGGTGGAGCCATCTCCGCGATATACATCGGTGACACAAATGAGGCCACGCCGATAGCAAAGCCAACAATAATGCGGCAGACAATAAACAAGGCTAGATTTGGCATTATTGAGGTAAGTAGTGCACCCACCGCAAAAATAATCGCCATCGTGATGAGCGTCTTTTTACGACCGATCGCATCACTTAATCTTCCTCCAACAGCGGCACCAATAATCGCTCCAACAAGAATCGAGCTAACGGCTAACTCTTCAGTAAAGGAGGTAAGCGCGAAATCCTTTTTCAAAAAAAGTTCGGCACCCGATATCACACCTGTATCATAGCCGAAGAGCAGGCCCCCTAACGCTGCAATCGCCGCAATACCATATACCGCTGCCGGGCGATGTGCTTTTCCAGAGGGGTTCACGTCATCGTGAATGCTGCCTTGAGTGGTTGCCATCTCCATTTCCTTTCAATGGTTGGTGAGTCATGCATTTTCTCGTTCTTACATTTTTCTTGTACAAAGGACGTTACACAAGCAACAATGCTACAATAGATAATACACCTATGGCGAGTATGTTGTGTGGCTTCCTTGTAATACGAAAGAAGAGTACAAAGAAGTTTCTACTTTTTGAGTGATTAAACTATCTCTCCGCTCTCGTCCGGCTCTGGACGATCAACGAAACGATCAGCATTTTTGTTATTATGCGTTGGCGACACCAATTCCTGGTATCCCTCTACCACATGTTCCGCCAACGGACTGTTCGGCTCAGTTGGCGACACTACGCGCCATGAGCGTTGCCCTGGCACATCATCTGGTACTATCATGACATCCACCATCATAGCATTCATCACAAGCATGTTCTGCTGCGCCAATGACTGATGTGGCACATACGAGTAAAGTGGCGCGTCCATTTCTTGCAATTGTTGTATGATTTGCTCTGGTGTATGACCGTACTGTACACATGCATCCTGTACAGACCGTAGCAATTCCTCTTCTGGCAGGACAAAGAGCGTATCTAGTAGATGCATCAAATTCATGCCACGGTTAAGCATTACTAAGCGACCATGTACAAGACGTTCCAGCAATCCATCGCTGCGTTGCTCTTGTTGTATTTCAGCCATCTGCCGTGTGATATCGGCAAGTGGCAACATATCAAGCCGACGACTGAGGAACTCTACAACGCTTGCTGTATCGCCTTTTTGCCATTGCTGTAGCAATTCCAGGCACAAGCCGCCTTCATACTCTTTAGATGTTTTAGCAACGCTCAAGAGGCGCCCCTTCTGCTCACATATCCAACGTGCATGGAGATAGCGCACAGCGTCAGCGACTACAAACGACTCAAAACGTTTCTGCCCATGCATGTCCTGTAAAAAGCGAAAACTTGCCTCAAACTCTTCCTGCATTGCTGCAAAGGCTGCCAGCTTTTGCGCGATCACGTCGGCAAGTTCCTCTGTTCTCTCGGTTGCTCTCTCGGTATTCTTCATTGCGCATCTCCTGACTGCTATGTTTTTCTCTACAAATATCACGATCTAACCTGCTCGTTTGTTGTGTATTTAGATGTGATAAAATCGGGTTGCTACAACGTCTTCATTAAAGAAAGACAAAGAATTCTAGCCACATCTGCTATACTCTTCTGTAAAGATATATAGAGATTGAAAAAGGAGCTATAACCCATGAGTACAGACATCAAAGATAATCCTGGTGTCATTGCACCTCCACCATTTATCTATCTGGGAGGTTTAGCACTTGGCCTCCTCCTTCATCGTCTTGTTCCACTCAAGTATCTTCCACGAGCCTCTCGCGGTATCGGTTTAACGCTTGGTAGCACATGTATTAGTATAGCATTAACAATTGGCCTATCAGGATTTCGACAAATGAACAAGGAGCATACCAATATCAATCCAACACATCCAGCTACCACTATCGTCACTGGAGGTCCATTTCGTTTTACACGCAATCCGCTCTATCTTAGCATGACTCTGCTTTACATTGGTATCATGTTTCTCGTGAATTCTTTGTGGCTAATGTTCTTTTTACCTGCTGTCCTCGGTCTAATGACCTTCGGTGTTATAGAACGCGAGGAACGCTACCTTGAGCGTAAGTTTGGCATACAGTATCTTGCTTACAAACAACGTGTACGTCGCTGGCTGTAGGGACCGATTTATCGCGTCCAATATGCATCAAGCTAAGAACTGATGAGCTGTGGGT
>CAXUHF010000097.1:0-9583 GCA_964250765.1 uncultured Ktedonobacteraceae bacterium | reverse complement strand
GTCAATTGCCGCAATGAGGACGCGATAAATCGGTCCCTACAGCCAGCCGAAGCTATCAAACCATTTTCCTTGACGATAGTTTGTAATAGCTGTTCTTATGTAAGGGATCGTTGTATTCGGTAGAGCATCCAGGGGATACCACGCGAGTTCATCACATTTGTGCGGTTCCTTATTGATAATCTCGTGAGTCCATGTAGTGGCTACTAGAAAAAAGTCAATCCGTTCATCACCAGACTTTCGATGCATGACACCAATAACTTGCAACTGCGATGGATCGATCTTAATCCCAGCTTCCTCCCATGCTTCACGGATCATCGCAGTTTTAATTTCTTCGTTCCCATCCAGATGACCAGCAACAACACTATATTGTCCATCTGCATATCCTGTATTGTAGCGACGCAACAATAGAATATGTTGCTCTCGAATGAGAAAAAGATGAACTGCTACTAACGCCCTAAATCTTATGTACACTAACAATCTTTCTCTATAACGAATGCTTCTATGCTTGAGGCAAATTTGTCCATTTTCCTTGCCGAGGTGCTGGTATGTAGGCCGCAAAGCTATCTAAGAGCGCGGTAGGTGTCTCTCCGTGCAAAATAAGGTGGGCATGAGTTGGTGAAATAAATCCTTCATCCGATGAATGCTTCACCAGTGCAAGTAGTGGCTCGAAAAAGCCGGAAACGTTAAGTAAGCCAACAGGCTTACTATGCAAACCAATTTGTGACCAAGTAATCATTTCAAATAGCTCGTCAAATGTCCCAAAACCGCCTGGAAGCGCGATAAAGCCATCTGCCAACTCAGCCATCATCGCTTTACGCTCGTGCATACTGCCCACTTCATAAAATTGCGTCACATTTCTATATGCAATCTCATTGGGGAACAGTGCGGCTGGCATCACACCAGTCACATCACCACCTCCTGCCAGTACAGCATCAGCAAGCACGCCCATTAGCCCAACATGCCCACCACCATAGACCAATCCCAGGCCACGCGCAACAAGCTCCTGCCCCAACGCTCGTGCCGCATCCTGATACTCCTGCCGTACTCCAAGATTCGAGCCAGCGTATACGCAAATCCGTTGCATAAAAACTTCCTTATCTTGTCGAAAATATTTATTACCTTTGTCTCTTGACCACAGTCAAACATATTTTGTAGACTTACAATCAATAAGAAAACATACTTGTTATATTTTACAACTTTTTACCTGGAACGTGAGAGTGCTATTTAGGACTTGCGTATTTGGGGTTAAAATTCTCGATCCTCTAGCATTATCTTGAATATTCAATTTTTCGCGTCTCTTCGCTGATCGCCACTTTACCAGAACGGGCCAGAAAGTCCCTGTATGCGCAAGCGTGGGGATGAATGGCCCTACCTTCTGGGGCGTGATAGATTGGGTATTCTTGCCTCCACGAACGTGAAGTACATCTCGGCATGTTACGACACGTCCGTGCTATGCGTGGCGGGTTGACCGATGAGCGCAAGCGAGACCATCCACAGTTTCTGTGCGGTGTCCGGGTCAATAGCCCACTGCTTGACAGCATCGCCATTTTTGAACAAGTCGGCGTCGTTGGGCACAGTGTGGGCCTCTTGACCGTCAGTAAGATAGTGCCCGCCAGTGTGGGCGAATTCGGGGGCGACTGCCGCGACGAGGGTGGTAGCGGCACCTTGCTCGACCGTCTTGTAGACGAAGACTCCTGATGCCTCGGCGTCGGCCAAGTAGTCTTTTTGTTTCTGTGTGAAGTCTCTTTGCAGCCCGGTGGCGACACCGCCGGGGTTGACAGCGTTGACGACGATGCCATCGGCGGCCCAGCGGCGCGTGGCTTCGACCGCGAATAACGAGTCGGCGGTCTTGGACTGTGCGTAGGCCGCCTGCGGGTCGTACTCGCGCCGTTCAAAGTGGATGTCGTCGAACACAATCGGTGATCTCATATGCGCCGTGGAGCTAACCATGACGATGCGTGCCTCTCCCCGTTCGCGGGAACCAACGGCGAGGGCATCATGCAATCCGAGGCTCAGGGCGAAGTGACCAAGGTAATTAGTGGCGAACTGCAGTTCCCAGCCTTCCTCGGTTCGGGACAGAGTGCTCGGAATAACCCCCGCATTGTTGATCAGCAGATGCAGTGGGCCGTTCCAGCTCTGGACAAAGGTGGCGACCGAGGCTTGATTGGCAAGGTCCAGGGCGGCGACGCGCACACGCTCATTATTGGTCGCCTTCGCAATGTTCTCAGCGGCCTTCACACCAGCGTCGGTATTGCGGACCGCGAGCGTTACTTCCGCGCCAGCACTAGCGAGTGCGCGAGCGGTCGCAAGGCCGATGCCGGACGAGGCCCCAGTGACGATAGCACGGACACTGGTGAGGTCGAGACCTGCCACGACGTCCTCAGCGGTGCTTGTGGCGTCGAATCGGGTTGTGATGAGTGCCATGATATGGCTTCCTTCCTCAAACTCAAGACTGCAGCTAGACAAACTCTAGCGGTCAGTGATTACTTAAATAAGTACTTAAGCACTCATTTAAAAGAAAAGCTTTTAGGACCCTGTCACCGCATTCCAGAAAGCGGTAAAGCCAGCATCCCAAAAACGGTCTGTCTCTAAAGGATGTTGTGCGATAAACTCGATCGTCATATTCATGAGAGAGAGGAGTAAGGCCGTGCCAAATGCATAGGGCTGATCCTTGAGAGCACCGTAGGCAAACGTCTCTTGAATCATCTCATGAATTGCTTCGTATCCTTCCATACTCATGCGTCTGGTCCGTTCCCAGATGGCATCCGAAACGCTCAGTTGGGTAATGACTTTGTATTTGTCAGGATGGGCAATGCCAAACCGAACATACATGTCCCAAACGCGACGAGCACGGACCTCTAAGCTTGCATGGACGGGATACGTGTCGAGCATGTTTGCTCGCACTTCGGCCTTTAATTCCAAATACAATTCATTCAGCAGTGTCTCTTTGGTCTCAAAGTAGGTGAACAGTGATCCTTCTGAGACTCCAGCTACTTTGGCGATTTTGGACGTGGGGACACTCAACCCCTGCTCGGCAATCACCTGAACTGCTGCTGCAAGGAGAGCGCTTCGCTTCTCTTGACTTTTGCGTCGAGCCATATCATCCACCAAACAGAATAAGAGATTGAGTACTTACTCATTATATTAGAAAAGAAAGAGGATTGCAAGCCGGCAGTTACTCATGTATGCGGTTCAAATAAATCACATCTTGCAGACTTTGGCCTACAAGACAACATACACGTTGTATCTTACAACTTTGGTGTGGAAAGTGAGGGAGCTATTAATAGTGATTATACACTTGAGGTAAAAATTCTCAATCATCCGAGCATTACCCTGAAGCATTCAGTTTTTCTCATCTCTTCACCAATCACAATGTTGAAGAGTATGGCGGCTCCATTTGGACTCGTGAAGTGCAGGAGATGAGGTCTCGCATAGTTTGAGTTTGGCGAGACCTCGTTGGCAAAGCGACAGACATGCATTTTGGATGTACTGCTGGACACAACGTTGACCGCACTAATTCACACGATTCTTACTGTGGAAGTCTAAGATTAAAATGCGGGAAGCGTAAATTTTGCTTTGTCCACAACATAGTCACGTGACTCGATAGCCAGTTTGCGAACGCGATCCAGGTCAACATTCAACAACTGCCCATGACGCTTCATGGCTCGCCCAGCAACAAAGACCGAATCGACATTGCTCGTGTCTGCGCCGACCACAACGGCCCCTATGGGGTCATTGAGCGGAGTCACGTTCAGGAGATCCGTTCGTAGCAGGAGGATATCTGCCTCTTTACCGATGGTGAGCGATCCCGTTTTGTGATCCAGCCCGTTGGCTCGTGCTCCTTCAATCGTTGCAAACTCTAGCACATCGCGTACCGAGAGCAAATTTTCTCCCTCGATGCTCCCACCGTAGATCGCACGTTGGTTGACCAGAGCGCGTTGACACTGAAATACCGCTCGCATCTGAGTGAACAAATCACCAGGGGCGTTGGTTTCAACATCCACACTCAAACTTGGACGCGCGCCCAACCGTAAGATGCGATCAATAGGGGGCATGCCATGTTGCATCGTCATTTCGACTGCGGATGAAACCGAGAACGTTCCTCCGGTATCCACAATGGCCTTCAATTCCTCGTCACTGAGTGTACAACAGTGGACGTAGGTGGTATCAGGACCAAGCATCCCCTCTTCGTACATGCGTTTCACTCCACCGGAGAAGCCATACGCGGCGACTCCTACATGAACCGTGATACGCGCTCCAACGTCGCGGGCAAGGGCCCAGTCATGGCGGACCACGTCCATCGTTGTGAATTCAGGTCCACGTAAGGCCAGAGCAAGAGTCATAAGTTGATCTTCCGAGGAAAAATACTGGGTACGGAGCCGCCGCACGTCTTCGGGATGATCCAAGCTACTGTTGAACATCCAGTCGGGAAGCGAGGTACTGGGACTTCCATAGCCAAAGACTGCCCGTATTCCTGACTCCTGCAAGGCTCGAATAGCGGCGTCCGAATGCTCAGGGGTATTTTGAATGTGAGACCAGTCGAGCATGGTAGTGATACCAGCGTCGATGGCACCTAGAGCACCGATGAGATTGCCTGCGTAGGCATCTTCGGGACGATAATCCGGTGCCAGGATACCCATGACATCAGGAAAATAATTGGCGAGGACACCATCAGCGGAAATGTTGCGCAAGATGCTTTCCCAGAGGTGCCGATGGGTATCGATGAGACCTGGCATGACAATCATGTTCGAGGCATCGATGACCTCGGCATCAGTGACATCGAGGTCTGGTCCAACCGCGGCAATCTTCGTCCCTTCGATCAAGACATCGGCCCGCCGAAAGTTGCCAAGTTGCTTGTCCATACTGATAACACAGCCATTGTGTAAGAGCGTTCTCTGAAGAGCCATACCATTCCTCCTTGAAACAGAAGCAAAAAACTACCATGTTAAAATTTTCCACACCGAATATTTGATGTCTAAAATATTGATGTTAAAGTAAGTTATACCTAATAGAAAGTTTTTCGTCAAGACCTTCTCACACTTTCTATTTTTGCATGCCAAAAAGAGCGAGAATGGAGTTTGACGTTTTCATGAAATATGAAAACGCCAAATGCATTCTCGCTCTCTACTATTACTGCTTTTTCACTTTTTTCTTGTGAGGTGCACTTGTATAGTGATAGCGAATTGCTGAAAGTGGTGTGGAGAACACCATAACAGCGATGACACACACCACGATGGGGGCAATAAGTGA
Source organism: uncultured Ktedonobacteraceae bacterium (assembly GCA_964250765.1). Taxonomy (GTDB): domain Bacteria; phylum Chloroflexota; class Ktedonobacteria; order Ktedonobacterales; family Ktedonobacteraceae; genus JBBQVS01. Next base: position 4,333 of record CAXUHF010000097.1, on the reverse strand, counting down.
AATGGTAATTGCAAGTACAAAATGTACATGAAAGAGAAAGAGGAACAGGTACTGCATGACAACGAGTGCGACTAATGCACCTAGCGTCACAAACGCAAGCGCGACGGTCCAGCGAGCACGAAGGTGCGATTGAATCGTTTTATGGCGTAACTCAGCCTGCTCTCGTACCGAATTTTGCATACGTAGCAACTTTTGTCGCTCCTCCTCCACCTGCGACTGCTCTTGCTCTAAATGCGCAGTGATGCGTTGTACCTCATCCGTTAAGTATTGAGCTTCAACAAGCTGCTTTGTTTTCACTTGATTCACATGAAATTCAATCGTCTTCATAGCTGCACCAGGTAAGACCGTAGTTACCTTGTCGGGTGAAAGAATGAGTGTTTGCGCTGCATCGGACAATTTTTTCTCTGCCTCTTCATCCACAGTCGCCTGAAAATTGGCATAGAGTTCTTGATAACGATGCTCCATATGCTTATATGACTCTTGTAGGTGGTTGCGCTCATTCGTCACTTCTTGCAAGTACTTCTGATACTGTTCTAACTCTTGCAACTGTCCGCTATGAATGACCGATATTTCACGTTCAAACTCGGTCTGTAACGCAGTATATGCCCCAAGTAGGCGTTGCATTTCGCCGCGAGCCTCGTCAAGCTGATGGCGCAGGTGTCTATTCTCTTCGCGCAGTTGTACAACCTGTCGCCATGCAACTTTTGTATGAGGTACAGTATGCTCTGGAGGTTCGGCTTTCACTGCTGGCAGAGCGTCGGTTTCCTTCTCGATTTGCTTCTGCTGTAGTATATTTTGTCTACGTTCGCTCAAGGCACTACGGTGATCAAATGTACGTGGACTCTGCCCAACTGCATCCGTTGTCTTCGTGGTATCATCTGGCGACAGCATTCTTCTCTCCTAAAACACTTCCCAAACATGCTGCAAAAGACTCTCAAGCCGATAACTACACGTTATACAATTTACACACTTCTACATTCTCTTGCAAGTATGCCCAAAAGCGGAAGAAGATGCAAGGGTTTTTGCAAGAATTTCAGGCTATATCGCCAAAAGATGCTGGAAAGTCATCACCTAAATTGTTCAAGAGAAATGTGCGAACTCTTTGATTATACAGGCGAGTGTTAACACCGTATGCACCACAATGCGAACCACCCTCAACAAAAAACGTTTCCAGCGGTACCTCACACGCCCATGCCTCTGCCGCTATTTGTTGTGCATGTGTGATGGGAATAAGCTCATCCCCTGTTGCGTGCACTAAAAGGATGGGGATTGCGTGTTGCTGCAGAACAGTCTTGGCACGTCTCTTCCAGCGCTTGAAACTGGTATCGGGACGGGCAACAACATCATAGCCATAGCGTACACGAAACGCAATAAATCCTAGCGAGGTAATGAGCCATACAAATGCTGGAAACAACGAATGAAGGTAACGCAATACCCAGGGCCAGCGTCGAATATCGCGTGTCATTTGATAGTGGACAATGCGACGCATGACATCATCTGAGCGTGCATAAGGGCTATCGGCAATAATGGCTGCGACATGAGGACTAGGTGGTGTGAGAAGCGCAATGGCTGCACCCATAGAAAAGCCGTGAACGATGATCTTACCTGGCAGTGTTTCTGGTTGTCTTGCCGCGACTTCTATCGCGGCCTCAAGGTCGCGTACCTCAGCATTACCACCACTGGTTAGCACACTATCGCTATCGCCATGTCCGCGAAAATCGAAGATGAAGACGTTGAAACCCAGACTGTATTCTTGAGCAGCACTTGATCGTAACACGTTACGGTTAATGCGATAGCCGTGACAGAGAACGACGGTTGGAGCAGGTTGAGGCTGTGCCCAAAAGTCACCGCGTAACACAGTACCGTCGCTGACTTGAAAGAGGAGGGCGTGTTGACAGGAGAGAGGTGGTTCCTGTGCATCATGGGGCATCTCTAAACTAAACACTGATTCGTCTAAAAGCGCGTGTGGACGCGAAAATTCCTCAACAAAGCGATGCACAAGAATACCTAAACCACTGGTAACGGTAAGCCCTAATAAACCGGTAGATGTAGCAAGACCAATAACCGTCCAACGATGCAGTCCAGACATAGCATTAACTCCTGTGTCAAAGGAACTTTAGGCTCGAAACTCACCTTTCAACACTTCTATATGCCACGCTCAAGCCTTTACCTATGGGAACAACGAGGGAATCAAACAATTGTAGCGTCTCTAAAGTTGTTAAGTACTCTGCAATCTCTTGTGGATGAGAAAGAACATTGTCCGCGAGGACTAATGCGTTGGGGGTCAACTTCGCAGCGAGTAACTTCAACTGAGTAGGGGCACTGAGGCGATCAGCATCGAAGAAGACACAATCAAAAGGACCTGATAGGTTGGCTACAATCTCAGTCGCATCACCACAAAGCAGGTCAACATGTTGACGAAGACCAGCACGTCGCAGGTTTTCATCAGCTAGCTGCTGCTTATGCATATCACGGTCTATGCTAGTTACATGGCCTCCGAATCCTTGCGTTGCCCATGCTAACCAGATTGTGCTATAGCCGTTCGAGGTTCCAATTTCAAGAAGATGTTGTCTGCGACCACTCCTTACCAGGATACTGAGCAAGTGTGCTGTCTGTGGCTCCAGATTGAGCATCTTATTGCGACGATCCTGCTCTTGAGCATCGTTTTGTCGTCCAACCTCTTCCAGTTCCTGTAGCAAAGCACGAAGCAGACTATTCACGTACTTTCTCCCTGTCTTCTACGCTTTTCGCTTCCTATATATAATACGCAAGCAAGCACAGATTTTGTCACAGTTGGGGAAGAATATTCCCCAACTTAAGAAGAAAATACTGGAATTGTCTAGTTACTGATGCTAACAGAGGCTAGTGTTGCTTGCTCCTTTGTCGAACGACTTACACCAATCATATCTGCTACTATTTTACCTGAACTTATGACTCCTGGCAAGCCTGCCCCTGGATGCGTTCCTGCACCTGCTAAATACAGGTTCGGAATATCCTCGCTCTGATTATGTGGACGGAACCACGCTGATTGCGTCAAGAGTGGCTCAACCGAGAAAGCACTACCTAGATAGCTGTTCAGTGTGTCGCGGAAGTGTAATGGGTCGATGTAGTGCTCCGAGACGATATGCTGCGACAAATCTGGTAAGTAGCGTTCTTCAAGATAACCGATAATCGAGTCACGATAAGGCTTCGCCATTGTTGTCCAATCAGTATCGCCACCAAGATGCGGAACAGGTGAAAGAACATAAAAGCTATCGCATCCCTCCGGTGCAAGCGAAGAATCGGTTGCGGTAGGACGATGCAGGTAAAGCGAGAAATCTTTGGAAAGTTTCTTGTGCTTGAAGATGTCTTCGAGCAAGCCCTTGTAGCGAGGTCCCATTAGAATTTCGTGGTGCGCGATATGCTCATACTTGCGATTGGTGCCAAAGTAAATCACAAAGAGTGACATAGCGTATTCCATGCCCTTGATTTTCCTGTCGGTATTCTTAGGTCGAAAACGTGCGGGAATCATATTCAAGTAGGTGTAGGCAACATCGGCATTGCTCACTACAGCATCGGCAGCGACAAACTCGCTCGCTCCTAGTTGTACACCCTTCGCACGATGCGTCTTCTCATCAACAACAATTTCAGAAACCTCCGTGTTGAGAATAAGCTTGCCGCCAATATCCTCGAAAAGTTGGGCAAGAGCACGAACGAGCGCACCCGTACCACCCATCGCATACCAGACACCAAATTTTTGCTCTAGTGTATGAATAAGCGCATAGATAGAGGTACTCTGAAACGGATTGCCGCCAATGAGCAAGGGATGAAAACTAAAGACCTGACGCAGTTTCTCATCTTTGATATACTGATTCACAAACGCCGCAACCGACTTTTGGGACTGCAAACGTACTAAGTCTGGCGCAACCTTCATCATATCAGAGAAATGCAAGAATGGCTGGTCTATAAGTTCAAAGCCTGTCTTGTAAATCTCCTCGCCAGCCTTTGCAAAGCGCAGGTAGCCCTCAACATCATCAGGATTGAACTCACGTATCTGGCGAATGTTGTTCTCACGGTCTCCATTATAGTGAAAAACTGATCCATCCTGAAAACGAATATTATAAAAGGGACTAATGGGAACAAGCGTTACATAGTCTTCCGTTTTCTTGCCACACAGTGCAAAAAGATCGTGGATAAGCCACGGAGCAGTAATAATTGTGGGACCGCCATCAAAGGTGAAGCCATCTTGCTCATAAACATATGCACGACCACCTGGCTTATCACGCTTCTCAAGCACCGTTACTGTGTGACCCTGCGCTTGCAGCCGAATTGCAGCCGTCAATCCACCAAAGCC
>CAXUHF010000096.1:0-20900 GCA_964250765.1 uncultured Ktedonobacteraceae bacterium | reverse complement strand
TGACCAACTGCGCCAGGTTCACGCGCGGGGCACCATCGATGGATCCCAGCACGAGACCGCCGATCGAGAACGTGACACATTCGCCCGCTCCGTACTGGAACTCGCCGAGGTCGTTGGTGATGCCGCTTCTCGTCGGGGTCTCGAACCTCAGTCCACGGATCGGGCCGGCGAACACTCCGGTTTGCGTGTCGGTCGTGCTCATTCATCTCTCACTTTCGTATAGAGATTGATAATCTCGATGATCCCGGCTTTGTCGTCGTTGGTCATGCGTGTAGTCCTCGTCTTTGAGAGAGCAGGTGGGTCGGAATTAAAACATCCGAACCTTTCAGATAGTTACGATTATACACTGGGGCTTCTCGCCTGTCAAGACAGCGTGTTCTCTCATCTAATAAAATGTTACCGACGTGTCAACGATCATTTCAAACAGTTCTTTCCCCAGTTAGTTCCCTGCCTCACCTTATCGCGCAACCGCCCGTACCACAAGAATGACAACCGCTTCGTCGAAGTACGCCGCTTCGGTGCTAATTGGATAGTCGAACAAATGACAGGAGGTTGAGAATAGACCTCTTATTGGGAAAGCGGATAACAGAGGCGATTGTTGAGGTGAGGGAATAGTTCCCATGAGATGGTGCCAAGCCTCTTATAATCAGCTATTTGGAAAAAGCTGCTGGCTGTCAACAGGATCAAATGGTGGCCTTGTTCATGTCAAAATGCGCCTTCAAAGCACGGTTATCCTTTGAGTGCATTCAGTTTCTCTTTGACTTGTGCCCGTGTCCGATTGTCAACAAGCAAACGGCGTTTTTCCAAATTATTAAAAGTGCGAAAGAGCCAGCATGTTACGAGACACTCTCTCTTCTATTGGGTCAGCTCGTGGTTGAGAGAATCGCCTGGCTGAGTACGGGGCCAGATTATTGTTGCTGCAACACTCAAGAGCCAGATGCTCCAGAGAATGCGGGCCAGCGCGATGACAACGAGAAGGACAGGGGTAATGCCAGGCCAGTCAAACTGCTCTACACTACTGAGAAGCAAACCGCAACCACAGAGAATGCCAATCCATGCAATCCAACGTGGAAAGCGCAAGGAGCGCAGGAGATACCAGCCTACAAGCAGTGTCCAAGGTCCAGTAAACAAGTAATACAGATGCTCACTCAGCATAATACCACCCAATTGATCAATCGTCTGAAAAATGATCGCTATTGCTGAGCGAGTCGCTTGACTGCTATGAGGAGCGAAGTAGGAGTTGGCCAGGAAAGGGAGGAGAAAAGGCCAGCGTAGGTCTCCGATAACTTGCATCAATCCTCCGAGCACCCCCAACACTGTCGCGAACCCCATAAGATACACTCCTCGACCCGCCAAGGCACGGTAAAGGAGAAGAACCATTACGATAAGTAGCAATCCGTTACAGGCAAGCGCATAGTAGGAAATGAGCACCGTTGCGCTTTGTTGCTGGAAGATAGGAAATGCAATTTCAGCTGGCTGATCGACAAAGTCTAAGACGATCAGCAAGGTGAGGAATGGAACAAAGAAGCTCACTACGTTTAGAACAGAGAGAGTCCCGATAAGGCGAGCCATATTCTTGCTTACACGCGAATCGGTTTGGTGAGTAGAAAGCATCTCAGGTTGAACAATAGCTTCATGCATGATCATTTTCCTTTCCGAATGAGAAGACATCATGAGGACAGCTTCTCATAGGTTCAATCATAACCCCTCCGAATGAGAAGGCATCATGAGGATAGCTTCTCATAGGTTCAATCATAACCCCACCCAAAATAGAGCGTTTCTATTCCATGGATGCATTCACGGCAGAAGGCCGCTGAATGGCTTGAAGGTTGCTGAAGATAGTCTCGATGGATTGTAGCTGTGTTGGGTCAAGGTGATCGAGAAAATGACTTCTGACACAAGGTGAGAAATGTCAAAGCTGGCCTTCAATTCGGTTTTGTTGGTCGTGCTCATTCATTTCTCACTTTTGTGGGGCGGCGAGGCTCGTCGATTCCCCGCTTCGCGACGTGTTCACAACGTTTTCTTGCGCGTTTGGGCTATTTGCCTTGGAGTGCCTTGAGGAAACTGAGATCTCCGGCCTCGGCAAACGAATGCAACACCTTCACGTTCATGTCAGGGTTGTGCTCGTTGTGCTGTTCGGGAACGTTCGGGTTACCAGTCCAGCCCTGGAGTCGGCAGACACGGCGCTTGATGCGCCAGCCCTGCTCGGTGCGTACGAGGTCGTCGTCATACCAGCCCGTGCCGGTCCAGGTCGGGCCGCCCTCAGCCGCTTCGCGTATGAGCAACCAGTTGCCGTAGCTGAAGGCGTGGGCGGTGTCCCCATCGACGACGACGAGATGGCCCATCATGGTGTGCTGATGGCTGTCGAGTCTGGCGTGGAATTCCGCGAACGAGGCTTTGAAGATAGTGAGACCGTTCCAGCCGGCTCCAGCCGGACCGAACACCGCGACGACGTCTTGGGTGAAGACGCGGTCGAACAGGTCCCACTGGTGGGTGTCGAGTGCGAAGGCATAGAGATTGATGATTTCGATGATTTCGGCTTTGTCGTCGTTGGTCATGTGTGTAGTCCTCGTCTTTGAGAGAGCGGTCGTGTCGGAATTAAAACATCCGAACCTTTCAGATAGTTACGATTATACTCTGGGACTTCTCGCCTGTCAAGACGGCGTGTTCCCTTATCTAAAATGTTACCAAAGTGTCTATGATTCCCTTAAAGGAGTAGCCACCACGCTTCGGTCACTTTTTCATTTGACTTGACAAGGACGGCCTATCTATCGTTTTATTCAATCATAACCGTTGACATGTTTAGGAAGAATTGGTTTGATTCAAAAGTTGAGCGCCAGAACCGCCGCTCAGCACTATGTCTAATGGAGGTCGCATGTCTAAAGATATTGATACCGCGCTCTTCCGCGAAACACTAGGGCACTATCCGACCGGCGTCGCTGCCGTCACCGCAGTGGTAGGCGACGGCAAGCCCGTCGGAATGATTGTCGGCACCTTCTCGTCGGTTTCCATGGATCCCCCGCTGATCGCCTTTTACTCCATGACCAGTTCGCGGAGCTTCGCGCAGGTTCAAACCTCTGCCGCTTTCTGCGTGAATGTCCTGGCGTCCGATCAGGAACCGTTCTGCCGTCGATTTGCAACCGCAGGCGACTCTAAGTTCGACGGCGTTGCTTGGAGACCGGGACCCCTTGGATCGCCGATCCTCGCTGGTGCAGTGTCGTGGATCGAATGCACCGTCGAAGATGTTCGGGAAGCTGGTGACCACTATATCGTGCTCGGTCGCGTGCGCGATCTGGCCGTCGAGCGGTCCACGCTACCGCTGCTCTTCTTCCAGGGAGGATATGGAAAGTTCTCGCCAGGGTCCTTCATCGCCGCGCCGGATCCCGAGTTAATCCAAGCCTCCCACGTCGCCGAAACGATGCGTATCCAAGTTGAAGAACTCAGCGTCGCGACCAACGTCAACTGCAGCGTCTTAACGCGAATCCGTTGGGACGCAGTGCAAGTCCTGGCCGCGAATCATGCGCCGATCGTAGAACCCTTCCCGCTCGGTCATCGCCAACCGCTCATCCCGCCCTTCGGTGCGGTCTTCATGGCGAACGCTTCAGACTCCGATATAGACGAATGGTTGGGGCGCGCACCGGACCTCAGCGATGAACGTCGTGATCTCAACCGTTCTCATCTCGATCGAGTTCGTGAGTGCGGCTATTCGCTGCTCGCGGCTGGGTCGGAGGTGCTCCAGCGTCATCAGGCCGTGCTGTCGGCCTTCGAACAGTCCGACCGCCTCCCTCGGCAGCAGCGCGTTGTGCAACAGGTCACGTCAGAGTTGGCCGACTTCTTCTTCACCAACCTCGTCGCTGGTGAACACTATGACCTTGCGAACATTGTCGTCCTCGTCACGCCCAAAGAGGGGAGACCCCCAATGGCCTTACGCATGACGGGCTTGCCGACCGGTGCCTCGACGGAGCAGATCGAATCATGGATACACACGATGAAGCGGATCGCGGCATGATCAAAACATTTAAGGGAATCAGGGTGGTCGACCTTGGCCGTGCTCTGACCGGACCGTACTGCACGGCACTACTGGCTACGGAGCACCAACAAACGTTTCTCTCCATCTTGACCCATGGTGAACGTCTTCTCTGTTCCGTTGGCATACGAAGCGACGGCAGAGGTGGAGAGAGCCACTAGACATATAAACATGCATTTCATTTTACAGGATTTGCAACCAAGATCACGCTCAAATCATTCCTCGGCTTGCATGATCAAGAAACTCTACTGGAAGGTGGGCAACACCCATATGGTGTCCACCTTCCATGTGAGACCAAACCGCTTCACCAGCAAGTTGGAACGGAGGATGAGCGTTCAGCAGTTCCTCAAGGAGAATTCTCAGTTCGGTGCGAGCAAGCGTTGCACCAGGACAGAGATGAATGCCTCGTCCGAAGGCTAGGTGGTGCTTCGGATTTCGCTGTGACTCGAACTGGTCAGGCTGCTCAAACTGGTCAGGATCACGATTGCCTGATGCATAGAGGAGGACAACCTTATCGCCTTGCTTCATCTGAGTCCCACTCAGCGTCGTATCACTGGTGACTGTCCGGGCAAAAAGGTGCGTTGGATTATCATAACGAAGGCTCTCCTCGATGAGTGAGGGAATACGATCCGGTTCCTGACGCAACCGAGCCTGCTCCCCAAGTCGCTCAGCAAGATACAAAAGAATATTCCCTGTTGCGTTCATGGTCGTCTCATGGCCTGCGACAACAAAGCCAGTGAGAATCGAAAGCAGTTCCTCGTCGGTCAGGAGACGACCTTCAATTGTTAACGTGACGAACTGAGTGATCAGGTCGTGCTGCGGGTGAGCACGCCTCTCATTCACCTCGTCCATCAAGAGCACCAGCAACTCTCGCAACGAAGCCGGATTCCGTTCCTTGCCAAAGGTCATCCACAACTGCTCTGTGATGGTACGAATGCGTGAGGTCGTGTGTTCTTTGAGTCCAAGCATTCCGCTAATCACTTGAATCGGCAGTTGTATCGTAAGTTCGCTGACCAGTTCTCCACCTCCTTTGGCTATAAGCGGAGCCAGCAGTTGAACGATCACGGAACGAATAAACGGTTCCTGGCTACGAATCAGGCGTAAGTTCAGCGCATCATTAAAGATTTTCCTGTACCGTGTATGGGCGGGCGGGTCATAGTCAATCGGAATCGATTTCTGCTGACCTTCCTGGCGTGGAAGGTGAACGCCTTGGGCAGAGGAAAAGGTCACAGGGTCCATCAATGCTGTCACGATGTCGGTATACCGAGAGACGACCCAAAAGCCACCGTATCTATCGGATCGAGCCACGGGACATTGTTGTCGAAGATGTTCATAAACCTGATACACGTTGTCGTGTGTGAGAATAGGATCATGGTGGTCGAAGTGAGGGCACCATGCCGACAAGTCGCTGGTAGAGAAAGAACGCTCGGTAGGCTTCATTACATACCTCTTTTGCTGTTCCTAATAACGTGTCTTGATAGAAAAAACACGCATAAGCAAATTCACGGAAAGATCACCTTGACAAATTGACAAAACCTGTATACACTCCTGGTAAGTATAATGGATTTAGAAGATTTTTTCAAGAGTTTGATAGTAATTCTGTATACAGATTTCTAAAATTGAGATGAGAGCCAGCAGTCAGGCTTATATAATGATGTGAAAAGGAAGACAGAAAGAAAGCTGGAGGAGTTGCTGCTATGATGCTGGTGAGTTACCGTTTGAGCGATACAGATACCACCTCTCTTCCTACAGGACGGCGACATGGTCGAGGTCGAGATTGAGCACATTGGGCATCTTCGTAATTCAGTGAAGTAGAGGAGACAAAGCGAAACGCATGCATGACACACAGAATCCGCTTCCAGGGCAAACGGACGTGTCCACGCGTGGACGTGATGGAGAAAACGGAGTTGCTTCTCTCTACACGCGCTTGCGCACCATGATTCTTCATGGTATGTTTCCTCCCGGCTCGATGCTTTCCCAGGTCAAGCTCGCTGAGTCGTTGGGTGTTAGCCGTATTCCGCTACGAGAAGCCTTGCGCATGCTTCAGCAAGAAGGACTCATTGAGGCAGAACACAATCAACGAGCGCGAGTTCCTTCCTTTGAACCGTCTATCGTTGACTCCCTCTATGCCAGCCGTATTCTGTTGGAAGTCTTGAGTCTTCGTTTGACGGTTCCTCGCATCGACTCGTCAGACATACACGCCCTGACGCAAACACTTGCGGAACTCGATAAGGCGGCAGCCCACATAGACCTTGATGCCTGGGAAGGGCCACACCGTCGTTTCCATCGTCTTCTGGTGCTTCACGCCGAGGACTCGATGCGTCAGAGAATCGCGAGCTATGCCAATCAGTGCGAATATTATCGGCGTCTGTACTACCGTCTTGTGAGTAGACACCAACCAACGCGGTCGGCAGAAGCCATCGCAGCCGAACATCATGCCATTGCTAGTGCGTGTATCCAGGGAAAAGCAGACCTTGCGGCATATCTTTTAACGCGCCACTATGCACGCACTGCACTGACCGTGCTCGGACAGATGGCACCAGAATTTGATCCAGTCGCAGTCCGTATGGCATTGCAGATTGTCGGAACAGAGACACCTCTTTCCGAGCCACCACCGTCTAGGAGGCACACGCACAAAGGACATAGGACTTCGACGAACGGAAAAAGAAATCATCAGGTGTAAAAAAAGCGAATACTGTATTTTTTGAAGGACGAGGTGAGATGCATCGAAGAAATGTATCCTATCTTGGCGCCACTACGTCACAGACGACAGGGAGGAAATCGATGTCACAAGGATTTGAAGAGAGCACTGTTGCGTTGCCCGTTCTGCATCATGTCAATCTCAAGACGACGCATGTGCAGGAGATGATTGACTGGTACGCGACCGTTGTTGGCTTGACAACAGTCTTTCAGTTCCCAGGCGGTGCCTGGTTAACCAATGATGCCGCAAACCATCGCTTGGCACTCCTCGCATCATCCAAAATGAGTGATGACCCAGACAAAATAGTTCATACAGGCATCCATCATATTGCGTTTGAGTACGAAACGATCGACGATCTGCTGAATGCCTACACGCGATTAAAGGGACTAGGAATTATGCCACACATGAGCCTGGATCATGGCATGACTCTCTCGTTCTACTACGTCGATCCCGACGGGAACAGTGTAGAGCTCCAGGTCGATAACTTTGGTGACTGGATGCAATCGCAAGAGTGGATGCGTACCTCGCCCGATTTCGCAGCAGACCCGATTGGCACGTTTGTGGATCCTGACCGAATCATTGCGGCACGCAAGGCAGGTGCCTCGTTCGCCGAAATCCATCGTCGTGCCTATGCAGGCGAGTTTCCACCCTCCGGCCCAATAGACCCACGCGTCCCGCTTGATGACCCTCGTGCTCCTCTGTAGGAGTCTTCCAGGGAAACAAGTCTATATCGTTTGAATCGAGCAAGCGTGTACATCATTCCACTCCATGATACGCGAAGGTGCGTCTGGAGATCAGCTTATCTGCAAGAGAGGAAAGAGGACAATGTCAACGTCCATTCCGACATCGGATCTCGATTTGTACAGCGACAAGGTGCTGACCGAACCATATGAGCATTATCGACGCCTTCGTGAAGCTGGACCAGCGGTCTGGCTTGAGCACCACAACGCATGGGTTATTACCCGCTACGATGCTGTGCGTGCCGTGCTCAGAAACTGGGCGACGTTCTCGTCGGCCTCGGGGGTCGCACTCAACGACCCCCTCAACACAGCGATGAGTGGAAATACGTTGGGTTCTGATCCGCCTCTTCACGATCTCCTGCGCAACGTGGTTGGCTCCAGCATGACAGCACAGGCCCTGCGCCCTACCAAGGAGATGATTGATCAGCGAGCCGAGGAGCTTGTCGAGCGGCTGGTGACGCAACAATCGTTCGATGCTGTCCAAGACCTAGCACAAGTGCTTCCTCTGTCCATTGTTCCCGACTTCATTGGTTTGCCTCAAGAGGGGCGTGAACATATGCTGGACTGGGCAGAGGCGACGTTCAACGCAATGGGTCCAATGAATGAGCGCTGCACGCACGCATTAAAGACGTTGCCGGAAGTCTTTGGCTACGCGGCGCAGATAGCGGCATCAGGCAACCTGCAACCAGGAAGCTTTGGAGCAGGCGTCCTTGAGGCTCAAAGAGACGGTCGGATCACGGCGGCACAGTGTCCTCAACTGTTTACTGCGTACCTTGTACCATCATTGGATACCACGATTAGTGCGGTTGGGAGTGCCATCTGGCTGTTTGGTCGCTATCCAGACCAGTGGAATAAGATACGAGAGAACTCCTCGCTCATCCCGAACGCCTTCGAGGAGGTGCTGCGCTTGGAGTCCCCGCTCCAGAGTTTCACTCGTCTTGCAACGAGCGACTCCGATGTGGAGGGCATTTCCATTCCAGCAGGAGCGCGTGTCGTCGTGCTGTTCGCTTCTGCTAATCGTGATGAGCGCAAGTGGGAGCATGCAGATACCTTCGATGTGACGCGCAACACGTCAGGGCATCTTGGCTTTGGTTACGGTATTCATCTGTGTGCAGGCGCGAGTTTAGCACGATTGGAGGGTCAGGCGGTCCTGGGTGCATTGGCACGACGCGTGGAACGCTTCGATCTTGGTGAAAGCACCCGGAAGTTGAATAACGTCATTAGGAGTCTGAGGACGCTAGCCGTCACGGTGCATGCGACGACTCAGCATTCGTGACCGTCTTTGTGCCGATGTGGAGCAGGAGAGAAGGCCATCTGCTGCTGTGCGAAGAGAAGGATGGTCGCCTCACAGGGGACTTCCTTTCAAGCCACGAACGTGCAAAGAGAAGAAAGGGAAGGTGAGAACATGAGAGCGGCAGAGAGCGCAGATAAAAGCCAAGATATTCCCCAGGAGACGGAAGTCCTCATCGTTGGGGGTGGTCCTGTTGGACTCAGTGCAGCAGTCGAGTTAGGGCAACGAGGGGTGCAATGCTTAGTTGTCGAGCCACGGCTGTTCGTCTCACAACTTAGACCACGCGCCAAGACGACGAATGTGCGAACAATGGAACATTTTCGTCGTTGGGGACTGGCTGAACGTTTGCGCGAGGTGGCCCCACTCAAGGTGGACTGGTCACAGGATGTTGTCTTTTGTACCACGCTACTCGGTCACGAGGTGACACGCTTCACGCATTGCTTCGGATTGACACCGCAGCGAACCGATCTGTTTGCGGAGTCGGGGCAACAGATCGCCCAGCCACTGGTCGAAGAGGTGTTGAGAGAAGCAGCTAGCGACTTGGAGCCATGCCACCTTTTGCTCGGTTGGTCATTGCACAATCTTCAGCAAGATGAGGATGGCGTTCAGGCGACGATTGTCAACGAGCACGGCGAGCAGCGGCAGGTCAGGGCATATTACAGCATCGGCTGCGATGGATCCCGTAGTGTTGTTCGTGCGGCAATCGGTGCCCACTATGTGGGAACCTCAGACCTGCGCCCAAACTTTGGCTTTGTCTTTCGCGCACCAGGATTGGCGGAGCGGCTGCCTCATGGCCCAGCAGTCCAATACTGGGTACTCAACCCGGCCTTTCCTGGTGTAATAGGCCGTATGGATATGGAGGATCAGTGGTGGGCTGGTGTCAATGGAGTCTCTGCCGAGACTGGGCAGGCTGACACACACGCCCTGATTCATGGTCTCATTGGGACCGAGATAGACGTGGAAGTGCTTGGAACCGACCCCTGGACGGCACGTATGTTGCTGGCGGACTGCTATCGAAGAGGTCGGGTCTTTCTAGCTGGCGATGCCGCGCACCTGAATCCGCCGTGGGGCGGTCACGGTTTTAACACTGGCATTGGGGATGCGGTGAACATTGGCTGGAAGCTTGCGGCAGTACTTCATGGCTGGGGCGGAGATGACCTGCTCACAAGCTATGAGGCTGAACGGCAACCAATCGCCGAGCGAACCATACAGGAGGCAGTGGCGAACATGAGCGTTCTTGCCCCTGAACTCAGCAATCACGACCTAAGTACTTCAGGACCGCTCGGTGAGCAAGCGCGACATGCAGCGGCTCAGGTAATCCAAGCTGCTAAAGATCGAGAGTTCCATAGCCTGGGACTCGTGCTGGGCTACCAGTACGATGCCTCACCGGTGATCGTTGATGACGGCACGCCTCCTCTTTCCGAGGGCCAAGTGTATTTGCCAACATCCCAACCGGGAGCACGGTTGCCGCACCTGTGGCTATCAGACGGAGCGTCCCTCTATGACCGACTGGGAAACGGCTTGTCGCTGCTTCGGCTTAGTGATGATGCCGATGTGAGTCCTTTCATCGAGGCCACAACAGCCCATTGTGTGCCACTGACCATCGTCGAACTACGCGGTCAGCCACTTGAAACGCTCTACGAAGCCTCGCTACTCCTCGTGCGGCCCGACCAGCATGTGGCTTGGCGCGGCGCATCTGTGGATCGAGCAACAGCAGAAACAATTATCGAGAAGATATGTGGAATCTAAGCATTTCCAGTAATTGCGCATGTCACCACCATTGCTGCACTCACAAATGCTGCCGATGCAGGAGTAGATATTCTCACGCATGCACCCTTAGATGCAGACGTTGACGACACCCAGGCACACTCTCTGGCGTCAAAGGGCATTGCATCAGTGCCGACGTTAATTGCGATGCGGACTGTGACAGGCATCGCGGAAATGACAGCACGCCTGAAGGCTCATGGCATTTCTGTTGATTACGCCCATGCTCGCCGGACAGTATCCGCGCTCCACCGGGTCGGCATCACTATCTTAGCTGGGACAGACGCGTATCAAGGATCTGCTGCACCTGCGTCCATTCAACATGGAGAAGCCTTCCACGACGAATTAGAGTTGCTTGTTGAGGCTGGACTAACGCCTATTGAAGCTCTACGTGCTGCCACGTTCATCCCTGCTGCGTACTTTGGGTTCACAGACCGAGGTGTCATTACGGCTGGGCGACGGGCGGACCTGCTGCTCATTGAGGGAGACCCAACCCAGAATATTGCAACCACACGTGCCATTCGCAATGTCTGGGTAGCAGGAGTGCAAGTTCGCTAACAGCAAGCAAAACGATGTATAATTCCCAATAAATGTAGTACATATTTGGAAAGTAGGAATGTTCGTGGAAATAAAGAATTTTACGACGCACGCGAATGGAATGGATTTTTATTGTGAAATGATGGGGCAAGGTCCAACTATTGTACTTGTCCCCGATGGGACCAATGATTGTGGTCCCTATGAGAGGATGATGGAATATCTTTCAGATGAGTTCACTGTTTTGACCTTTGACCCTCGTGGTGGGTCACGATCACCTGATCCCCATCCACGTGCAGTTACCCCAGAATTATTTGCAGATGACATTGCAGCCCTTGTTCAGGAATTACACATAGAAAAGCCTATTTCGGCGTTTGGTGTAAGTTCGGGAGGACAAGCTGTTCTTGCTTTGGCTAAGTTCCACCCAGATATTCTTAGAAATGGAGTTGTCCATGAAGCTGCATTGCAGGCTGATACGCCAATTAAAAATGCTGGCTTTGAGTACTTTCAAACAATTGCTACTCTATCTCCCAAAATCGCTTCCTCAGCGACGATTTCAGCCATTACATTTGTTGGAACATTAGAGGGGATCGAATCAACTGACGATGTCACGCGCACAAGAATGGCAAAAAATAATGGCTACTGGGCGCAATACTATCTCGGAGCTGTTGATATGGGACGCTACCTTGAGGAAGATTTCGCACACATGGCCCCAGTTGATTTCACAATCGGGACGTGGACGCCTTCATGGTTAACGGCTGCCAATCAAACTACAGCAATTCGCGGAAATCGTCCAGTTACATGGGTGAACAGTGCCCACGCTCCTCATAGGACTATGCCGAAAGAAATGGCGGAGATTGTTCGGGAGAAAGTGAAGCAGTATTTGAGCTAACTCTCATACAAATAAATCCTTGGAGACGATGACGGTGAAATATGAGTTTCGTTTTACACAGGACCAAGAAGAGGCTGAGGTACTCAAGGACTACCTTTGTACTGCAAAGTCGCACATTACAAGAAGCTAGTCAGGACTCAATTTAGCAACTTTACGAAGGCGATTCCGCTCAAGGACGGCTGCTGTTTCCTCAAGGAAGGTCCAAAAAATGTCCATTCGAGATGCCAAAGCATCCCGCTCGTGTTGCATGCGTTCGATACTAGAAAACCATGAGACCGGACGCTGGATACGTAGACAAAGAACTCCGAGTACTTGATCCGCCGCCTTCAGAGGAAGAAAACGCAGAATTGTAACAGGTCCAATTGTACTATACTGGCTAAACCGATTAATCGTATCCTGGTAATCAGGGCAAGGAGAGATGCGTACCTCCATCATACACTCTTTGGTCATTGCGACAACTGCCACCATCCGTTGCTCCGATGTCAAGTTAAGTCCTATACTTTCAAGTGATGCTTCTACGGGAAGTACTAGAGTTCCCGATGTATCAGTGAATAGCACCCCGCAAGCACGTACTCCCCAAGAAGCAAACACGCGAATCATAGACTCCACAACGAGTTCTAGCAACTTCTCAAAATGCTCCTGCGAGTTAGTGAGACGAATCATCTCATAGAGAATCCTTGCTTCACGCTCATGACGTCTGGCTAAAGCAGCACGTTCCCGCATAATCACCGCTAACTGACTCGTCAAAAGAGCTGTTGCTAGGAAGATAAACAGGGCAATCCACTCTTCCCAGTGATTGATAGTAAACATATAAAGAGGAGGCACAAGGAAGTAGTCAAAAGAAAGAAAGGCCGTGAGAGATGCTAACACTGCCGCATAAAGACCAAAGGTGCTTGCTAATCCTAAAATGACGAGCAAATACAGGATAGAGATATTGGGAATGCGTGGGTAGAGTCGGAAGAAATCTATCAATACTGTTACAGCTAACGCTCCACTAAAGGCTAGAAAGCTCTCAAGGAGAACATAGTACCAACGTTTCGTTATTCTACCATCTAACGTTGGAAGACGTTCAATCATTTTCATTAGAAATGTCTTTCATTTTATTTACAATGCATATAGTTCTAATATCCCCTTCTTTTCTACAAGCGAGAAAAGAAGGGGACCTTAAGGGTATGGCTACACAGGTATAATTGGCTCTAGCGGTTGTCGCCTTTCCCGTGCCCGACCGGGAAGTTGCTGTGGTATGCTCGTCACGATAATATTCTGACGGAAGAGCAATGACCACTTTAACTGAAATGCTGTTTGATTGTGTAAGACATATTCCCACCAGTGTGCGACTACGAACTCAGGAAGAATCACATTGACTGCATAATCAGGGTATAGCTCTCGCATGGAGTCAATGTAGTTCAGCAATGGGTGTGAAAGCGAACGGAAGGGCGATTCGATTACCACGAGTTCCATCTTCTCATTCGCTAAAAGATGCTTTTTCCAAGCATTCCAGTCACTACTGACCTTATCCGCATCTTGATTCTCAATAGCCACATGGACAGCGACAACATAATCAGAGATTGAGCGGGCATAACCGAGACTCTGCTTTGATGCCTTGTCGAGTCCAGCAATAGGCACTATGAACAGGTGCTTTACCTGTTTCGGATGAACAGGAATGAAGACATTCTCGCTACGTGGAGAAGAGGTCGTTGATTGCTTATATGGAGAGATGTCTGTTACAATGATCCCTGGACGAAACAGCAGTGATGCCTTGAGTTGAAGCGCGATACGATTGCGCAAAAAGTATTCCCACAAGTGGTCAACTTCAACCTCCGGTAAGACCACCGTAAGAGTGTCTGTAGGAAACTGGGTATGCATATTGTCGATATACGTCAAGACTTGACGCGGAATGGAATGGTTAGCCAGTTCAATAATCTTTAGCGGAGTACGTTCGTCTTCAGAAAACTGGTTTTGCCATGCATTCCATGCTGTATATAGATCCTCTGTTCTTTCTTTATGACTAGAGATGTGGATTGCGATCACGTCTGCTGAGATGGAACGAGCATAGGAAACACTTTGCTTGACAATGGTATTTAGGCTAGCTACAGGAATAACAAGACGATGATGAATGTCAGCAGGTCGGATGGGTATTTCTGAGGTACGCTCATGTTCGACACGTGTATAGTGCCGATGAATTAACTCAAGCATAATTACTAGAACAGGGATGAGAATAACAACAACCCATGCTCCATCAAAAAACTTTGTTGCTGAGATGATGACTGCAACCAGTAAGGTAGTAATAGCACCAAGGCCGTTGATTACTATACTACGCCTCCAATTTTTATTTACTGCCCGTAGTTTCCACCAATGACGGACCATACCACCTTGTGAAAGTGTGAACGACATAAACACACCAACAGCATACAAGTTTAGCAAGAGCGTTACATCACCCTTAAAAACAACCAGGAGCACACTTGCAAGGAAAGCAAGAACTGCTATACCAATAGAAAATGCAAGTCGATCACCTCTAAATGCGAATTGATGTGGCAGAAAGTTGTCGCGTGCGAGTAACGAAGCGAGGCGTGGAAAGTCCGAATAGCTTGTATTCGCGGCAAGCGTGAGAATACAGAGTGTCGCAATCTCGAAAACAGGGTACATAAAGGCTAATGGCCCATTAAAAACTTGTGCAGCTATCTGAGCGATAACCGTCGGGTTCCCATTCGTTTTTGCTTCTACACCATATGAGGTAGCAAGAAGAGTGATGCCAATAAAAAGAACACCTAGAATAACAGCCATCCACGTCAATGTGGTTGCTGCGTTCTTCGTCTCTGGCTTTTTAAAGGCTGGAATACCGTTAGAGATGGCTTCCACACCTGTCATTGCAGAACACCCTGCTGCAAATGAACGTAAGATGAGAAAAATGCCAAGAGCTTCTGTTGTTGGCGCCGTAGGAAAGCTACCAAAGACGTGATGGTGCTCAAAAAGAAAACTCTTAGTACTACCCACAACGATAAGCAACAAAGCACTCCCAATAAAGAGATAGGTAGGAATGGCGAAGATGGAACCCGATTCACGAACACCGCGTAAATTTACAATAGTGATGAAGATGACAAGCACGACATCTATACTAACGATGGTCGTTGTAGAAAGACCGGAAGGAAAGAGTGAGGCAAGATTTTGCACACCTGATGCCACACTGACCGAAACAGTGAGAACATAGTCAATCAGTAAGGAAGCAGCAGCAATAAGACCCGCCAGTGTCCCTAGATTGTCCTTCGCAACGATATAAGAGCCACCGCCATTAGGATACGCTGGAATAGTTTGCCTGTAGGAAAGAGCTACAATACCCAAGAGGAGGACAATCGCAAGGCAAATTGGGAGTGTTACCCATAAGCTTCCAGAGCCTGCAAGAATGATCGTGCCTAGAATTGCCTCTGTCGCATATGCTACTGACGAGATAGCATCAGAGGAAAGGACAGCTAATGCTTTCACCTTTGTCAGACGTTCATGCTCCTGTTGAGCAGTTGCGATTGGAGCCCCAATGAGAATACGTTTTACGGTATATCTGAAACGTCCAAAACTATCTTTAGGGATTTCCGTTTCAGGCGTCGCCTCAAGAGTTCCTGCATTCACACGCTTTAACGAGGAGTGCGTTGCATAGGTTTTACGTACACGTTGATCGCCAAGCTTGGCACCTTGTAATACCTCTGTACGTACAAGGTGTGCAGGATCGTTTTCATCGTCTCGTGTTCTTGCAATACCACTTGTGCCTCTAATTGCCCAATTTTCATCGTTTGAACTGTCCATATTCTCTTGCGACACAAACCCTTCTTGTTTCTGGTCCATTGCTCGTATACCCTCACATTAAAAAGTTAGAACTCTTTTCCACCTTCTTAATGTACCGTCTAGAATGTCAAAAAGGGCTAAAGAAAGGCAAGAGGAATCTAAGGATATGCTCAACAAACTCATCTATTTAAGAGTTTTGGGAGAGGAACTCATGAGTATTATTTTTCATTGTGCTTCCTCGGTTGGGCTAACATTGTGTAACCAGACCATTTCATAGGGTGGGAGCGTCAACGTTTCATCTGTCTTATATTGGTTTTCTGTTAGCAGATCAATGATGTGCTTACTTGTAACGAAGTGATGCATATCAAGAGATTGCGTATATGTACTGAAATTTATAGCGACATAGATCGCCTGTTGCCCTTGTTGTCTTACGAACAACACTATATGTGTGTTGCTACCATTGAGCCAATTTGTGGGGTTATGTGCCGCAAAAATAGGGTGAGACTTACGTATTTCAATCATACGTTGTAAACTACTAAAGATACGCCCAGGAACGGACGTAGGATTATGGCGTTGTTCCAGAGTCTGCTCATGCGCAAAGGGACGATGGACCCAGCGATTGTCTGTTGCTTTAGCTGGATTCTGCTGATAGCTATAATCATTGAGCGTTCCTAACTCATCACCAAGATACAGCAATGGAATCCCGCCAACGGTGAGGATTACTCCCATCATTGCCAGGATGCGTTTGACAGATAGGTCAACCGCGTAGGCATCACCATGATGCAATGCTTGCTCCAATCCTGCGAGTGAAGCAGTTGTACCGCAGATACGCATATCACCTGTTCGTGGATGATAGCCAAAGGGGAGGCCGACTGCAAAACTTCCTTCAACCTGACCTGTGTAGAACCTATTCAGGAAGATACGATGGATACCGCCATCGATACCAACTTCAGTACAGTCTTCATTAGCAAAACCCCAGCCAATATCATCATGGCTACGTATATAATTCACCCAAGCGGCATTTGCAGGAATGTTGAAACGTTTGATCATGCTATGCTGCAATAAATGTGTCCAACCGCTCGCCATCGCTTCCCACATCAAGACCATCAGCAATGGGTTATAACTGATGGCACATTCCTGACCTATATACTTCACAATTTCATCAGGGTGTACAATCGCTTCTGCTTTGAAAATGGTAGCAGGTGCGGCAATCTGAATCAGCAAGTTGAATGCTGCAATGAGAGCGTGTGCTTGAGGAAGATTTTCACAATTCGTGCCTAGTTGCTTCCAAAGAAAGGGCACAGCATCCAACCGAAGCACCTCTACGCCGTGATTAGCTAAAAAGAGCATTTCACCTAGCATCGCGTTAAAAACAGCAGGATTCGCATAATTAAGGTCCCACTGATAGCGATGAAAGGTTGTCCATACCCAACGTTGTAATTTCGGCACATAGGTGAAGTTGCCAGGTGCTTGCTCAGGGAAAATTTCGCGCAAGTTCTGTTCATAGAGTTTTGGCAATGTCTCATCAGGAAACATCAGATAATAATCTTGATAATTTAAGTCGCCATCTTTAGCGCGTATGGCCCACTCATGCTCGTCTGAGGTATGATTCATAACCATATCCAGCACCAAGCTGATTCCGTGTCTGCGCAACTCTGTCGCAAGTTCTGTCAATTCTTCCATTGTCCCTAGTTGAGGGCGTACTTCACGAAAGCTACTGACTGCATACCCGCCATCGTTATGGGAAGCGGGCGTGAGAAAGAGGGGCATCAAATGTAGATACGTCAGTCCTAGTTCCTGAAAATAGGGAATACGCTCACGAATGCCTTTCAGATTGCCAGCATAGAGATCAACATAGCACACACCACCCACCATTCGTTCATTTTGAAACCATTGTGCATCGCGGCTCATATCAAGTGCATGAAGCACTGGAGGTCGTGCAATAAATGCGTGTGCTACCGTCATAAGTACCTGCTTGAACTGCTCGGTGAAATCAGCCCGATCACCATAGAGACCGCGCAATAGATCGGTGAGTGAGACAAAATGCTCCTCTAGCCGTGACAAAAATGTTACACGTTGTGTATCATCTGTAAAAAGAGCGATCAGAAGAGGGCGTAATTCAGACCAAATGCTTTGTGATGAATCCATACTCATTAAGAGCCTCCATACCACTTGGGGGATGTTGAGTAGGACACAAATGTGGGGACCAATTTCGTCTGCTCTATGAACAGGGGCCGTTGCTGCTTGCGTGTCACACTCAATCACACTATATCACATCAGAAAAATCTCCTGCTAGCCAACTTTGGCACAAGTAGAACGAGCACATCCAGGCAATCAAGAAGATGTGACTCGTGACTTCAACAATACTACGAGAAATCAATTGCCTCTACCAAGGGAGTAGCGTAAACTCTGTATATGCTGGCTATAAAAGGGTACTGAAACTTGATTCTGTATAGGCCGTGTTACAAGCAGAGTTACGTAATTTTTACTAGCTCTGGTTTCATAGGAAAAAACATGAGGGAGAATATATATGCAGTTAGAACAGAAGGTTGCTATTGTTACAGGCTCAGATAGCGGCATCGGGCGGGCTATTGCGATTCAATTCGCGAAGGAAGGTGCCTCGGTTGTTGTTAACTATGCTCATGCTCAGGATAAGGCCGAAGAGGTACGTCAATCAATTGAGCAAAGCGGAGGAAAAGCCTTTGTTATTCAGGCCGATGTGTCTCAATATCAGCAAGCAATAAGTCTGATTCAGCAAACAGTAGAGCACTTTGGCAAGCTAGACATTATGGTAAACAACGCTGGTATGGAAATTCACAGTCCTTTCCTGGATGCGACCGAACAGCAGTTTGATCGCGTATTGGGTGTTGACCTGAAAGGGCCTTTCTTCTGTGCACAGGCAGCCGCACGCGAGATGGTCAAGAGCAATATTGCTGGACGCATCATCAATATTTCCTCTGTACATGAAGACCTTCCCATGCCGCAAAACGTGCCTTATTGCTGTGCCAAAGGTGGGTTGCGCATGCTGACACGCACAATTTGCCTTGAACTTGCTCCACACAATATTACCGTCAATAACATTGGTCCTGGCGCGGTTGATACTCCGATTGATGCAGATGTAAAAGCCGATCCACAGAAGTGGAATGCGCTTCTTTCAGAGATACCACTGCACCGTATGGGTCAGCCAGAAGAGATTGCAGGACTTGCAGTCTACCTCGCATCCGACGCTTCTAGCTATGTGACTGGCTCGACCTTCTTTATTGACGGTGGCCTCATGCGCAACACAGGTGCCGTCTAGTCATCATAGACAATACTTGCGGCCCTCTTTGTGGAAGACACCGAGTTTATCGGTGTCTTCCACAAAGAGGGCCTTTTTCTTATTTGTGAGCTATCTCTAACTAGGGAAAAATGATAAAATGGAACATATATTCTTTAGAAAGAGGAGTACTGCAACTCTATGAACCTGATGAACCGCATCAATGACTTTCTTCTTACTGGTCAATATAGTCATCCAAAGGGTATTGTTGGACGTGTACTTGGAGAACAGATGGTACGCCAACACGTACCAGAAACAGCTTGGACAGTTTCGCTACTGAATATCCAGCCGGAGGATCAAATATTGGAACTTGGCTTTGGAGCAGGTCGTGCTATTGAACTGGTTGCTATTCAAGTACCTGATGGACATGTGTTTGGTATAGATATCTCACAGACAATGATGCATGCTGCTCGTCATCGTAATGCACGTGCGATTAAATCTGGGCGAGTCACCTTGCGCTACGGTGATCTAACAACCCTCCCTTTTGCTGATAATCAGTTTGATAAAGTTTTTAGTATTCAGACCCTGTACTTTTGGCCCGATCCACCCCATGCTCTTGCCGAGATATTTCGCGTACTTAAGCCAGGTGGTATGCTTGTCGTGACGCTCTCCACTGGCACAATAGACTCGACTGAAACAGGATTAGAACCCTATCAGTTTCTTTTAGAGGATCAGATCGTTCCAACTATGAAACAATTTGGCTTTACATTGGCTTCCATTGAACAAGGACCGACCTCAAGACAATTTAAAACAACTGCTGTAATTGGTGTGAAGTAGCTTTTCACTGAGAAGAGCATCCATATGTCACACATCGTAAAACATTTTATGAGGAGGATTTGCTGCTACAGTCTAACCTCTAGTACTCTCGACCCTGTAAAATGCTTGCATCCCGTTCGGATTTTTGTTATGCTAGGTGTAGTAGGACAAATGTTGTAATAAAGGGTTCTTGTACATCTATTATATTCTTAATTAGAGGAGAGCGAGAGCTATGGATAGTTCTCTTCAAAGTGCTAATCTTACCACAGAAGAGTTAAGCAAATCCCTTGCGGAAAAAGAGGGCATAGTAGAGAATGTAGGCGGTCATGATGAGGAAGAGCATCACATCCACCTGCCAAATCCTAGCCTATGGCCTCTTTTGTTAAGTGCCGCAATTCTGCTTGCCGTGATTGGAATCATATTCTTTCCTGCAAACCCCTGGCTTACGGTAGTGGCAGCACCACTGGTCGTGATCGGCATTCTCGGTTGGGCATTGGAAGACCCAATGGCATCAGCAACCGATAAGCTAGCGTATTTGAATGAGAAGAAAGAAGCTCCATCGCGCTTCCAAATCGGTGAGCAGGCTGTAGACAAAGATGGATATATTATCGGTAAAGTTGAAGCACGCTTTACTAACTATATCCTTATCGAGCGCAGTGGTCTGCTCGTGACAACATATTATGTACCACAACGTTTTGCTACGACTGATACCAAACGTGGTCTCGTTCGGCTTACGTTAAGCGAAAACGAACTGGTCAACAGTGGTTATAATGCTGTGCCCGATGATCTCTATGATGATGAGCCAGAGTATGGTCAGCCTGTCACAACAGGTGTTGCGCAATATGCCCGTGGCCCACTATCGCCAGCAGAGACAGGGCACTACAATTATGGGCCAAACTTCCCTGGTATGAACACTGATGCGAGTGGCTCATATCATCATGAGGAAGTACGCCCAACACCACAACGTTATGTAGGTGATCGGCGACGACTTTATGCAACCGATAAGACACTTCCGAAACGCACAACGAATCCAGAATAAGAGAAATCTTTAATATCGAGTAGCGGGGGGGGGGGGGGGGGGGGGGGGGGGGGGGGGGGGGGGGGG
>CAXUHF010000095.1:0-21066 GCA_964250765.1 uncultured Ktedonobacteraceae bacterium | reverse complement strand
AAAAGCTCAACCATTCTTAGCTTGATGCGTATGGGGTCTCATTCTATTACACCCTGTGAGCAATTAACCGTGTTAGAGAACGCGATACACATTTTCACATCCCCCTATATTGGTTAATCGCTCACAGGGTGTAATAGAATTAGACCCCTACAATACGATATACTAACTTATCTTTTCCGCTCGTTCCACTCTACATTATTGTAATAATGAGTATCTCGTGGATCATCGGCTGATGTGCGTCCTACTTGTATCCATTCGGTACGCAGAATCGCGCCTCCAACAAGCACTAGAAGCGATGCAAACATTGTCATAGCAGGTGGTGTTGTCTTCTTGCTCACTCTCCAACCTAGCTTTATCAACAGAGGCAAGAGTAACCCGCCACCAATTGTGCCTACTATAAAGCGTTGACCTGTTTTTCCTGTAAAGAGATGTCTCGCAAGTGGTCCCAATATGGGAACAAGAGCAGCAATTAAACTCAGCTCCGTAGTCTGTGCGATTATTTCCGCGCTATCTAAACGCTCAAGTGTGTCTTGCTGTCCCTTATAGCGTCTGAACGAGAGGATGAGGGAGAGCGCGGAAAGACCCGTGGAGAGACCCGAAGTGAGAAATAGAGGACCAAGCAGGT
The DNA here is from genome assembly GCA_964250765.1 of uncultured Ktedonobacteraceae bacterium. Taxonomy (GTDB): domain Bacteria; phylum Chloroflexota; class Ktedonobacteria; order Ktedonobacterales; family Ktedonobacteraceae; genus JBBQVS01. The sequence goes on along the minus strand of CAXUHF010000095.1, from coordinate 20,441 downwards.
GCTTCGCTCGTCCCCAGATAGGTACAGCAGTAGAGGAGAGCAAAACTCCTGTGTAAGAGGCGACAAAGAGGCCAAAGAATGCTCCAATTGCCTCAATGACCTTCACAGGTAGTGCCTTCATTAGACGCGCCATGAGTGGAAACCAGCTTAGAAGACCATCTTGCGCCATCTGGTAAGCAGCAGTAAAGCCACAGCAGAGACCAAAGAAGGTAAGACCCCATGTGCCAAGTGACATAGCGGAACGGAACTTTAGCACACGCAACATGTGATGAAAGCGCTCAGGTCGTCCCAGGTCCATAATGAGGAGAATAGGACTGGCAATAATGCACACAAAGGACAGGTAGCGACCAGCACGTACTAAATTTTTATCTATGCCAAAGAAATCAGCCAGCGTCGCTACCAGATAGGAACCGCCTGCGATACCGCCAAGAAAGAAATAGACAATGATTTCCCATCCCCAATGTGCCTTCTTCACAAGTGGCAAATTGTAGTATGTGCTCGGTTCACCGGACCACTGTTTGCTTGCACCGGCTAAAGTTCCGCGCAGATTTGGCTGAATGACAGAAGTAATATTCCCTTTGCTTGATGGCTGTGTATCATTACGATTGTTCATCTCATTATCCCAATCATGAAGTCTATGATGACTTGCCTCTCCACAACGAGAATGCAGTCGCAACTGTCAGAAACGTTGCAGCTATGGCACTAGCGACAAACCCTGGCAATACGTTGTTTTGTGGCAGCTTTGGCGTCTCTGGCAAGTTATAAACAGAAGGACGATCCGTGAGCAAGAAAAATGCGTTGAGATCGCCGACCGAATTTTTCTCATCAACACCATAGAGATAGGCGGTTGGGACATTGCGCTCCTGAAGCACAGTAACACGTCTTCTTGCCTTTACCTTCAATTCGTCCAGATCGCCAAATTGAATCGAGTCGGTGGGACAAGCCTTCGCGCATGCTGGCTCGATGCCATCTTTTTGACGGTCATAGCAGAGTGTACATTTAGCGGCATTGCCAGTTTCTGCATTACGACCTATCACACCAAAGGGACACGAAGGCACACAATAGCCACAACCATTACAGATGTCCGGCTGTACATAGACATCGCCGAACTCGTTACGAATAAGCGCCCCCGTTGGACATGCTTGCATACAGCCCGGATGTGTGCAATGTTTACACACATCGCTCATCATGAGCCAGTTAACCGTCTTTCCATTGCCATCGTCTGGACGTGTATGCTCAACAAATGCTACATGTCGCCACGTTGTAGACGATAGAGCAGTCGTATTGTCATAGCTGTGGCCTGTCAGTTTATAGCCATCAGAAGGCAACTGATTCCATTGCTTACATGCCACTTCGCAAGCTTTACAGCCAATACAGAGCGTGGTGTCGGTAAAAAATCCATGCTGACCCATAAACGGTATGCTCTCCTCTTTATGTCCCGATTTACTTCTCGCCCTGTGCAGGCTCTGTATAGTAAGAGCGAACAGGCATTTCACGACCTACATTACTTCCGTCCTCGCCTTGATGGAAACGCCGACCCGCACGCATATTACAGCTAAACGATTTTGCATCGTGCATGCTAACGTTACGGTCTGCGACCAGGAGCAAGAGGTCGTTAGCAACGTCACCCTTCACCACACCTGAATAGCCCCAATGAAATGGGAGACCGATTTGATGGACGGTACGTCCCTTCATCTTTAACGGTTTTATGCGTTGCGTGACCATTGCCTTTGCCTCGATCTCACCGCGCTTGGTCCAGATGGTAATCCAATCACCCATCTTGACTCCCTTTTCGGCGGCCAATTCCTCACTGATTTCAGCAAACAACTCTGGTTGCAGTTCAGAGAGCCACGGCACCCAGCGTGACATGGCACCACCGACGTGATGCTCGGTCAGTCGATAGGTGGTAATAGCATATGGGAAATCTGGATTTCCCATACCATTTTTGGGATTATCTGGTCGATCCCAATATTTCACAACTGGGTTGTTGTCCTGCTTGGGGTAGAGTGAATTGTGAACTGGCGACTCAATAGGCTCGTAGTGCGTGGGTAGCGGCCCATCGGTCAGTCCACTTGGCACAAAGAGCCTTCCTCGTCCTTCGTTATTCATCGTAAATGGGTCTGCACCTGAATGTGCATCCATACCATGACCCTGCGAATTTGCTTTTACAGTTGGTGCCTTCGTCATAGGAAAATCAGGCACATCATACCCAACCCATCGGCCTTTTGTGCCATCATCATTCTCATGTTCAGGGTCCCACCAGACGTATTTCTTGCGCTCCGACCACGGTTTACCATCTGGGTCTGCTGAGGCACGGTTATAGAGTATGTGTCGATTGGCAGGCCATGTAAAGCCCCAATCGAGACTAACGTAATTATCAGGGTTGCGATGACGTGACACGTTATCGCCTTCTCTGGGCATAATGCCACTGAAAATCCAGCAACCACACGCAGTGCTTCCATCGTCCTGAAGTTGTGTAAAATCTTTCACTACCTTGTCATCAGTTACAGTATAGCCATTGATCTCTTTTACAATATCCTCAACCACGGGTTCTTGCTGTGATCCCTCACGACGATAATTCCAGGTCACATGCTGAATTGGCTTATCGCGCTCCTTTGTACTGTTCTTGTACAGTTCTTTCATACGCAGACACAGTTCCGTTGTAAACCAGTTTTCCGAACGTGCATCATCAGGCGGTTCTATAGCCATGTCGCGGTATTGCACGAGTCGTTGCGTATTGGTGAAACTGCCTTCCTTCTCGACATGCGATGCGGCTGGCATGAAGAAGACTTCGGTAGGAATCTTAGTCGGATCGACGCCTGGACGCTTCCAATATGATGCAGACTCTATCTCGTAGAGATCTCGAACCACTAACCATTCCAACTTCTCCATAGCCGCGCGGTGAAAGCCAGCATTGACGCCACCTGCCGCGGGATTCTGGCCCAGAAGGAAGAAGCCTTTCATCTTGCCGTCCTTCATACTGATGAACATAGGCAAGTCTGAGTGGTCTTCGACAATTTTGGGCAGGTAGTTATAGGCCCAATCGTTCTCCTTTGTAGCGGCATCTCCGTACCACGCCTTCATTAAACTAACAAAGTATTTAGGATAGTTCACCCACCAGCCTGCATCCTGGCTGTTGTGTTCCATATATGTCTTAAAGTCGTACTCTCCGCGTAGTGCACTGGGCATAACCAGATACCCCGGCAGTAAATTGTACAATGTTGGAATATCGGTGGAACCTTGTATGTTCGCGTGGCCTCGCATCGCCATGATGCCACCACCAGGCCGACCAATATTTCCTAGCAAGAGTTGCAGAATGCCGCCAGTACGAATCATCTGCACGCCGACCGTATGTTGTGTCCAGCCGACAGCATAAGAGAGATTCGTGGTTCGTTCACGCCCAGAGTTTTCCACCAGCGTGTTAGCAATCTTGTAGAAAAGTTCCTGCGGAATACCGCACACCTGCTCGACCATCTCTGCTGTGTAGCGTGAGTAGTGCCGCTTCAGGATTTGCAATGCACAACGCGGATGTTGCATCGTTTCATCACGTTCGATCTGGCTAGGATGAGCATGAGGGAGTAAACCCTGTCCTTCCTGTCCATCAGGCGCGATCTGTTGCTCGTCGTGATGATCAGTATCTCCTTTGCCTGGAGCAGAAGTCTTGCTAGAGGTGTGTTTCGTTGACTCTTGAGAATCTCCCTTTTCCGTCATCTGGTACTGCCAGCTATCGGTTGTGTACGCACTACCATCAGCTTTCAAGCCAGAAAAGACACCTTCTAGGTCCTCTGTATCCTGGAAATCCTCATTGACAATAAACGATGCATTTGTATATGCCTGTACATATTCCTTAAAGTAGAGGTCGTTCTGGAGAATGTAGTTAATGATTCCACCGAGAAACGCGATATCAGTGCCAGCACGAATGGGGGCGTAGATATCAGCCATCTGCGAGGTACGGGAGAAGTGCGGATCAACGTGAATGATTGTCGCACCACGCTCTTTCGCAGCCATAACCCAGCGAAACCCTACAGGATGGGCTTCTGCGAAGTTGCTGCCTTCGATTAAAATGCAATCGCTATTCTGTAAGTCCTGTTGAAAATTTTGAGCGGCACCACGACCGAAACTTGCGCCGAGACCCGGCACTGAGGCACTGTGTCATATACGGGCTTGGTTCTCGATTGCCACCATTCCTAATGAATGAAGAAACTTAGTAAGTAGGTAGTTTTCCTCATTGTCGAGTGTGGCACCACCAAGTGAACCAATCGCTACTGTGTTATTGATAGGCTTTCCTTCATCGTTCGTCTCACGGAAAGTAGCCTCACGCGTCTCATAAACTCTTTGTGCAATGCGCTCCATTGCCCAGTCCAGTGGTTTATCTTCCCAATCCGTAGCGTATGGTGCGCGGTACTTTACTGTTGTCCAACGATTATTGTTGTAATCCAGCTGGCGGCTCGCGCTACCTTTAGGACAGAGGCAGCCTTGATTGATAGGACTCTCAGGATTGCCTTCGATGTCGATGACCTTGTTATCTTTGACGTAGACAAGTTGCGCACAGCCAACAGCACAGTAGGGGCATACGCTATGAAATACTTTGGCATCACGTATGCGCGGTTCAAGTGTTTTACTGCGTTTACTTAGTGGATTGGGAACGGCACCCACATGTGTGGAAAGAGTTTCACCAATAGCATCGGGTGAAAGTCTCTGCGCCAATTTACCAAATAACGATGCGAATACAGCCATGTTTTTTCTGCTTTCTGCCATACACATCAATAATACTGTAAGCAACTCCAGAGTGCAGTCTGGAATCATGTCATTGAATCACACGCTATAAAAAATTAAAAAGTTACAGAACTCTATTGTCACTAATTTCTCAAAGTTTGTCAATTGTTTGTCTCTCATACGGAAAATTTGCGATGCTAACAGTTCACTAAAATCGTCGAATCTCTGACATTGCCACTTTCGTCGCCTTTGAAACGTATAAAAAGGAAGAAGAAATATATTCTTCGCAAAAACTGGGACAAATGGGCCTCTTAGGGACTAGAATGATAGGCCAAGATGCGTTATAATGAGTGCATGGAATATTTTCCGGTCTCATACTGTTTTACTATGTGTATTTATAAACACACTGACTAAAACAGAATGCATGTCCTTGATTTCCTCCCGGTGACACTTAGTCAAAACAAATTGCTTGCAACGACTTGTTTTTTCTGAGCGTAGGATTGACCGGACTGACGAACGACGTATCTTGCTGCTTAGGATACTACTTTTCATGGAGGGCGCACAATGATTGACTTAGAGCGTGCCATGACGGGAACAACGCTTACCTTGAACAATACAGAAGCTGCGACTGGTCTTGAGAAGCCGTTCGACATTGTTGAACAGCTTTTTCCAAAAGACTTGGATTATACGCAAGAAGATGTGGAAGAGGAGGAGAAAGACGAGCCAGAACTTGAAGAAGATATGACCAGTTTAGAACCCGCCTCCCTGGAGATGGACGACCTGCCTGAGATGCAGGAAGACCTTCCACAGGAAACGCGAGAACTAGACACAGAACCTCTCCTCCCAGCCATTCCCGCCGCACTCGTACCAGAAACGGAACCACCAGCACGTCGTACAATGATGCGTCGTCGTCGCTCGGAAGAGCAAGATGAAAACGCTGCCAATGCCACCGATGCAGGCGAGTCCGATGCCGTGATGACCTATCTCCGCGAAATTGGACGCGTCCCTATGATTACGCATGATCGAGAAATTGATCTTGCGAAACGCATAGAGAACGGTGATCGAGAAGCACGCAAGCAATTTGTTCTTGCAAATCTGCGCCTCGTTGTTAGCATTGCCAAACGTTATGTTGGTCGTGGTCTTTCACTTCTGGATCTCATTCAGGAAGGAAACATCGGGCTGATCCGTGCAGTTCAGCGCTATGATTGGCGTCGAGGTCATCGCTTTTCCACTCATGCAACATGGTGGATTCGTCAGGCCATCAGTCGTGCAGTTGCTGATAAGGGCCGTACAATCCGTCTTCCTGTCTATGTCAATACCGCGCTAAACCGCATTCGTCGTGAACGGCAACGCCTCTTACAAGAATTGGGACGTGAACCAACCGAGATCGAACTGGCGGAGGCAACTGGACTAGACCCCATTCGTATGGTCGAACTACAGGCCGCCCCTGGTGCTCCCGTTTCGCTAGAACTTCCCGTCGGCGAAGATGAAGAGCAGGAGTTGGGCGATGTCTTAGCCGACACCGAATCGGCCTCACCAGAGGATATCGCTACTACTCAAACTCTCAAAGATGAAGTACAGCGTGTCCTCGAATCGGTCCTTACTCCACGAGAACAGCTTGTCTTGCAGTTGCGCTTTGGCCTTGGCAATGGTCAAGCACATCCACTCGAACAGGTCGGACGCGAACTGGGCATTACCCGCGAGCGTGTACGCCAAATCGAGGCTGGTGCACTAGCAAAACTGCGCCAACCACCCGTGTTAGATCGCTTGCGCGGCTAAATAAGCTCGCAGAAGATGACAAGAAGCACAACGTCAGTTGGAGAAACCGGTTGACGTTGTGCTTCTTGCTACCTACCACAAGCAACATCTATCTGTAGGGACCAATGTATCGCGTCCTTGTTGGCAATCGAGATGCCTAGAGGACGCGATACATTGGTCCCTACAATTAACATATCCTTTTCCTTCGTAAAATATATGGTACAAGAAAGCAAAGCAACACAACTACAGGTGGACCATCTGTGAGTAGTTCACGTGTGCCAAGCCAACTATCGAAAGGCTGTAGGTAGTACGGCATGATATATGTAAAAAATGCCGATACTGAAAATACAAAGGCAAACAGGATAGCTATTTTACTTTTACGGTCACTCTGTTCTGCAAGTAAAGGTGCGGTCAGCGCAATAATCCATAGTACATACCACGGATAGAACCACGGCGTTACTATCAGCACTCCCTCAAAGATGATTAAGGCAGCTAACACCATACTACGAGTGGTGGGAGCACGCCAAAGCAACACGCCTCCCATGCTAAGAGTTCCTATAAGCAGTATTGCATTTATACGATCCCACATAATACGGTGAGATAACGAATAAACTGGTCTATACAACCATGAGCTATGGGGTGGTAGACCATATAATTTCATTCGCTCAACAAACACGCGCATTATGGAGTTCTCAGCAAAGTATGAAGATGGTGCTAAAGAGAAACTTCGCGCTATAGCTGAAATGCTGTGTCCTATCCAAAAAGGTGCATAAAAGAGTAAAACAGTAAGACTACATAGCACACTCGCAATACATACATGTCGCAACGTATGACGCCAACGTAGTATCCCTCTATTCACTAAGGGGAGAGCCTGCGCTTCCATCAATGTTTTACGCATGAGTAAAAATATAAAAAGAATAATAAGTGGAGTGCTAGTAAATTTGACTAGTACTGCCATTGTTAGAGCAAGTAATGGCGGTGCATATCCTCTTATTCGTGTAAAACCTTTAAGCTCCGCTCGAAGCGAAAGCCAGATACCAAGGAGTATAAAGGTAATCATGCATGCATCATTATGAGCATCGAGGCAACTCTCTAGCAAAACAAGGGGATTACATCCGTACAGGAGTATAGCGAGCGCAATAGTTCGTTGTGATTGACCCATTGCTCGTAGGATAGTTACTATCAGTACAATGTTCAGTCCATGAGTCAGCAGACCAAACGCACGAAAAGCAAAGAGATAGTGTACAGGTACGTCGCCTAAAAACAGCGAGAAAAACGAACAGATATAGAGCCAAAGAGGGCCGTAGGTATTTACGACAGCATTCCATTTATCAAGTTGCGTGAGTGGATCAGCTCCTGATGATTGTAGGGGTGGAACAAAGTAGGGATTTGAATGATGAACAAGAATAGTTCGTCCATAGTCAGCATATATGAAAAGGTCTAAAGAAGGAAGGGAGGGTGTGAAGATAAAAATAAGTGCGGCTGCTCCAATACTCACTCCAAGAATAGAGCATATGAGTGTATAGTTTGCCTTTTGCGAAATCTTGTACCGAATAATCCAAGCACACAGTCCGTAGAGAACGTATGCAAAAGCTACGAGGAGCAAAAATTCACCATTGCCCGTCGTTACTCTTGATCTTTGAATATCTTGTAACATGTGAAAGTCTGAAGGAAGCCATGCGCTCATTCCAGTAAGCACGTTGCTTATTGGTACCTGTGCTAGGAACGATATATTCGCCATTCGTTGCAATGGTGTAGCGCATAGAGCAATACAAAGGATAAAAGCAAACATACAGAGGCTTAGCACCCAAAACCATATAGTCTTGTTTGTAGTATGCACTTTGTCATCTATGTATGGAAACATTTCAGAGGTAAAGCTTTTCATGATACCGCTTTCAAAAAATATGCTCTACGTTGGCGCAAATTGTGTCGTCAAAATTATGTATGCATAGAATACAAAGGTAAGCGTGTAGAATTGCGACGCCCAAAGCACTACCTTATTTCTCGTATGCCAGCCATAGAGCAAGGTCGCCAGTACAAGACCTGTCGAGAGGCGTCCAGAAGAGACAAACTCGCGGTATGAGTCAGGAGCCATGAATGTTACCAATGCAAGGTTGAGCACCCATATCATCAGGGCGCTACTCCACCGTCGTCGTACAATTTCAAGAGCCACAAATAGCCAACCCGCCATTGTCGGCACAAACATGAGAACGAAAAGCTGCCAGAAGAGCCTTTGCTCAGGGAAGAAAACGAATAAACCAGCAAAGGGAATATGCTCAAATGGTGGCGCAGACTTAACTCCTGTCTCCCCAAATACCTTCCAGAGAAATCCGTACCACAAGAGAAGCGGGAGAAACGTTAGCACAACGAAACGTGCTACATTCCCCCACTGCCTATGCAATAAAAAAAAGAGCGTGTAGCCAAGAGGGAAGAGAATTGCGGTATCACGCGAGAGTGCTGCCAGTCCCATACTGATAGCCGCACTTGTAATATGCTCTTTTTCTAGAAGCAATAATCCAACGCAAATGAGAGCATACGTGAATGGTTCCGTTGTATCAAAAAGCAACGCCGCCGCTTGTCCAAAGTAGAGACCAATTGTGAGACTGAACCACGGCGACAAACCAAACCTTGCTAGCAAACGTGCAACAATCTCAACACTCACCACAATGGATACAAAGTTTACAAGTAGCAGCATATATGGCACAAGCGCGGTCTGTCCCACACTCAACACAAACACAAGCAGGGCATACACAATACGTTGATAGCGATAGGGCGGCTTGTCCAGAAACTGGGCTGCATGTAGAGGGTCACGCGCTATCTGGTAGTAAAACTGCCCATCATAACCAGGATTAGCAGTAGGAATATGCAACGCAAAGCGTGTCCCTAGATGTACATAACTCATCGGTGTATAGTGATGAATCAATGTTATAGCGACAAAGAAGAGAATGTAGACAAGCCCAACAAGCAACGACGGTCTGAGCAAAACAGATGGTGAACGCCGTTGTATAACATTCACCATTGGCGAAACAATGCTCATGAACGCTTGCCCAGATTGCGTTCGACATGGCTCACATCCTTGATTTTTTCCAAGCGCGTGAAGAGCCTTTGCAGTTGCTCCATATCGTTGACTTCCAGCGTGGTCGTGACAAACACCGACTCGCGGTTTCCACCTCGACCTGTACTAAAATGCGTACTTACAGAGTTCATGTTGACACCTACATCAGACACAACGGTAGCAATGTCACGAATAAGACCGGGACGATCACGGGCTTGAATGACAACGGGTGCAAGATAGCGCGTCTGGCTCATGCCCGACCAGCTAACGTGAACAAGGCGTTCTTCTTCACGCTCTCGATAACGTGTAAGGTTATGACAATCGGCCCGGTGCACAATCACACCTTTGCCACGACTGATAAAACCGATGATGTCGTCATCTGGTAGTGGACAACAGCAATTCGCTAATTTCGTCAAAAGACCACTAACACCCGCGACCTCTAAACTTGCTGACCCTCCCTGTTTAGTGGTTGAGGTCGATAAGCCAGGAATTTCCTCGTGCTCTTTGCTTGTCTCTTTGCCTTCACGTAGTTGCCAACGTTCAGTCACCTTGACGGCTACCGGATGTGGGCGTACATCATCGGCCCCGATAGCTGCAAGCAAGTCTTCAAATTCAGCCATACGGTATTCTTCGCACAGCCATTTGCTTGCATCCTCGTTGACACTCTCGATACCGCGCACACCTAGCACTTTCAGTTCGCGATCCAGCCGTTCACGTCCAATCTGAATGTTGATGTGCCGTTCATGAATTTTAAGATACCGCCGTATCTTGCTTTTCGCGGCGGCTGTTCGTGCAAAATGCAACCAGTCACGCGTTGGGTGTGCGGTACGGCTAGTGACAATATCGACAACCTCGCCACTTTTCAGTTCGTAGTCAAGTGGTACCATGCGCGTCACGAGTCGATCACCATCACCGTGTTCAGAGTTGGTGATGATACGCGCTCCCGCACAAGTGTCACCTATTTTTGAGTGAACGCGATAGGCAAAATCAATTGGAGTTGAGCCAACAGGCAGGTCTTTGACCTCGCCACGCGGTGTGAAGATAAAGATTTGCTCTTGAAAGATATCATCCTTGACAGCCTCGACAAAATCCGTATCACTGGTACTCGACGAATGCATTTCACGCTGCCACTCCGTCATTTGACGCAACCAGGACAACAACTCTTTTGCCGAAGATGACGCGCTATCACCTACGTCTTTATAATGCCAGTGCATCGCCACACCGTATTCCGCCATCTCGTGCATCTCATGCGTGCGTATCTGCACTTCTACAAGGTGGTCATCTTTGCAGAAGATGGTTGTATGTAACGCACGATAGCCATTTGGTTTAGGGTTAGCAATGAAATCTTTGATACGCCCCTCTTTGGGCCTCCACAGACTATGAACATGTCCAAGCGCGACATAGCAATCCGGTGTGGTGTCTACGAGAATACGAAATGCTATAAGATCATGAATCTGAGTGATATCGGCAGATTTTTTAATTTCTTCCAAGTCCTCGACTTCGCCCGCGCTACGATGAAGCTTTTTGTAGAAACTGTAGAGATGCTTGACTCGACCCGACACCTCAGCCTTCACACCAATAGCCTGCATTTCAGCGCGCAATATCGTACAGACATCCTCGACATACGAACGCCACTGCTTGCTCTCTTCCTCCACCTCATCGCGTACCCACGCGTATTTCTCTGGTTCTAGCACACTGAAGGCAAGGTCTTCTAATTCGCTCTCCACGCGTGACATACCTAGACGACCCGCTAGTGGCGCGTAAATCTCGCGCGTCTCCAAAGCCATTGTGAGTGTATCCTGACGGTCTCCCTCATAGAAAGGACGACTTATAAGGCGCATCGCATGCAGACGATAAGCAAGTTTCATCAGCACAACTCTTGGGTCATCCGCCATTGCAATAAACATTTTGCGCACCGTCTCGGCTTGCTGACGACGCATTGCCTCACGCACACGGCGCTTCTTATTTTCTACTGGTGTATTTTGTCCTGCATCGTCGCGCTCATCTCCTGATTTGGATGCGTTAGCACCAGCAACACTTTGTTTTTTACGCTCAAGAATATTGAGACGCGACATACTCCCGATAATACGAGCGGTTGGCGCATCAAGTTCCCGCTCCACGTCTTCCAATGAAAGTAGGTCTGCGTCTACTGCCTCGAAAACAAGCCCTGCCGCAATGCCAACGGCATCGGCATGCATAAGTTGAGCTAAGATTGTAGAAACTGCTAGTGCGTGTTCCAAGGGCGGAATAGGTCGTACACCAACGACACCTTTGCATTTCTCTTGTGCAAGGTGAAGTGCTTCAATGACGCGATTGACCTCATCTGGATTCATATAACGCCGTACCAGCGTCAGAAGTCGCTCGATTTCTTCTAAGAAATCAGGTGGTGAAGCAGAATGTTCTACAAATCTTTCTACCATAGTAATATTTATATTCTCGTTAGTAATAATATTAACCCGCATGACAGGGGCAAGCCCTGTCACCACTATATACGAACGCAGTTTTGCTATGTTGTAGCAAAGAGGTAGTATAGTAGTGACAGGGCTTGCCCCTGTCATGAGACTACCACGACCATATCGTCATTTTGCGCTCACGGCTCGCTCTACGCTGACCACATTTTTGACCTGGCGTAGACGACGGAAGATGCGCTCAATCTGGTCAATCACGCCATTCGCAGCCGCTATTTCTAGTGTAGCGGTAATGACGGCTTTCTGCAATGCAGCGTTGGTCATAGACGTTACCATTGTCATATTTACGCCTGCATCGGCGACTACTGCTGCCACATCTCGTAGTAGGCCAGAGCGGTCATGAGCAACAATTGTAACGGGTGTCAGATAATGATCTGGCTCGATCTGAAGCCAGTTGACCTCGACTAGCCCGTTTTTGCTACTCCGTCGGCGTTTCAATACACGACAATCACTACGGTGTACTTGCATGCCCTTGCGTGGAGTAAACGCACCAACAATTGAGTCGCCAGGAATAGGACAACAGCAGGGAGCAAGGCTTACAGCGCGCAATTGTTGCCCCTCATCATCACCTTTAGCATGACCATTTCTCTCATCGCTTGCCCTGGCACCGTCAAACAGTTGCAGGTCATACTGTTGTAAAAACGGCATCAGATGACTCATGACTTGCTCTATCAACAGGTCCTCGCGTCCCAATGCGACATAGATATCGTCCAATGTGGCATACTGTTTTAGTGTATCATTCGCTACAACATCATCAGTACGAATACGCTGCAGAAGTGCCTCGGTCTGCTCATTGAGTCCGGGTGTACGAGCAGCCTTGAGTGCCATATCCAGACGTTCCTGCCCAAGCTGTAGATTAATCTCGCGTTCATACGTTTTGAGGTAGCGACGGATTTTTGTACGAGCTGCCGCGGTACGTGCGAATGAGAGCCAGTCACGCGTTGGATGAGTGGTACGGTTGACCATAATATCCACAATCTCGCCACCCTTTAGCTCATAATCGAGGGGAACGAGACGCGTTACGAGACGACCCGAATCATCCATATTTGTAATAATGCGCGCACCCGCGCAATGATCACCTAAGTCCGTATGAATACGATACGCCATATCAAGCGGCGTTGAGCCACGCGGCAGGTCTTTGACTTCGCCCTTCGGCGTAAACACAAAAATCTGCTCCTGAAAGATATCGCCCTTGACCGCCTCGACAAACTCATCAGCACTTTGTGGCAAGGCTCGTTGCCATTCACGCAACTGCTCAATCCACCCGACCATCTCGTGATACGAGAGACGCCAGTTACTTAGCGAGTCTGTATCTGTATTCTTGCCCACAACGCGTTCGCGCAGATACCAATAGCTTGCAATACCATAGTCAGCGGTACGTTGCATATCATATGTACGAATTTGAATTTCCGCTAACTGATTATTTAAACAGAACACCGTTGTGTGAAGTGATTGATACCCATTCAATTTAGGTGTAGCGATAAAGTCCTTGATACGCCCGTCTTTTGGACGCCAAAGAGCATGAATATGTCCCAGCGCAAGGTAACATTCATGATCGGTATCAACCAGAATACGAAATGAGACAAGGTCATGAATTTGGCTTAGTGTACTATGTGCTACGCGCCCGTTGCCATCGCCATCCTCTTGCGGTGGCATGTCCTCTAGCTTACGATTGATGCTCGCCAAATTTTTCCAGCGTACACCCACTTCAGCATGAATGCCAGCATGTAGCATCTCTTCACGCAGTGTACGACACACCTCGTCAAGATAAGGTTGACGACGCTGCATCTCCACCTCTACCTCAGGTGCCAGCCATGCATATTTTTCTGGTTCAAGATAGCTCAAAACTAAGTCTTCTAATTCCCACTGCACAATCGCCATACCAAGACGACGTGCCAGGGGAGCAAAAATCTCGCCAGTCTCGCGTGCAGTACGCTCCTGCTGTGACGGTTTCATGACACTTAGGGTACGCATATTATGCAAACGGTCCGCCAGCTTAAGCACAACCACACGAGGGTCTTCCGCCATTGCCAGCAGCATTTTGCGCACCGTCTCAGTGCGTTGGCGACGTTTATCAATGGGGGAGGGTGCAAGGCTCTCAGGTGAGGCAACATGTTCTTTATTCTGCTTTTCGGCAATGGCATCGAACTTTGTGACACCATCAACAATATTGGCAAGTGCAGGGCCAAATAATGCGCTAAGTTCCTCAAGCGTGTGATACGTGTCTTCAACAACATCATGTAGGAGGGCAGCAATAATGCCATCAGCGTCGATACGCATGCGCGCTACGAGGAGTGCGACTTCGAGAGGGTGCTGTATGTACGGCTCACCAGAACGTCGGACCGCTCCACCATGCGCCTCGTCTGCCAGGTCGTAGGCACGCTTAATCCCCTCCAGGTCTTGCGGATCCAAGTATTGCTGCGCTTCCGCTAACAAGGTTTCAAGCGTAATCTGTGATGGGATCAATTTCGTCTCCCGCGACACTGTGTTCATAATAATAATGTCCAATTGTATACGTATATGCTACAACGTATGAAACATATGCACAACTACATAAAAATACAAGTGTTAACAAATGTTATGCCCCTATTATAGAGGGGATTAAACGCCTGTCAAGCAGTATAGCATAAGTCCTACTTAAAGGATGAGACAAACGGTGGAATTAGGGAATGTAGAGGATATGAACCATCCGTAGGGGTCTAATTCTATTACACCCTCTGAGCATTCCACAATGTAGGGAGGATACGATGCAACGTGGCATACGTTCCCCAACATGGTCAATTGCTAACAAGGGTGTAATAGAATTAGACCCCTACAATTCACGTGTACTTGCTACTTGTTCATCCACATAATTATTGCCCCTACAGCGTATCCCTGTTAATTTGTTACGTCGTGTTGCTTCTTTACTATAAGAAACACTAGGACTATTGGAGCTTATTCCAGAGGTGATGAAAGAAGGAAAACAAAAACGAGGCACAGCCAAGAACACCCCTTGACGTTGCCTCTCTGTTCTGATGTATCTCTACTAGAAAAAGATACGAAGCGATATTAGTTTCGCGCTACACGTACTTTGTCATAGCAGGTGCTACAGTAGACAGGGCGATCATTCTTTGGCAAGAATGGAACCTGTGTCTCAGAACCGCACTCAGCGCAAATAACTGTGTGCATCTCTCGTGGAGCGCGTTCGGCTCGTCCGCCTGCACCGCCTGACGCATTGCGGCGTGCCGCACGACAGGAAGAACAACGGCTGGGCTGATTCATCAGTCCTTTTTGCTGGTAGAACTCTTGCTCACCGGCGGTGAACACGAAATCGTTACCGCACTCACGACACTTTAGGGTTTTGTCTGCGAAGTTCAACTAGAAGCCTCCTTGTGATATGTTGGTAGTCCTCCGGGCCCATATCCCTGCAGAGTTCACCAGTTGTTCTTTCCCCCTACCAGCGTGGGATGGAATACTTGGACGAGCGCTGTATTGCGAGACCGAGATGGGATACCGAAGAAAAGCATACACTATTCTTGCACGTTTTACAAGGTATTTTGAGGTACATTGTTAGCTAGCTTACAATTTCTTTATGAAATTTTTATGTGAACGTATGTATTACAGTTATCATTCAATGTGTATCAAGTTTTATCTTTGAGCTTGATGTGTTATACTCGTGTGAAAAATTATTAAGAAAATAAGAGAGAGTTCATGCCTGAATATATATGGGGGCGTAACCCCGTTTTGGAAACGCTGCATTCTGGACGCCGAGTCAAACGCGTGTTGCTGGCAGAAGGGCAACGCGATGCAGTACCGATAGCCGCGATTGTACAAGAAGCCGAGCAACAACATATTCCGCTTGAGATAGTGCCGCGTTCGCGGCTCGATCAGTTGAGTCGAGGGGCTGTGCATCAAGGCTGTATCGCACTAGTTGAGGAACGTAAATATACCAGCGTGTCTGACATCTTGGCCTATGCTGAACGCAAGCAAGAGGCTCTATTTCTGCTCATCCTGGATGCAATTCAGGACGTTAACAATCTCGGTTCGTTGCTCCGAACGGCAGAGGCGGTAGGCGTGCATGGTATTGTGTTACCAGAACATCGCGCGGCTGAGGTCAACGCAACCGTCGTCAAAACATCGGCGGGTGCCACCGAACACCTGCTTATTGCACAGGAGGCCAACCTGACACGCGTTATCGACGAACTCAAGAAAGAAAACGTGTGGGTCGTCGGGCTTGCGGGCGAGGCGAAAACGTTCTACCACAAGGCAAACCTGACCGGACCATTAGCGATTGTTGTAGGCAACGAGGGCAAGGGCATAAGTCGTCTCGTGCGCGAACATTGCGACTTGCTGGTGAAATTGCCAATGCATGGTCACATCAATTCGCTTAATGCCGCAGTTGCAGGAAGTATTGCGTTGTATGAGGCATTACGGCAACGAGAAAGCGCAGGATGAAAGCATGTTAGCAAACGTATTTGATGAGGTACATACGAAACGTCTTCTACTACGCCGACCAACAGCCGATGATGGTGCAGCAATGTTTAAGATACATGGCGATCCAGCAACTCATCGATACAGTCCACGGAAGCCTGACCCTGACCAAGCAACTAGCGAAAAGGATTTGCAGGAGTGGTTGTCAGACTGGCAAGGCGATGGTTATAGTTACTGGACTGTCATGTTGCCTTCTGTAAAAGAGGTTATTGGCTTTGGTGGAGTCAGTCGTATGAACTGGCGAGACCGAGACGTGCTGAATTTGTACTACAGGTTTACTCCCAGCGCATGGGGTCAAGGTTATGCTACCGAGATGGCACAGACAGCAATCCGTCTCGCACAAACCTATATGCCACAACTTCCCATTGTTGCTCGTATAAGAGACGTAAATGTTCCATCAAAGCGTGTCGCAGAGCGTGCTGGACTACTGCGGCACCCTGATTTAGATACTGAACATGTTATCTTTGCACTTGGATGGACACTCCGTGAAAATCTATCCTAATATTCTAATTCATGTTGAACCTTTTCATGCCGTTACCTTCCTCATCATAGGGATGTAATTAAATCGACAATCGCTTGAATATTCGCTCAGGGATGCTCTTCACAACGAACATAATAGGTAGCCAGAATGCGGGCAGATAGACGACCTCTTTTTTGTGCTGTATCGCTTTGTAAATGCCCTCGCCAACGCTTCGTGCACTCGCCATCAAAGGACCCTTTTTGAGTTCTGCGGTCATGGGCGTATCAATAAGACCTGGTTTTATCGTCAAAACGGAAACACCGCTTTTCGCCAAACGGCCTCGTAAACCCTGCAAGAATGCTGTTATTGCTGCCTTCGCGGTTCCGTACACATAATTGCTTTGCCGCCCACGATCACCTGCGACAGAGGAGACAACGGCGATGGTGCCGCGTTTTTGCTGCTCAAAATAGTTCGCAAACAGGGTGAGCAGTGAGATGACGCTAGTACAGTTGTTGGTAAACTCTTTCAGCGTCTCAGCAACACTTTGTTCGCAGAGCTGCTGATTTCCTAGCGTTCCATGCGCGATAAGCAGTACATCAATCTGCTCAAGCGTTGCCACCGTCTGGTCGAGTAAAGCTTGATGGAGGTCGAGGTCCGCAAGGTCAAGTGTGTACATATCAACACGCTTCGCACCGCGTACTTTGAGATCGTTGGCTATTGTCTCAAGTTTTGCTTCGGACCGCCCAACAAGAAAAAACTCTGCATTATCTTTGGCGAAACATTTCGCGGTCTCATGGGCAATCGCCGACGTTGCCCCTAGTATTGCTATTTTCATTTTTGTTATTTTCCATTCACAGGCAAAAGCGCAGGCTCGGAAGGCGTGACGCGTCGCCAGAAACTAGAGGAGAAGTGTGGGTCAATGTATTGTTCAAACTCCTGCCACTGTGGATAATATGCCTGAAACGCTTCAGGAGTCATACGAGCATCTTTCGCTGGATACACGACGCCACCGCTTTGTAGCACAATCGCGTCCAGCTCGTTGAGTAAGCGCAGAGTCTTTTTCCCGTGATACGAAAAGTCGAGCGCGAGCGTTAACCCAGGACGTGGAAATGAGAGCATGCCAGGAGACAGCAAATCACCAAATTTCTTCAACACTGTCAAAAAAGACCCTTCGCCAGAGTGTCGAATACGTCCAAGAATTTCACGCATTGCTTCGTGCCCAGTCGTAAATGGCACCACAAATTGATACTGCAAAAAGCCGCGCTTTCCATAGAGGTGATACCATTCAGAAATGGAGTCGAGCGGATAAAAGAACGGCTCATAGGACACAACTTTATGTACACGCTTCTCTATCTGCACGTGGTAATAGGCTTCGTTAAAGGCTTTGACCGTTAGTGTGTTCAACGCAAATCCTGGCAGATCAATTGGCATAGCGAGCGGCAAACGCTTTTTTATCGGTTTTGCAGCGAGTTCGCGGTCCTGATTATTATTGCCACGCATGAATTTTCCACGACACAACCCCTTGCCACCAATCAAAATATCGACCCATGACATTGTGTATTCGTATGTCGCATCGGACTCCGCTGAGATGTCAAAGAACTCGTCCAGTGACTCAAAACGAATAGAGTCCATATCAATATAAGGATTGACGATACGCTTCAAGCGAAACTCGGCCCAGAGAACAACGCCAGTCAGACCAAGCCCACCAATAGTGGCGCGAAACAACGCGCTATTTTCAGTTGGAGAGCAGAAGAGACGTTCACCATTCGAGCGTAGCAATTCAAAGCAAGTGACATGGCGCCCAAACGTGCCGGCCTTATGATGATTTTTGCCGTGAACATCGTTGGCAATAGCACCACCAACTGAGACAAACTTGGTGCCTGGGCTAACTGGTAAAAACCAGCCTCGCGGAACCATGACCTCCAGAATAGTGGCAAAGGAAACGCCCGCCTCGCACCGCAATAGTCCCTCCTCTTCGTCAAAGGCGATGAAGCGGTTCAGATGACTCACATCGAGCGAGGTGCCGCCTTCGTTTAAGCAGCTATCACCGTAACTTCGTCCATAAGCAAATGGTAAGATTGACTGCGCAGTAGTCGTAAGATCAGGAAGTTCGCTACGCCAGAAGACTGGTGTCACCTGTGCGGGCTTCACAGTTGGATAGTGTCCCCATGATTGAGGAATTTTATTTTCAGTAAGCATAGTATATATTTTTTACCTTCAGCGATGAATGTCAGGGAGACCGCAAGGGTCTCCCCTACACGTTCACGTCTTACATGTAGGGGAGACCCTTGCGGTCTCCCTGACATTTATAGAGCGGACCATTTTTATCTAATACTATATTCAACGTTCCGTGATACACTGTAGACACTAATTCCACAAAAATACACCGAAAGGTACAAATGCTATGCACGTCGTGATCTTCGCTGGCGGAACGGTGCAACCTGGAACACAGGTGAACGCAACCCTATCACATGCCGACCTGATTATTGCAGCCGATAGTGGAGCGGAGATGGCATTACACTATGGTTATGTACCAGCCGTTGTTGTCGGTGATTTTGACTCGCTTAGCATAGATACAATAGAATTAGAGGCAAGAGGTAGCAAACTTGTACGGGCAGCCGTGGAGAAAGACGAGACGGATACAGAACTTGCCATTCAGGTTGCACTCGAACACGGCGCAACTGATGTTACTCTGCTCGGAGCCATTGGTGGCGCACGCTTCGATCACACAATGGCAAATATGCTGCTCCTGGCTGGTATCGAGGCTGTCCCAATACGCATTGTCGATGGACCAATGACCTGCTGGTTACTACGCGGTCCAGGGAGCACTCTCGTCACGGGGCAAAGCGGCGATCTACTCTCTCTCTTCCCTCTTATGAGTGATGCGATAGGTATACGCACACACAATTTGTATTACCCCTTGCAAGGCGAAACCCTGCACTTTGGCAAACCACGTGGTGTCAGCAATGTTCTGAATAGTGAGCAAGCAGAGGTTTCATTGGAAAGCGGGATGTTGCTGGTGATGCATACAAATGTGCGAGAATTAAAAGAGAGGTAATATGCTTTCATCGGTAGGTTTTTGGGAAAGGGAACAATATATCATTCAGATCGCTTTCTTCCTGGCACGGCGAAAAATACTGCGAGTGCTAGTTCGAGTACAACGCATACCAGTGGAAAAAAGAAAGCAAGAGCAAACGTGACGATATAGAACAAGGGTCCAAGTCTGTATTGTCCGGTAATAGCGTTTACCTCTTGTTGATTTACGTTCGGGTCTAAAAGTCTATTCTTGTATGAGGCATACCGCCAGAGAAGATTGAAGCAGATCGCCATCAGCAAAAATGTTCCACTATACATAAGTGCGGCAATACGCTGGTCCGGTTGACCAATGTAATCAGCCATCAGTGCTGTAGGGAAGGGTACAAAAACAATGACAAGTAAGAGTAGCAGGTTCAGCAAAAGCAGAGTATTATCCGAACGCTTGATATGTGTGTAAAGCCTGTGATGATTGATCCAC
>CAXUHF010000094.1:4595-21122 GCA_964250765.1 uncultured Ktedonobacteraceae bacterium | reverse complement strand
AGTACAAGAAAAACCAGGAGGACAAGCATGCTTGTCCTCCTGGTTTTTCTTGTACTAACCTTGCTTGGTACGCACTTCGACGCCTGCACCCTGCTCAAGCACTTTCAAGAGCGCAGTATAATCTTCTTTACCGTATCCTGCCGCTCGTGTCATTTCAAACATTTGACGTGCAATTGCTGTCATGGCAAGTGGCGTCTGATTCTCTGCTGCAAGGTCAAGAGCTAAGCCTAAATCTTTGTGAAGCAAATCCGTCATAAAGCCGGGTTGGAAACTGCCGTTAAAGGCTCGTAGCGGAAACTGGTTCGAGAGCTGCCAACTTGCACCACTACTCACGCCAATAACCTTCGCCATCGTCTCAACATCCGCCCCTGCCTTCACACCCAGCACGAGTGCCTCTGAGATAGAGGCTGCGATAGTACCACATAAAAGATTATTCACGAGTTTGATAACTTCACCGGCACCGACTGGTCCTACATGAAAGATATTTTCTTTCTTGCCCATGTTTTCTAGGACAGGTAGAGCCTTCTCAAATACCTCTTGCTCACCACCGACCATAATCGTGAGTGCTCCGTTGACCGCGCCTTGCGAGCCACCACTAACAGGTGCGTCGAGAAAGTCCACACCTTTCGTCTTTGCTTCCTCGGCTAGCTTACGGCTCATCTGTGGTGCAATAGTACTCATGTCAACGATAATCAGTCCTTTACGCGCACCGTCCAGGATACCATGCGGTCCTGTCACCACCTCTTCGACCTGTGCCGAGTTTGGTACCATCGTAATCACGATCTCTGATGCTATTGCCACCGCACGCGCTGAGGGTGCCAGCATTGCGCCCGCCTTTATGACCTCTTGTACCTCAGGCTTTTCTGGGTGACGTGCAAAAATAGTCACCTCATGTCCCGCTTTGAGCAGGTTGAGTGTCATAGGACGCCCCATGACGCCGATACCAATAAACCCTATTTGCATCTATCTCGTCTTTCTTTATTGCTATAGTCCATCTTTTTAATTTTTTCCTGATACAATAAACGTCGGCGGTGCATCAGAATGCACGCGATTCACGACTTCTTGAATCATTGCGCGTAATTGCGGCTCTGAGTTACTAATTAATCCATTGGAAAAGCGATCTCCACGACACACAAAAAACACAAGATCGAGCAATTCTTGTGTTGTATAACTATTAACAACTTTTTGTGCTTTAATAGCATCTAGTTGTGTCGAAGCCCATTCGACATCATGACGATTGTATCCATTCACACATGTAGCAAGTTCATAAAAATCTTTAAATCGTTCGCGTTCAGGAAGAGCCTCTCGTTCTACATGTGGAAGAAAACTTGCTGCATAGCTATCTCTGATATAGTTTCCCCATGTTGCATTATCGCTAAGTAGCGACTCTGCTAATGTAATAGGCCATTTCTGTATTTGCTCCAAACCATCCAAAACAACTGTATTCTGCACTGTTCCATCCTACTATTCCATCTCTACAATGACTGCTCCGCCTCGCACAACCGCTCCTTCTTGATAATGTACATGACGTATCTTGCCTTCATAGGGAGCGATGATGGCATGTTCCATCTTCATCGCGCTGAGAATAACAAGAACTTGTAGTGCTTCCACTGTGTCACCATCATGAACCTGTACTTTGACAATGGTACCAGCCATAGGAGCAGTGAGAGTCTTTTGCGAACGTACTATTCCTCCACCACGTGAGGTCGCGTCAACATCGGGTGGTTGCTTGCGCTCTAGGCGATAGAGAGAACCATTCAGCATGACTTGTACTTCGCCTGTCTCCTGTGGGTGTACATAAAGCTGTGTTTGTGTCTCGCCTTGCTTGAGCAGGAGCAAACCCGCGTTACCTAACATGTACTTAATGGTTCCTATCGCTTGTCCATCTACGCTAACGTTCCAGGCATTCTCTGTGGATGCTTGCATGAGTGCAACTATATATTCTTGCTCTTGAAAATGGTATACAATTCTTCGCGCTTCACTCATCATACGCCACGGACCTAACGTTTTCCAGGGACTAGTCGGCTGTATTGATGACATGGTTTGCTTCTGAGCTATGTGTACTTCCTGTGTTGCTTCGTAGATAGCCGCCACGATTAGCACATCTTGTGGTAGTCTTTGTGATGTTGATGGTGTCAGGAGATGATGTTCACTTAAAAAACCTGTATGTGTGCGTCCTTCACGAAATGCAGGATGAAGCGCGATAGTGTGTAGCAGGGGAATATTCGTAGTAACGCCGAACAGCGCACACTGCTCTAACGCTCGTTGTAGACGTGAGATTGCGGCGTCACGGTCTTCTCCGTACACAATCAATTTAGCAATCATGGGGTCATAAAATTGCGTAATCTCGTCTCCGCTCTCGATACCACTATCAACGCGAATCCCTGGACCTTCTGGCATAGTAAATGTATTGATGACGCCCGTTGAGGGCAGAAAGTTATGTTCCGCATCCTCTGCGTAAATACGTACCTCGATAGCATGTCCGCGAGGGCTTATCTGTTCCTGTGTCAATGCAAGCGGTTCCCCAGCCGCAATCAGTAATTGGTGACGTACAAGGTCAAGTCCCGTTACCAATTCTGTCACGGGATGTTCCACTTGAAGTCGTGTGTTCATTTCTAAAAAGTAGTAGTTTTTGTCAGCATCGAGAATAAATTCCATTGTGCCAGCGTTGACATAGTTCGCTGCTTGTGCGATACGAACGGCAGTCGCGCCCATTTCAGCACGCAATGCTGGCGTCAGTGCAACCGATGGACTCTCTTCGACAATCTTTTGATGCCGACGCTGAATGGAGCATTCACGCTCACCTAAGTGAATCATGTTACCATGTATATCGCCAAGTATCTGTATCTCAACATGGCGTGGCTGCTGTATCAAGCGTTCAAGAAATACAGTGTCGTCGCCAAATGATGCGAGTGCCTCACGCTTTGCACCTGCCAGTTGCTCTAAAAATGCGTTTGCATCGTGTACCTCGCGCATTCCCTTGCCACCACCACCGGCTGATGCCTTTACCAACAAGGGAAAGCCGATACGTTGCGCTTCATCGAGCAAGAGTGTTTCATCTTGGCTCTCTCCTGCATAACCGGGAACGGTGGGAGCATCGACCGAACGCGCAATCTGTTTCGCCGAAATCTTCGCCCCCATCGCACGCATAGCTTTTGCCGATGGGCCAATGAAGACAATGCCTGCGCGTTCACATGCTTCGACAAAATCCGCATTCTCCGAAAGAAAACCATAGCCGGGATGAATAGCTTCGGCCCCACTTCGTTGTGCGACCTCTAACAGAGTTTGTATCTGTAAATAGCTTTGTGTTGCAGGTGCCGGACCAATAAGATATGCCTCATCAGCCATACGTACATGCCGAGCATTACGGTCAACATCTGAATATACCGCGACGGTGTGTATGCCCATTTCGCGGCATGTTGCCATGATGCGGACAGCAATCTCGCCACGATTGGCAATCAAAATCTTCTTAAACATCGTTTGTTACTGTTTCACTTGTTCTGTGGAGACAACCCAACTTGGCTTGCGTTTCTCTAAAAATGAGCGCAACCCCTCTTGCCCTTCGTCACTTACGCGCAGCCGTGCGATAGTCGAAGCCGTATAATTTCGTGCCGTTTCAGCATCCATCTGCCCAACTGTCAATGCCAACGTTTTACACGCACGTAGGGCTTGTGGCCCGCTACTCAATAGCTCATTCACTGCCTTTTGTACCGCGTCATCAAGATGTTCAGGTGGCACTACCGAGTGGACAAGGCCAATTTCACGTGCACGTGTAGCACTAAAACGTTCGCCCGTTACAAAGAGTACACGAGCGTTCGACGCACCAATTTTGTGTAGCACAAAGGGTGAGATCACGGCTGGTGCTATCCCAAGTTTTACCTCACTAAATGCGAAACGCGCACTCTCGGCTGCAATAGCAATATCGCAGACGGAAACTAAGCCAAGACCACCTCCCATTGCTGTCCCGTTGATACGTCCTACAACGGGGCAGGGAAGCGTGTTGATTATGGAGAGTAGATCAGCGAGGTGCAGTGCATCATTCAGGTTTTGCTCCTCTGAAAATGCTGTCGCTGACTTCATCATGTTGAGGTCAGCACCAGCACTAAATGACGGTCCATCTCCTGTAAGCACCACGCCATGCAATTGTTCGTTGCTGCCTAGTTCTGTGAACGCTGCTATTAATTCTTCGATAATCTGTCCGTTAAACGCATTATGCACCTCTGGACGGCGTAGTGTCACGGTAGCGATGCGTCCCTGATGGCTGTGCTCAACCGAGATATAGGTATAGGAAGTATTCTGTACCATAATCTTTCCTTCTTTGTATTATTACATACGGAACACGCCAAAAGGCGTTTCGGGCATGGGAGCATTCAACGATGCAGCGATACCAAGTGCCAGCACATTGCGTGTATCACATGGGTCAATAATACCATCATCCCACAAGCGCGCAGTGCTATAGTACGGATTACCTTCTTCCTCATATTTATCGAGGACAGGTTGCATAAACGCCTGTTCTTCCTCCGTACTCATCGTTTTCCCACGTGCCGCTAAACCGTCTTTACGGACCGTTGCTAACACTGTTGCTGCTTGCAACCCACCCATAACTGAGATGCGCGCGTTGGGCCACATCCACAACTGGCGCGGCGAGTAGGCACGTCCACACATGCCATAGTTGCCAGCACCAAACGAGCCGCCAATAACGACGGTAAACTTTGGCACAGGTGCATTTGCCACTGCCATCACCATCTTCGCGCCATCTTTTGCAATCCCACCGTTTTCGTACTGGCGTCCAACCATAAAGCCAGCGATATTCTGTAGAAAAACGAGTGGAGTGCGTCGTTGCGCGCATAGCTCGATAAAATGTGTCGCCTTGAGTGCGCTTTCAGAAAAGAGAATGCCGTTATTTGCGATGATGCCAACTGGATAGCCCATGATGCGAGCAAAACCACACACAAGTGTGGTTCCATATAACTCTTTAAATTCGTGAAAGCGACTCCCATCGACAAGACGAGCAATAATCTCACGAACGTTATAGCTTTTGCGGTTATCTTTCGGCACAATGCCATAGAGGTCGCTGGCGTCATAGCGTGGCGGTTCAGATTGGTGAATATCCCAGGGAATGTGCTTACGTCGGTTGAGATGTGACACGATGCTGCGGCAAATGGCAAGTGCATGCGGGTCGTTGAGCGCGTAATGGTCGGTGACACCAGAAATACGGCTATGAACATCAGCTCCACCCAGGTCTTCTGCACTTACCTCTTCGCCAGTCGCAGCCTTTACCAGTGGAGGGCCACCCAGGAAAATTGTACCGTTTCCTTGCACGATCACCGTTTCATCACTCATGGCGGGTACATAAGCACCACCTGCCGTACATGATCCCATGACTGCCGCAATTTGTGGAATGCGTTGACTCGACATACGCGCCTGATTATAGAAGATGCGCCCGAAGTGGTCGCGGTCAGGAAACACATCCGCTTGTAGCGGTAAGAAGGCACCACCCGAATCGACGAGATAGATGCAAGGCAACTGATTTTGCTCTGCAATTTCCTGGGCGCGTAAATGCTTTTTGACGGTCATGGGGTAGTATGTACCACCCTTGACGGTTGCATCGTTCGCCACAATCATGCATTCCTGGCCCTCGACTAGCCCAATTCCTGTAATGATGCCAGCAGAGGGAGCATCATTGTCATACATATCATAGGCGGCGAGCGGGCTGAGTTCGAGAAAGGGAGTGTCGGGATCACAGAGAAGTTGTACGCGCTCACGTGCAAGTAGCTTATTGCGTTTACGATGTTTTGCGGTAGCGTCAGGGCCACCTCCCTGCTGTACCTGCTGCATATGCTGGTGGAGGTCTTCTAATAAAAAGTGAAAGTAGTCTGTGTTCTCTTGAAATTCGGGGCTGTTACGTTCTATATGTGTTTCGAGAATACCCATAGATGTTTGTGTTCCTCTCAGCGACGACGATGAGTGAGGGGCAACAGAAAACTTTTTGCTCCGTTGCTCTGTTATTTCAGCATAGCACCGTGTATGAAGAGCGTCAAGTGAGAAGAAATCATACGTGAAAGAGGAAGGAAAGTATAGTTTCCAAAAATGTGGTGAGGGTCAGGTGTTCACCTGACCCTCGTTTCATTCATCTTCTTACATCTCCTGTTCACATATCGTGTCCTAATCAACTCAGATCAGAAAGTATTGATAGTGTTCAGTAGAGACCTCTGTAATGCTCTGAGAATTCGGAGCGAATGTCGCTTTAAGACGTTGCAGAGTCCAGTAAGGACATTTTTTAGTGCACTGTCAAGTCGAATACTGTCAGACATTCAGAGGGTTAGCGCGCCCGCATCTACGGGCACTCCTGGTCAATCTGAAATACTACTCCAAGTAAGCGAACTGGTTTTTTCATTGACCACATGCTGTGACTCCTTTCGGATTACCGTGCAAGGCGTTAGCCAAGTGCCAGAGTATTTTTATTTCCCTGGATTGCACTCCATCTTTTGGAGAACACTTCAAGCTTACCATCCAGATTCTCGAAAGTCAATCCTCTATTCCAATTCCATATGGGAAGTAAGAAATTTTAAGGATTCTTTAATCCATTTCGAGCTGATATTCTTTCGCAGCATCTTTCAACGTTTTATTCAAGCTAGTAAGTGCTGTATGTGGATCAACCGGTTCTTTCATCGCTTGTGCTTCGGCATCTTTATGATCCTTCACAGAAGGAATATCTTTTCGTAAGTCCTCGACCAACTCGATCAGCTTGCTCACCTTACGTTCAGTCAATAGCGTAATTTGCAGGTCTAGGTGACGACGTTGCTCCGTCATTTTCGCCTGACGGTTCTGTGTGATAAGTATTGCTGTTGTCATAAGCAAGGCACCTACGCTCACTGTGTCTTGTAGCCAACTAAATGGTGGTGGATCAATGGCTGGGAAGCCAAGAGTTTTGTAAAACTCATTGAGCAGTACCCAGAGTAGTACAAGGAGCAGAATTAAGTAGAGAGCCAATGGGCGTCCTATGCTATTTGTTACCTTTTCAATCGCCCGTTGGTGACGACTCACTTTCTGTTCGGCAACCATACGCATATCAACGATAGTCTCAATGTCTTTATCGAGAATATCGGTCAGTTCTATCATATGTTCTTGTGTTTCGTTATTTGTCTGATTATCTATCACGCATATTTCCTGTTTGTTTAGTGTTTCGTATTTATATATTATAGATACTTGTATCAAGCCTTGTCGGGTAACATTCTATGTGTTGTAAAACACAATTTGGCACGGCGAGAAGACCGCCGTGCCAAACTATACGTCTTAATAGAACTAAGATTAAGCTGAGCTTAGTAGCCCCTAAGTTCTTGGTCATTTCTAACCGAGCTAGCAGGACCAGCCTGCCCGCCAATAGTTGGAATGTCTGTCTCGTTTGCTGCTAAGTCTCGATTAGTTGTGCCTGTAATGTCGCGATCCAACAATGGGCGATCAGTTGTCGCACCTGTGCTTAGATTCGCGTTGGCATCATTGTACATTGTCTCATTCTGGCTACTTGTCGTGGTGCCTTTTGCGGCTGCACTATCACCGTGGAACAGGTAGTTCGACGAGTTTGGATCGAGTGCGCCCGCAGGAGCTTCATCAACCATACGACCAAAGTGCTCAAGGTCGTTTTGCAGTTTCTTCTCAAAGTTGCTGCCAACGCCTAGTTTCTCACCAATGTCGCCAAGTACTCCGGCTGGTGGGTTATAGTTGATGAAGACATCAACCTTTGTCTGGTCTGAGTTGATTGGCTGGAAGGTTACTTTACCAAAGTTCTCGACACCACTCGTTGAACGCCAGCCGATTTGCTGATCTGGAATCCAGTTCTCGTTTACTGCGTCCCACTCCTGACGACCAACAACGTCAGCAACCCAGTGACTGTTTTGATCGTCACGATATGTTACCTCTTTCACAAAGCTCATGAACTTAGGAAAGTCGTTGAAGTGCGTAAACAGTGTGTATACCTGATGAACAGGTGCGTTGACTGCTACTGATGCGTGATGTGATGCATACTCTGCCATGGTCTATGTTCCTTCCTTATCTTTTTCAAGACTACAGTAGCTTCCAAGAAGCACCAATATAAGTAGCATATCGTATGTTCTAGGAGCCATTATTTGTTTCTGCATTGTTTTGTTTCTGTGTACGCATTAACCATACCATGCGTTTTTGCACAAAGTCAATAAAAAAAAGCACTACAGTACGCGTTCTAAGCGATTTTTTATGTTCCCTCATCGAATACAAAGATGATATATATGGTCATGTTAAACGTTATATTGCTGTCCTTGTATGCATTAGTAGAATGAATAGTAGGCAGAAACGCTGGTATGAAACATTTCTTTGTGAAGAGGTAGTAGGAATGTTGGTACCCCCGTTTTGGAGTTTTCGCGCATCTAGTGTATGATAGAGATAGTGATAAGCTCAGTCGTGACGAAAAAATGCTGCTTCAGAAAAAAAGATATTCTATATTGTAACAAAACTTTGACAACAAACGTAATGAGCAATAGAAGGATAGAAGGAGCGCGTGCTTTTCTAGTGGAATACTATTCACATAGATCGTGTTTTCGCAATTGACACAAGGTTCCTAGAGTATTAAGGGGTATCACAGACATGTCAGCAGCAACCGTAGAAAACAAGTTGAGTCGCGCCCTGGAACTGATTGGTGGAGCTATTGATCCAGAGATAGCCGAAACATATCCATCACTCGAAGCTCGTATTCTTGCGCAGGCACTAGAAAATGTTGAACTTGCAGAGCATCGCCTACGTGAGATTCAGAAAATTGTTGGAGATATCAGCGAGGTGCTCGTTTAACTCATTCGAGGAACGCTAGTGTTCCATGTTCAGTTCTTTCACTCGCTTTTCCTTCCAGTATAGCGTTACCTATTTTCCTCTAAGATGGGTGCCATGAATCCTTTCATGTGTGAATGAGTTTCAACGACGAACCTCTTCCCTTCTTGGTTGTTTCCTTCTATATACAATCTGTTTACGTTAGTCCATCATTTGCCCATTGTGCCCTCTTTGAAATACAATGAAGACATGTCTGCATTACAATCACTACGACCTTATCTCAACAAACACAAAATAGCCATTATAATCGGTTTCTTTTTTGTGATTGCGGCAAATCTGGCAGCACTAGTATTGCCCTACCTTATTCGCCTTGCGGTAGACAGCCTGAGTAATCATGTAGATATTGGGCTGTTACTACGCTACGGCTTATTGATCGTGGGAGCAGGATTACTGCAAGCTGTGCTATCGTTCTATGGTCGTTTCTTTCCATCGAAGGCATCACGCGAAATCGAGTATGAGTTACGTGGGAATCTCTTTAAACATTTTGAGAAACTCGAAATTGACTATTTTCAACACAATAAAGTAGGAGATCTGGTAGCACGTGCCACAAATGACTTGTCTATGATTCGCGCTATGCTTGGTCCTGGCATCTCAAACCTTATGAACACAACAGTTGCGCTTGTTGCCACAATCGGAGTCATGCTCACTATTGATCTGCAACTGACATTGTATGCTGCCATCATTCTACCGCTTATCACGGTTGTATTCCTTATTGTTGGAGGCCAGATTGAACGCCGCTACAAGCGCGTGCAGGACCAATTCGGTGAAGTATCCGCTCATGCACAGGAAAACTTTTCTGGCATTCGCATTGTGAAAGCCTATACGCAGGAAGATCATGAACTAGTATCCTTCCGCGAGTCAAACCGCGAGTATATGCAGCGAAGTATTAGTTATGCTCGTTACAACTCGCTTTTGTGGCCTGCTATGTTCTTTCTTGCAGGTCTTGCCTCTGTCGTCATACTCTGGCGTGGAGGGGTTGATGTAATTAACGGACGTATCACGCTGGGGCAGTTGGTACAATTCACTGGCTATTTGGCTCAGCTCACTTGGCCCATGATTGCTTTTGGCTGGGTCGTCAACCTTTTTCAACAAGGTACAGCGTCGATGCAGCGCATCAACGAAGTCATGGATCACGAACCATTGATTGCGTCACCTGTGATACTACCAACACCACCAAAAACACATATAAATGGTGACGTTGAGTTTCGCCACGTGCGTTTTTCTTATGGTGAGCACGAAGTCTTGCATGACATCAACATCAAAGTTAGCGCAGGTTCCTCACTTGCTATCGTTGGTCCCACAGGCTCTGGTAAGTCAACGCTTGTCAATCTGTTGCCGCGCTTATTCGATGCCACGGAGGGGCAGGTGCTCGTAAATGGGACTGATGTGCGTGAACTCCCTCTGGACGTATTGCGCAGGCAAATTGGCTATGTCCCACAGGAAACATTTTTGTTTTCTGTTCCGCTTACTGAAAATATTGGCTTTGGTGTGGAAGCGTTGAGCGAGGAGCAACTACAGCACGCGCTAGAAACCTCTCAGCTAGCAAAGGACGTGGAGGACTTTCCAGAAGGCATTGCTACGATGATCGGCGAACGTGGCGTCACGCTATCTGGTGGGCAGAAGCAACGTGCCGCCCTTGCTCGTGCTATTGCGAAGGACCCATCAATTCTGGTCCTGGACGATGCTATGTCGAGCGTTGATACGCATACTGAAGCAGAAATTCTTCGTCATCTACGCGACGTCATGCAAGGACGAACGACAATCATTATTTCTCATCGCTGCTCAACCGTGAAAAATCTCGACCATATCGTCGTACTCGACGAGGGACGAATCGTCGAGGAGGGAACGCATAGCTCCTTATTGCGGATGCAAGGCTTGTATGCGGAGATGTATCGTAGACAACTTATTGGTGAAGAATTAGAGGATACAACCGATCATGGCGACGTTCTTTCAGGAAGATGATATTCTCGGCAAGGCGTATGACGCCCGTATTGTACGCCGTCTGCTTACTTATGTGCGTCCCTACATGCGCCTCTCAGTGATTGCGCTGATTCTCTTATTTGTCGTCTCACTCTTGGACCTTGTTGGACCAGCACTGACAGGTTATGGTATTGACCATTACGTTGCTCCAAACAACCTGCATATGAATGCAATAGAGCGCGACTATGGCATTCTCTGGGTCGCCCTTACCTTTCTCGTGGTGCTCATTGTCGGCTTAATACTACGATATGTACATCTCCTGCTCTTAAACATTGTAGGGCAGCGTATCATGTTCGATATGCGTTCGCAGATGTTCGACCATCTACAACGGCTCTCGCTCTCCTACTTCGATCATAATCCCGTTGGACGGTTAATGACACGTTTAACAAACGATGTCGATTCGCTCAACGAAGTGTTCACATCAGGTGCGATCTCCATTCTCGGCGACATTCTGACTCTGATTGGTGTCGCTATCGCCTTGCTCATTATTAACTGGCAGCTTGCGTTAGTAACATTTGTCGTGCTACCACCGCTTTATTGGGTAGCGACCTATTTCCGTGTTGCCATGCGTGACAATTTCCGTGCTATTCGAGTACGTCTCGCGCGTATCAATGCCTACGCTGCCGAGAACATAGGGGGTATGTCTATCGTACAACTCTTCAATCGTGAGCAACGCAACTTCGAGCGTTTCGACGAGTTGAACATTGATTATCTTGACCAGAATGTGCGCTCTTTGCTCTACTTCTTTCTGTTTAGTTCTGTGACAACCTTTTTGAGTGCGGTAGCCATTGGACTCATCATCTGGTATGGTGGTGGGCGCATTCTCGCGGGTGCGTTGACGCTAGGGGCTATCGTGGCATATCTACAATACGTAGACCGTTTCTTTTTGCCTGTTCGTGATCTCGCCGAAAAATACAACATTCTACAATCCGCGATGGCAAGTTCCGAGCGTATCTTCAAGATTATTGACGAGCCCATCGTCGTACAAGACCCCGAACAACCACGCTCACTAGACAAGGTGCACGGTGAAATCGAGTTTAAAGACGTATGGTTTGCCTATAATCCTGGCGAATGGGTCCTTAAGGGTGTCTCGTTCAAAATACATCCTGGTGAACGTGTCGCGGTTGTTGGCGCGACTGGTGCGGGCAAAACATCACTCATTAGCCTTGTGTCACGCTTTTATGATATACAAAAAGGTGAAATCCTGATTGATGGTGTGAATGTGCGCGATGTGCGGCAACAAGACCTACGCCAGCATGTCGGTGCCGTGTTGCAAGACCCATTTATCTTTTCTGGTACCATCGCTAGTAATATCCGTTTACACGAAGGAAGTATCACCGATGAGCAGGTACGGCAAGCCGCTGAATACGTGAACGCAGCTCACTTTATTGAACAATTGCCGCATAAGTATGATGAAGAGATACGCGAGCGCGGAGCAGGTCTGTCTGTTGGACAAAAACAACTGTTAGCTTTTGCGCGTGCTATCGCCTTTAATCCCGAAATCTTACTTATTCTTGATGAAGCAACATCTAGCGTTGATACCGAAACGGAGATACTCATACAAGATGCATTGAATAAACTCATGCTTAACCGTACCTCTATCGTCATTGCACATCGTCTCTCGACCATCCGCAATGTAGATCGTATCATCGTGATGCATAAAGGACGAATCGCAGAGCAAGGTAGCCACGATGAGTTATTGCATCGTCAAGGGATGTATAAGCGTCTCTATGAGTTCCAATACGCTCAGTAAAGGTTGTCAAGGACTACAAGTGACCATGACAGGGGCAGAGCCGCTGTCACTACTATACTGACCACCACTGCGTGGCTTGCCACGTGAAATCATGTATAGTAGTGACAGCGGCTCTGCCCCTGTCATGTTTCTGATTTTTGTAAGCAGCACTACTTCCGTTTCGTCAGCGAAACAATAGCCTTGCGGCAGAGCGTATAGCCTACGAAAAGCACACTTCCTGTAACAAGGACCAGGAGGAGACCTATAAGGGCATCCTGCCAGCTAGAAAGATTTGTTGCAAACTGCAATGGACCCTGCGACTTGAAGACCTGTGTAACCTGCTGTTGTGTCACGGTCAAAACTTGTTTTGTGTAAAGCGTGTGCTGATGACCATACGCTAGTTGTAGGTCAATGGTGTAGTTGCCCGCTTCCAACGGATGATTCTGCATATAAACGGGGTAGTTAATGGTTGTGTCGGGCAAAAAGGTATCTAACTTGACGGTAAGATTTTGACGTATATTCCCCTGTGCATCAAGAATTTGCAGTGTACCGTGTGGTTTAAGCAACGATGTTCCTGTATTACTCAAATGAATGAGAAGACTCTGATAGCCATTTGCTCCACCTGCCTGTATTCCAGTCATCTCCAACCGATCTGCTTGTGGACCAGCTACGTTTAGCTGAACGGCGACAATCGAGAGACTCTGTACATCTACATGGAAGGTACTTTTTTGTGTACTGGCTTGAACAACGCTCTTTGCCACAATACCACCAATATGCTGACCTGGACGCGTACCTCTAGGAATGTTTACCTGAAACAGAACGGTTTGGCTCTGCCCAGATGCAAGTGTAAGCTGTTGCTGGGCTAGATGTAACCAGGAACCAACATCATGACTTGGTATATCTTGTGCATTATAAACAAGACCACTGTTCTGACCTGTCGTCGCATCTACTGAATAGAGTGTAACTGTTCCCGTTGCGGAACCAGTATTCTTGATGCGGATGCCATTCTGTACGGTCGTATCTGGCTTGCCATTAAGAATGAAATACGACCTTGTAGCTATGTTCGACGGATCATAGCGCAATGGCTGGACACTAAAACTGGTCCCTCCGCCGTCTGCATGAGTGGTATGTATTTCAAATGTCATTGTATAAACGAGTGCTAGAGTAATGAGAAGAGCAAGTAGTGGTATGCGCGTGAGAGTTCGAGCGTGCAAAGAAAAAAACATCCGCTACATCCTCCTGACAAAAGGTAAGCAAACAATAACTCTTTGAGGATACAGGGAAGGAAACTTCGTTGTTGCCCTCCGTATGTTCATTCGGACATTAAGAGAAAGGACGATTATGGTCCGCTTACTATCGCAACAGTGATTGTGCTACTATAACCTGATGATGCGTAGGTATTTGCGGGAATTGCGATAGAGATTGTTGGTGTAACGGTAAATCTGCCCATGCCAGTGTTTACATCAGCATTAAAAAACTTCACAGCACTTGGAGCAGATGCTCCTGCTGGCAATGCAAGTGGATAGCTGACGGAGTTACTTGGATCAGTACACGTCGTTGACGCTGCGCATGAAGCCGCAACAGACTCGATTCTTGACGCATTTGTTGCCAGGGTATGCGGACTACCACCACCCGTGGTAAAGGTTGTAGAGGTAATCGTTAAGTTCCAACCATTGCCAGTCCCTGTTGCATCAACAACGGTAGTTGGCAGGGTATAGTCCACAGTCTGATCTGTACCGTTCAATGTGACTGGAGGGATAGTTGGAGTAGTTATTGCCTCTGTTACGCTGCCAGCACCATTAACAACTGTTGAGCCAGGACTAGAGTCTGCGAATGCAGCAGTGCTTGTGATGAATGTCAGGACTACCATAAGAAGCGGAATTGTGAGTAGTCGTAGGGGATGGATATGACGAATTGTCATAAAGTTTGCCTCCAAAGTTTTTTCTAGTGCTTGTGTAGCGGGTCTTAGCAGCTAGACAAGCGTTTCTTACGTCAAAGAGACATGAGGAGTCTCTTCTATCCTCCTTTCCAAGAATGTCAGTACTACTTCATCAACAACCTCCACAAGATACTATCATCGGTACATAGATACATATCAATAGGCTTATTGACATAAGAACATCACTGCGAAAGTAACAGCATGATTTCCTAAGGAAGTTCTTATCCATTTCCAAAAAAGATGTGACAAGCTCTTGACCTAGAGCACTCTAGGTAGCGTATGCTACTTCTATGTTAGGTGATACACAACCTACTTTACGCTTCAGGCAGTGACTTGAGTGAGCAGATGCTCTATTACTATGAACGTACTAGCTAACTTGATAGCATGAAGCGAGACAGCAAGAGTGATTATCTAAGATATAGGTAAGATCACTGCTGATCTGGCAAAAAAATAAGACATATTCTTGAAAGGAATGTTCATGAAAGTAGCAATTATCACAGGTGGAAGCCGTGGGCTTGGGAAAGCTATGGCGACAAATATCGCCGCACAAGGGCAGGATGTTCTTCTGACCTACAACAGCAAAAAAGAGGAAGCCGAAGAGGTAGTGGCGTTGATCGAAAAAAGTGGTCGCAAAGCCGTTGCATTGCAACTCGATGTGTCTAATACGAAGTCCTTTGCTGCCTTTGCAGAAGCAGTAAAGGAGACGCTCAAACAGACGTGGAACAGGGATAATTTTGACTTCCTCGTCAACAATGCTGGCTTTGGGATTTATGCGCCATTTGCCGAGACGACCGAAGAGCAGTTTGACCAAATGGTCAATGTCCATTTCAAAGCCGCCTTCTTCCTCACGCAAACTCTGCTTCCCTTGATTGTCGATGGTGGACGAATCATCAACCTTTCATCGGGACTCGCACGCTTCTCCGGCCCAGGCTATAGTGCCTATGGTGCAGCCAAAGGTGCAATTGAGGTACTCACTCGTTACATGGCAGTCGAGCTTGGACCGCGAGGCATTTCCGTCAATACAGTTGCTCCAGGTGCCATAGCAACAGACTTTGGAGGTGGTATGGTTCGTGATAACGAAGCTGTCAACCGTCAAATTGCTTCACAGACGGCACTTGGTCGTGTTGGTCAAGCAGAGGATATTGGCGGTGTCGTCGCAGCGTTGCTCTCCGACGATACACGTTGGATTAATGGGCAGAAAATAGAGGTGTCAGGAGGCGTTCTCCTTTAAAAGTGGAAGATTACTAGGAAGTACTTGCATCTTGTAAGAGGTCCCAAGGTGTGATAATGCCGAGAGGTTGTTCTGTGCGCTTACCCGTATTGGTGATAATGATGGCTAGCAAACGTGGATGTGGACGGGCAAGCGTCGTGGAAAATGCCTCTCGTGCATCATCGACAAGAGCATTACGAGCCATAAAGAGTACATTATCAGGAGGTTCGTGAATTAATGCATCGGCAATTATCACCTTTGCTATACTCATCTCTGCCTTGAGTTGCTCTGCAAACCACAGCGTGATACTTTCCAGGCTTAGTAATGATAATCCATCTTTACTTTGCACAACAACCTGTGAAAACTCTTTGAATTTCGTGTAGTCAATAGCTTCTACAAGTAAAGCCTGTGCAGAGAAGAGATGAATGTTTTTTTGAAATATCGGAATCAGCCTTTTAGGAGCGGTAATACTCTGAACAATATGGGTGAATTGTGCTATCGTCTCTTGTGTAGGTTCAGCGATAACTTGTTGTGGATACGTCTGGTTATGCACAATAGCGTTCCGTAAGTCGCCATATTCTTTGAGGTCAGTCAGATAACGTCTCACTGTACTATGTGTCGTAGCGGCTGTTCTAATGAGTTGATAAAAGGGTAGATTGGTGTCAGAGTTGCTATGCTCTCGCAAATATCGTGAAAGCTGATTATAGAGCTGTATGAACTGTTGAGCGCGATCCATGACACCTCCTAGAATTAATATCGTCGTAGGGACTCCGTTTAAGGGGGGGCGGCTGCATATATTGTAGTAAGTTC
>CAXUHF010000094.1:0-4585 GCA_964250765.1 uncultured Ktedonobacteraceae bacterium | reverse complement strand
CGCCTTAAACGGAGTCCCTACGAAGTAATGTATTATACTGCACAAGCCAAATCTAATTCGGGGTCGCGCGGTTCCTCTATGGGAAGTGCTGGCACATCCTCATTGTAGCTCTCTGGATGATCGAGTGCGTTTTGGATGATACGCTCGACATCGGCAAGGCTGTTGATATGCACAAGTTCGTTGCGGACGCGCTTTGCTCCTGGAAAGTGACCAAGATACCAGCCCATATGCTTCCGTAGCTCGACGAAATGGTCTTCTCCTTTAAGCTTCGCATGAACGCGCGCGTGTTCAAGGGCCATATAAAGACGCTCTTCACGTGTCGGCAAGACATCCGGCAAGTCTTCAGGAGA
Source organism: uncultured Ktedonobacteraceae bacterium (assembly GCA_964250765.1). Lineage (GTDB taxonomy): Bacteria > Chloroflexota > Ktedonobacteria > Ktedonobacterales > Ktedonobacteraceae > JBBQVS01. The sequence continues at coordinate 4,235 of CAXUHF010000094.1, read as the reverse complement.
TGGGTTGACACCAGCGTTCAAGAGTTGCTTAAGCGTCTCTCTTTTTTGAAAGAGCCAGGGATTTCCATAGCTTGCGCGTCCGATCAGCACACCATTCACACCAGACGTGCGAATACGCTGTGCCGCTTGATAGAGTGTATGAATATCGCCGTTGCCCAGGATAAGCGTATCTGTTTTGCGCACAATTTCTGCGGCAGCAGCGATGGCGTCCCAATCTGCCTCACCTTTATAGTGTTGTACAAGAGTACGCCCATGAATAGAGATGTTTGCAGGCTCTAATTCAAGCAGGTCCTGCACCCAATCAGTAATAATAACGGTGTCATAGCCCAACCGTGTCTTCACCGAGACCGGCAACAAACGCCGTTCGATTCTTGCCGTATCGCCCCAAATGCGTACACGATCCTCATTCATTTGTCGAATACGCTCAATGCGCGATGGCTCCATATCCAGGTCTTCAAGTGTTTGCCCATTTGCCCAATCGCGTACACCTTGTTGCGTCGCGCGAATAATCGCTTTCGCTACGTCTGGTACACGAATGAGTGCCGCACCACCGCCCTTGTTGGCAACAGCACTTGCAGGGCAACCCATATTGATGTCAACGCCATCAAAGCCAAGTTCACACACGACATGTGCCGCCTTATAAAAGTAGTCAGGTTTGCAGCCAAAGATTTGCGCCACCACAGGACGTTCCGCTGATGTATACAGAAAATCGCGGAAGATACGATCACTTCCACGCCAAAGTCCCTCAACGTTGGTAAACTCGGTGAGAACAATATCAGGTCGTCCATAGAGACCATGTATCGTGCGACATGGTGCGTCTGTGACACCATCCATTGGTGCCAGTCCAATAATAGGTTGTACAAGAGTATTCCAAAAAGATGTAGGCTTCATATGTATGTTTTCTCGCGTACTGGGAATGAGGCAACGTATGTTTATAGTGTCTCATGAAGTTTTTATAGTGTCTCTTTTATAGCATATCCACGTGTTTTAAGCAAGCCTAATGAAAGAAAACATGGTGGCGCATGTCATGCGCCACCATGTTTTCTTTCATCAAAAAATTTAGATCGCGCCAGCACCAGTTTCTGGCGATTGGTCGATTTTATGCGTCTCCTCGGTTTCGACGTGTCCGCCAAATTGGAAGCGCATAGCCGACATGATTCTATTGCCGAAATCAGCCTGACCACGTGAGCTAAAGCGTTCGTAGAGGGCAGCCGTCAGTACGTGCGCTGGTACGGCTTCGTCGATAGCTGCTGCAATCGTCCAGCGCCCTTCGCCAGAGTCAGCAACACGACCCTTAAAGCCTTCGAGTTGAGGACTTTGTAGGAACGCAGTCGCCGTGAGGTCGAGCAACCATGATCCAATAACACTACCACGACGCCAGAGTTCAGTAATCTCAGGCAAATTCATGTCGTACTGGTAGTATTCAGGGCTACTGATAGGTGCTGTCTCCGCGTCAATTGTTTGCTGATCCTTCCCAATATTCGCATAGTGCAGGATATTGAGACCTTCAGCATAAGCTGCCATGATGCCATATTCAATACCATTGTGAACCATCTTTACAAAATGACCTGCGCCTGTTGGTCCACAGTGTAAATAACCCTGCTCTGCCGTGCTTCCCTGAATCTTCTCACGTCCAGGAGTGCGTTCCACAGCACCAACACCAGGGGCAAGGGTTGAGAAAATGGGATCGAGACGCTTCACGATGTCGTCTTCACCGCCAATCATCTGACAATAACCGCGCTCTAGCCCCCATACACCACCACTCGTGCCAACATCAAGATAATGAATGCCAAACTCTTTGAGTGTCTTAGCTCGACGGATATCGTCATGGTAGTAGGAGTTACCACCGTCGATAATCACATCATCCTTTGCAAGCAGTGGAATAAGCACTTCAAGCGTTGCATCAACAGAGGCGGCAGGGACCATCAACCAGATTGCACGCGGCTGTTTAAGCTGCTTTACAAGTTCCTCAAGTGAGGTTGTGCCGCTTGTAATTGCGCCTTCTTTCAAGGCACCCTGCACGGTGCTATCACGACGTGCAGAGCCAATTACGGTATGACCATTGTTCAATAAGCGTTTTGCCATGTTCGCACCCATGCGACCCAGGCCAACTAATCCAAGTTCCATTATAGAAATCCTTTCTCATTGCCACTATTCAGTACAAGACGAGTCTCTTAGTTGTGTCACATTTTACACGTGTGAACTGTCCTATACGGGTTCATTATACGGCAAATTTCGTATCCTGTGTTCAAATAAAGCATGTAATAAGGACCATGTTAATGTGCTCATGCACATTAACATGGTCCTTATTACATGCTTTATTCTTATGCCGCTTCGTATTTACTCGTCGTTGTTGCCATCTCTGCTATCATGAGTGTCGTCCGGCTCAGACTCAGTTGGTCATCAACAACATCAACAACAATCGCATCATTTTGCACGCACGTCCCCTGCAAAATCGCCTCCGCTAGCATATCCTCTAGCATACGCTGCACGGTACGTCTTAGCGGACGTGCTCCATATACAGGATCATAGCCGTGTTTTACCAACAGGTTACGGGCCTCTGTACTCACCTCCATTGTGATGGCTTGTTCCAAGAGACGTTTTTGCGTTTGCGCGATCATGATATCGACAATCTCATGTAGGTGGGTCTGCTCTAACGCATGAAAAAGCACAATCTCGTCGATACGGTTGAGCAATTCAGGCTTAAACATCTCTTTTAGCGCAGGTGTAACGGCATCACGCATCCTCTCGTGAGCTATGCTTGCCTCCTCTTCTCTATTGCGGCGACGCGGAGTAAAGGCCATTTCGTTAGCTTTGACATATGCTGTCCCCACGTTGGAGGTCATGATCACAAGAGTGTTGCGGAAATCTACCGTTTGCCCGTGTGTATCGGTCAGGCAACCATCATCGAGAATCTGTAAGAGCAGATCAAAGACTTTGGGATGTGCCTTTTCAATTTCGTCGAGCAAGACAACACTATACGGGCGACGACGGACAGCCTCGGTCAACTGACCCGCACTATCATATCCAACATAGCCAGGAGGCGCACCGATGAGGCGCGAAACCGTATGGTTTTCCATGAACTCGGACATGTCAAGCTTGACTAACGCATCCTCATCGCCAAAAAGCGTTCCTGCCAACGCACGCGCTAACTCGGTCTTGCCGACTCCCGTTGGACCAACAAAGAGAAACGAACCAATTGGACGCTGGCTATTCCGTAGATTCGTGCGTGAACGTCGTATCGCTTTTGCGACTGCCTGTACTGCCTCATGTTGTCCAATAACGCGCGTATGCAACTCTTCTTCCAGCATGAGTAAGCGTTGTGCCTCTACTGATGCAATCTGTGTTACAGGAATACCTGTCCACTTGGCGACGATCTCTGCGATCTGCTGCTCTCCTACCACTGGCATGTGTTCTTGCTGCTGGCTCTGCCATGTAGATTCTAATGTACGTAAATCCTGGCGTAGGCGCAATTCGCGTCCACGATGCAGTGAGGCAAGCGCGAAATTATGCTGACGAATCTCATGCTCTTTGTCACGCTGCACTATAACAATTTCGTCACGCATGCGCCGAATGTCCTCCGGTACCACAGTACGCTGTACACCAATACGTGCCGCCGCCTCATCTATCAGATCAAGAGACTTATCGGGCTGATAGCGGCCCTGGATGTAGCGTGAAGACAGCCGTACCGCCGCCATCAGTGCTTCGTCGCTGATCGTGACATGATGAAACGCCTCATAGCGCGAACGTAAGCCCCGTAGAATATCGCTTGTTTCTTGTGCGTTCGTCTCGCGTACCTGTATTGGCTGGAAGCGGCGTTCTAACGCTGGATCGCCCTCTACCGTCTTCCGATACTCGTCGTAGGTCGTGGCTCCGATACACTGAAACTCTCCACGCGCTAGCATAGGCTTGAAGAGATTTGCTGCATCTATCGAGCCTTCCGCGACACCGCTACTCATCAATGTATGCAGTTCATCAATGACGATGATAATGCCCTTGTCTGTGATAATCTCTTGCATAATCTTTTTCAGACGCTCTTCATAATCGCCGCGAAACTTGGTGCCTACTGTGAGCATCGCAACATCGAGCGCGACAACACGTCTATTGGAGAGCGTATCGGGAACCTTGCCATCGAGGATACGCTGTGCCAGCCCCTCGGCAATCGCTGTTTTCCCGACACCTGCGGGGCCGAGTAACACAGGGTTGTTCTTCGAGCGACGCGAAAGAATTTGCAT
>CAXUHF010000093.1:9097-21142 GCA_964250765.1 uncultured Ktedonobacteraceae bacterium | reverse complement strand
GGGTGTAATAGAATTAGACCCCTACATTCGACGCCCCTGCCATATTTTGTTAAATCGCAACATCTGATTTCACGAAATATTGACAAAACCGAAGGGTATATATGCTAGTACGCACGCGGGAAAGAGGAGGTGACATGCCTAAAGCGTAGGAGGTGTATCCTTCTAACAGAGGCTAGCGTGATATTCTGTAAGCACCTGATTATACTCACTCATCTCGAACAAAGGATACTTCATGGTCAAGACATCTCTTCATACCGTACAGGTAGGTCAGTATCGTGTGCGTTATCAGACGGTAGGCGAGGGTGAACCTGTTGTGCTTGTGCATGGATTATCCGGTTCTACCCTGTGGTGGAGAAGGAACGTACCAGAACTTGCGCAACGCTATAGAGTCTATCTTGTCGATCTGCCGGGGTTTGGCGCGTCAAGACGTAGATACGGGCGTTTTGCGCTAAAGCAAGCGGGAGACTGGTTGCTATCGTGGATGGATGCGATAGGCTTGGAGCAAACGCACCTCATCGGGCACTCAATGGGTGGCTATATTTGCATGTGGATTGCGGCCCACCGCCCCGATGTCGTCTTACGGCTCGTACTGGTTGATCCCGCCTTCAAAGCACGCACTCGCCGCGTTTTGGGCTATACGCTCCCTCTGTTGGAAGCGGTACGCTATCTCACGCCGCGCTTCTTTCCTATTCTAGCGTATGATAGCTTACGTGCTGGTCCCATCACATTGTTAAAGGCGACACGAGACCTCATAGCACTCGACATCAGTGAAGAGATTCAAAGCATCACGGCACCCGTTCTGCTCGTATGGGGCGAGAACGACACCCTCGTTCCACCATCACTTGGGCATATGTTGCGCGAAGAACTTCCCAATGCTCGCCTCTTGATGCTCAAACACGCCGCCCACGTCGCCATGTTCGACCAACCACAAAAATTCAACGCCGCCGTTAATGCATTCTTGCGTGGGGAGGAGATTGGGGAATAATTTGTATTTACAAGATAAGGTTGTAGGGACCATGTTTACGGCGTCCGAGGCGCAATTCATTGCGCGAGACGTATATGACATCTCTTCTTGTTAAAGTAGGCGATAAATCGCACACGGACGCCGTAAACGGAGTCCCTACGATAGATTAATATGATATAGTCTTAGTAGTTTGTTTGGGAGGTACAATTCGATATGTCTTCGCCAGTGTGCTAGGGAACACAATCAGTAAATACCTGTTTTGCTTAAACAACCGATAGACAATTCTGTTTGTCGTCGGCTGCATCTGACTGTTCCCATTTCCTCTATGTACATAGGAGCGAAGATCATGCATTTCTCTTCTAAACAAGAGCAGTTACGTCAACTGCTCAAAGAACATTATGCATCGCTACAACAGACATTTCCCCAAAATAGATACCAGAGCTTGCTTGCCCTTGTCCACACAAGCAACCGTCACTATCTTGAAACTCAGCAGAATAACACCGCTTATCATGTATCTCCCATCACACTAGGTTTGCAGAAAGCACTTTCTTTGTGCTTCTTGACAGAGAATGTCAGCGTAGATACGCCAACTGATACGCTTGATATATGGGCTAGCTCAACTATACAAGCATGCAACCGTCTTGCTGAGGCAGAGCGTATACTTGAGTATTGCGATAGCGGTTTCATGCGTATGCAGCAGAGCAATGATGCCGACTACAATGTCTGGATTGCTAGCAAAAAGATGCCCACTGAGTGGCGTGAGCATGAGGACCTTATAGAGTGGACAAACCTTCTCAAGCAGACATATGCCACTGAGTGGGATATGCTTTACGCTGAAAAAGCACACATTCAGCAACAACTTGCTGCCTTTGCATCGAACGGGCAAGTATTTCCTCTATACAAGACGACGCGTACAATCGACGATTACTATTATCGTTTAGGTACATTACACGTGAAGAGCATGACCGCCTCTACTACGTATCCTGCTTCTACGCACATTGGTGGCTGTACATTTGCGGTCTATCGAGATGTGCTTGGCATGCTGATTGGTCTTGCTCTAAAACACGTAGATATCTGTAGGGACCGATGTATCGCGTCCTTGTCGGCGGCTGATTGCTCAGAGGACGCGATACATCGGTCCCTACAGCACAATGATACATTGCTTATAGAAACACTTGCAGCAACGCTTGTTTTGGATAGTGCAACAGTACGTCTCGCGTTGGATGCATATACACTTGATGCTGAGAATGTTTCGTACCACGCTTCGACAACAGAGGTACCAGCACCTCCACTTATACGTCTCGACGAGCAGCATCGTGCTATATCCCTTGAAGGCTTGCTTACGTATCCACTCTTTTTTCTTACTCGTGAGTTGAAGCGGAAATACTCCTCCGAGTATCACACGGCTTCACAACTACGTGAAGAGGTTTTTCGCCAGGATATGTATACCTTGTTTGGCGATAAACGCTTTGTCAAAAGCTCTGGACACGTAGAATTGCGAGGTATAAAGGGAACCCTTACAACCGATGTGGATGCACTCATTTTTGATCGCAAAATGGGAGCTTTGGCCCTGTTTGAACTCAAGTCACAAGACCCCTTCGCCTACTCACCACAAGAGCGCATCCGGCAACGGAACTACTTTTATGGCGCGAGTAAGCAAGTGATTGCCTCTAACGAATGGGTGAAGCGTAACGGCGCGAATGCGCTCCTGAGTCGTCTTGACTCGACGCAGGTCAAGCGACTCAAAGCGCAAAACGTTTCTATCTTCGTTTTAGGACGCCACCTCGCTCACTTCTTTGATGGTCCGCCGTTCGATGCGCGTGCCGCATGGGGAACGTGGTCACAAGTGCTACGTCTCACGCATGGAAAGCCGTTTGGTGCAAATGATACAAATCCTATTCAAGCACTACATAATAAGCTGATGAAGGATACCCCTTTGACATTAGCTGATAAGTCTCTCTCTTTTCAAGAGGTTATAGTCGAGAACAAGCATATACGCGTGTATCCCTCATTTGAGACGTATCGAAGTAGTCATGGTGAATAATGTGGTTTAACTAAATGGTATGGATTTCTGTAGGAACCAATGATGCATATTGATAAAATAACGCTGACGCGTCAATTGTAGGGGTCTAATTCTATTACACCCTCTTGGCGATTGATTTCGTTCATAGAATTGATGAGACGCTTCACACGCTCCTTATATGTCAAATAATAGGTTGTACATACACGGCAAATGCCACGCATTTGCCGTGTATGTACAACCTATTATTTGACTCCAGACATTTCTTCCATGAATTGTATCATGACTGAGAAGTCCTCGTCGTGTCCCTGTGCGAGCGCGGCAGCATACATCTGCTCGGCTGCGGCGGTAGCAGGCATGGCGACAGAAAGTTCGGCGGCAAGACGCATGATGAGGCTGAAGTCTTTGCGCATAGTTGCAAGCGCGAAATTTACAGGATATTCTTTGCGTTCCGCGTTGGCAAGTTTCGCTTTATGAGCAGGTGCGATAACTGTTGTTTGTCCTAACACATCAAGCAACTGTTTCCGGTCCAGTCCTGCTTTTTCGCCCAGCGCAATAGCCTCTGCGAGAGCTTGTAACTCAAGGCCGAGCATGGTATTCACGACCATCTTCATCGTCGTGCCCTTACCACTTTCACCCATATAGAAAGTGTTTTTGCTCAACGCCTCAAGAATTGGCTTACATTGCTGATACGTGGCCTCATCACCGCCGACAAAGTAGACAAGGCTTCCCTCTTGCACCTGTGGTGTACTGCCCGACACTGCCGCGTCGAGCATCTCAACACCATGTTCTTTTGCCGCTTGAAACAGATGACGCGATGTTTCAGGTGAAACAGTACTCATATCAACGAGGATTGTATGCTGTGGCTGCACGCCAGCCAGCACACCATCGTCACCATACATCACGGCGTCAAGCGCGGCATTGTCTGTCACCATAGAAATAATGACATCTGCCGACTTGCCGAGATCGCGTGGTGTATCGACGGAGGTTGCGCCCTTCTGCGCGACCTCTTGTGTCTTCTCTTTCGTGCGGTCATAGACGCTGAGTGTATAGCCATGCTCCATCAAACGCTCTACCATCAAACTGCCCATATGTCCCAAACCAAGAAAGCCAATGGTCGGCTTTGTGGATGTGTTGGATGTGGTCATGATATGTCTTTCTCCTCTATTACTCGTTTGTAACGTGTCTAAAAGAGACACGTTTGATAGAGAGAAGCCGTGACAGTAAATGCTATAATGAAAGAACTCTAAGATGTTCTTTCACGTGCAGGATGATGTATGTTTCAATCATTTCCTCTTTTTGCCCTTATTCTTATTTTTATTGGTGGTGCCGTTGCGGTATGGATTGCTGGTATTCAGCTTTCCAATACTACAGATGTGCTCTCTTCTCGTCTAGGGCTTGGCGAGGCACTTGGCGGTTTGCTCTTTCTTGCCATTGCGACAAATCTGCCAGAGATTGCGATTACGGCAACGGCAGGCATCACGCATAATCTCGGTATCGCCATCGGCAATATCCTGGGTGGTATCGGTATTCAAACAGTTGTGCTTGTGGTTTTGGACGTGTTCGGGCTACGTGGAAAAGCTGCACTGAGCTATCGTTCGGCCTCATTACAACTTGTGCTAGAGGGTGTGCTGGTAGTTGCCGTGCTGGTTATTGCCATTATGGGTACGCAACTTCCGAGTTCATTGATTTTCGCACGACTGGCACCAGGGGATGTATTGATTTTGCTCACATGGCTTGTAGGTGTATGGCTCGTGGGCAAGGCGCGAACTGATCTTCCCTGGCAAGAAAAGGGATATGCGCCCGACACGGTTCGCCCTGATAAAAAGAAAGATAGTCAGAGTAAGACAGATAAAATGAGTACGCCACGTGTTGTGCTCGTGTTTGTTTTTGCTTCACTTGTGACGCTCCTGGCAGGTGTCGTTTTAGAGGAAAGCGGCAATGCTATTGCAACTCATACAGGGTTAAATGGTGTTATCTTTGGAGCAACTGTTCTGGCTGCCACGACCTCATTGCCTGAGCTATCGACAGGGCTAGCATCGGTGAAATTAGGTGATTACTCGCTTGCCTTTAGCGACATCTTCGGTGGTAATGCCTTTCTTCCAGTCCTCTTTTTGCTCGCAACACTGCTTTCTGGGCAATCGGCTTTGCCACAGGCGAAGAACAGCGATGTCTATCTTGCCAGTCTTGGTATTCTGCTCACAGCCGTCTATATCTATGGTCTCATCTTTCGCCCCCATCGCCAAATCCTGAATATGGGTATCGACTCATTCGTCGTGCTTATTGTGTATATCGTCGGCACAGTAGGACTGTTTGCTATCGCACGGTGAGTACAAAAGGAGCAACTCTTGAAATCATTGACAACTCATCTTGTCCTTGCGCCAGACGCTTCTATCGACTTGCAAATGCATACGACTTATAGTGACGGCACCTGGACGCCTGAACAGTTGATTGACTACTTGGTGAGTGAACAGTTTGGCCTCGTTGCCATTACTGACCATGATCGTGTGGATACTGCTGCGACTCTGCAACAGCTTGCGGCAAAGAAACAGCTTCCCCTCTTGACCGCGGTGGAAATGAGCACGTCGTGGAGAGGTGAGTTGACAGATGTGCTCTGCTATGGGCTTGATTCAGAAAAGAACGAGCTGCAAGGCTTGACGCAAGATATTATGCGCCGTCAGTGCGAAAATACGAGGGAGGTCTGCGAAAACCTCCGAAAGAATGGTATATCTTTTACTCAAGACGAACTGGATGTTCTACTGGCAAAACCGAGTGCACAGCAACCCCATGAACTGGTTGCCCTCTTAGAAAGACGGGGCTACGGAACCAGAGAACCAGATGCCGGAACATTGATCACGGATGCAGGGTTCTTTTGGGCTACCAATGACATTGCATCGGTCGTTGACGCAACTCATCGTAGTGGAGCGGTCTGTCTTATCGCCCATCCTGGACGAGGAAACGGGTATACTCGTTATGATGTCAATGTGCTTGATGAACTTCGAGGGCAGGTTCCCATTGATGGTTTCGAGGTTTATTATCCTGCCCACACGTCAGAACAGATTATTATGTATCTGGACTACGCCAAGAAGCACCACCTGCTGACTAGTTCAGGTTCAGACTCTCATGGCCCAGAGAAGAAACCTATCAAATACCGAGCGGCGTTGAGTCGCCGTCTCTTGGAACGGATTGGTGTTCAGATCAAGTAGAAAGGTCTCTCATATATTGGTAGGTTACACCGAAATGTGGTAATACCTACTCAAGCTTTCCAAAATAGTTGACTGCCTGTATCAGTTCTACGAAGGTGTAGATGACATAATCTGGCGTGACTGTTTCAGAAGAGATGGTCGTCCCGTTGTACGAGACCAGAATAGCCTTCATCCCTACCTGCTGTGCACCCTGGATATCATGATAGAGGTCATTGCCAAGATAGAGTGCTTGCTCTGGTCGTACTTCTAATACGGCAAGAGCCCTTTGGAAGAGGCGCGGGTCGGGTTTGCGATACCCATAGTCACCAGAGACGATGATTGGGTTGAAGTAGTTGACTATGCCTACCGCACGCAATTCGGGTACAGCATATGCGCTTTGAGCATCCGATACAATCGCTAGACGATAGCGCGAACGCAACTGGTCGAGCGTCTCTTGTACTTGTGGGAAGAGACGGAGCTTTTTACGGGCAATGCCACGATGCAGCTCTGCCAGAAAGAGAGGCAGTTGTGCCAGTTTTTCGGGCGGTAATGCGCGCGTGTAGTCACTTCCGGTTTTCTGCAAAAACTCACGCCATACCGAGACAGCATCCCACTCGACGAATTTTTCGGTACTCGCCTCACGTTGTTTCTGCATAATCTGAAAGTACAGGTCGCGTACCTCCCAGCGATGAAGAGTAATACCCTCATACATCAGAAAGTGGGCGATACCTCGGTAAATTTCCTCTAAGCCTTCATCTGTTTCAATATCAATCAGCGTACCGTTTACATCAAAGAGGATTGCACGAATATCCATTAAAAAGTCCTCAATGTGATTTTCGCTTCCTCGATGAGCCGACGCCGATAGTCGTTGTCGATCCAGGAGTTACGGGCGATGCGAAGCAGGGTTAGCCCCATTTGAAAAGGCAACCGTCTACTGATAGAGGCAAAGGCACTGTAACGGTCGGGAAAGTGGCAGGCATATTCCCAGAGGAAGTGACCGATAAAAGGTTCCGCAGCATATTTGTTGCCCGTGATTTGCAAGAAGAAATGCTGAAGTTCGCCCGCGATTCGTCCAAGATCAAAGACACGATCAGCTCGCTTCATTCGTTCCAGGTCTATCCCTACGACACTCAATCCCTCGCCAAACAGGAAATTCGATGGTGTGGCGTCGCCATGCACAAGCACTTGCTGGTCTTCCCACATACGTGATTGTTCGCGCCATCGGTCTCGCAGCCAGGAAAACTCGTTGACCTCATCCCAACTGATTGCCTGTTTCTTAGAAAGCTTGCGTACGAGGCGGTCCAGGTAAGAACAATCCTCGTGAAAGTTCACACCATAGCCATTCGCGGTCCGATTATGAAATGTAGCGAGGAAATATGCCAGTGCCGTAAGTTTGCTATAGAGTCTTTCTGGCTGACGCAAGACAATCGCATTCGTGATGACACTGCTGAGCGACTGACCACCGCGATACTCTTCAACCAACAAGCTATTCAACCAGCCATTACGTCCAAGAGGGCGTACAACATCATGCGGATAGCCAACCAGCCCATAGCCGCGCATCATATGCAGGTTGTGAAATTCCTGCTCCATGCGCTGATCTTTTTCTGGCATATGGAATCCACTATATGTGTTTCTCGCAAAGAACTTGCCTATGACCTGTGCGTTGCTGTACTTCTCTTCGTACATGTATACTTCGTTGCTTCCACCCATCCGAAACACACGAAAGCGTGCCGGATGATTCGTTAGCCCTATCTGTGGCAATATATCATAGCGCAAGTAGTGATAGAGTGGATCATGGCTAGGTAAATGTCCAACATACTGCTTTGACATACGGTTATCTCCCACACGTTCCCTTAATGTCTTTTGATTAAATACTGCGGATACGTTGGTTGTAGGGACCGACTTATCACGTCCTCCTCGGCGGTCGATTGCCCAGAAGGACGTGATAAATTGGTCCCTACAGATATCCGTACCACTTTGTTAAACAGCATTAAGTGGTCGTGCATATATTATTTTAGTGCTAAATGTTAGTTAAAGGAATGTTAATACTTATCCCCTATGATAGGTTAACACATTGTGTATGTCAAGGTCATAGCGAGAAAGCACGATAAATAACTCTTTGATATAGTATTGCCTTTTCTTTACGTATAGCGTATAGTTTTCAGGGGAAAGAGAGTACACCTTTCTTAGTATCTTTATAGCAGCAGAGAGAGAAACCGTGATGAAAAGCCAGAACGGAACGGATTCCTATGCCTATTCATCTGCTATCTTTAAACATATGCCTATCGGTGTGGCGTTGTTTGATGTTCAGGATTTTCGTTTGCTTACCACCAACCCGCGCTTTGAAAGTTTCCTTGAGGCCACGTGGCAACAAGGACGCGCTATTGGGCATCCTCTCATTGAATGGATACCAGCATGGGTTCCTGATACAGAGGTTCAATATTTATTAGATGTTTTCCAAAAGGTAAAGAGCGAAGGCGTTCCTCATCAAACGGAGGAGCGAGGCGTTACCCGCATTGGGGGAGATGCTACCACGTATTGGAGTTGGACGCTTGAACCTGTATATGATGATGTCGGAGAACTGGTGCAACTCCTTCTTGCAGAAAACGATGTAACGCCATACGTGTTAGCACGTCAGAAGGTGGAACGTGAACAGAAGCGTTTACATACAATTCTCGACCAGCTTCCTGAAGGTATTACATTAGTGGAGGCGGATGGAAGTCTCAGTTATATGAACTGTGCCGCGGAGCATCTTTTACAGGTTTCTCCAGAACAGCAGTGGAATGCCCTGCATGACCGCAACCCTCTAGCACAATCGGTAAAAGAACTGGAAGGGCAAAATCTTTCTCCAAAGGATTTTCTTTTGCTCCATGCGTTACATGGTGAAACAATTACAGGTCGAGAAACAGTTATCACGCGATCTGATAACAGTAGCATCGTTCTCATGACTTCCAGTGCTCCACTCTACAACAATGAGCAAGAGCTTATGGGTGCTGTTAGTGTCTTTCAAGACGTTACTTTGCGCAAAAATATGGAGCAGCAAAAGAACGAATTTCTCTCCCTTGCCAGTCACGAATTACGTACTCCTATTACCAGTATCCAGGGTCTAGCTGAAATTTTGCATATGCATATCCAGTCTGGAAAAAGTCTAGACAGCCCTCGTAGTCACCATGCGATTGAAGAGGTTATAGGGCAGAGTCGGCAACTCACCTATTTGATTGATGGTATGCTTGACATCTCACGTCTTGAAAATATGCAGTTGGAACTACAATTCGTCTCAAACGATCTTGTGAACGTACTGAAACGTGTGGTAGAAAGTCAATCTATGACGAGCAAACACCATACTATTTCACTGGTCATAGAAGGATTACAGGCTCATGAGACGCTTAGAGGGTGCTTCGATGAGCAAAGAATGATACAGGTTATGAACAATTTGATGAACAACGCCATCAAATATAGTCCAAAGGGAAGCACAATTGAGGTTGGTCTACGCTGGACCTCAACTCAGCCAGATGAAGCACTATTATGGGTTAAAGATTCTGGTGTTGGCATTCCACAGAGCGAACTGAACTCCATTTTTGAACGCTTCTATCGCGTCAGTAGTACGGACCGCTCAATTGGTGGACTAGGTGTTGGTCTTTATTTAGTACGCGAAATTGTGACGCGTCACGATGGGCGTGTCTGGGCTGAGAGCATCGAAGGCAAAGGCTCAACCTTCTATGTCCTCTTGCCGCTTAACCCTTCTGCCAGCTAACACTTTGTATATCTTCCTTTATAAATGCTATTAAAAAGATGTTAATAACAGCACTATCTTAGTTTTTCATAACCCCTTGACAAACTAATGATATTAGTATATAACTAAGTATATTAGTTTTAGTTTTGAACAGGCAACGAAATGTTGCTTGAACATAAGTATTAATAGAAAAGAGAGTTTCTCACATGCAAACCTATCAATCACTTTCCACTCAGCGTCTTTCATTCGAGGGGGGCGAGATTGCGTTTGATGATACACAGACCAATGGTCCTCTTGTCATCTGTGTTCCTGGTATTGGTGATATCCGTGCCTCGTACCGTTTTCTCGTACCATTCCTGGTTGCGGCGGGCTATCGCGTAGTGACGATGGACCTGCGCGGGCATGGCGCATCCAGTATCGGGTGGTCAGACTATCAAGATACAGCTATTGCGCGGGATGTGCTGGCTCTAGTTCGTTTCCTCAACGCTGGTCCTGCCATTCTCATTGGAAATTCCTATGGAGGATCGGCTGTGACCTATGCTGCCGCTATCGAACCTGATGCCGTCGCGGGACTTGTGTTGCTCGACGCCTTTGTGCGCGACCTGCCTCAAAACTTGATGCAGCGTCTCGCCATTTGGGCTGTCACCCAGTTAGGTGCAAGTGCGTGGATATCTTACTACAAGAGTTTGTATGTGAGCGAACAACCATCTGATATGCAGACCTACCTTGCGACGCTCAAGAAGAACTTACAGGAGCGAGGTCGTTTTGTGGCAACCAAAGCAATGATGTATGGCAAACACGCGACAGTTGAGGCCAATCTCGCCAAAGTGCAAGCACCTACATTGATTGTCATGGGGTCAAAGGACCCTGATTTTCCTAATCCAGCAGAGGAGGCCAAACGCACTATGGGAGCTTTGCACAACGCGGCGTTGACCGACATTCATCTGATTGAGGGGGCAGGACACTACCCGCATGCGGAGATGCCAGAGCAGGTTCAATCCGTTGTGATTGCCTTTTTGCGGCAAGTCAAGCACTAAACTTCATGTAATTCATACCATAGGAAGGACAAACGATCATGAATGAATTAGTTGCGAAAACATCTCTTCCAACTCAGTCTCAAGGTGCTTGGTTTCTACGTGCTGAAGGAGCAGTATTGCTTGTAGGAGCTATCGTACTATACGGTTTCCAGAGCGGCAACTGGCTCCTGTTTGCACTCCTTTTGCTTGTTCTAGACCTGTCTGCCATTGGCTACCTAGTCCATTCTCGCTTTGCTGCTTTGGCATACAATCTTGCTCACACGCTTGTGTTTCCCGTGCTGCTCGTAGGTTATGGTATGCTTGTAGGTAACAGTATGATGATCTCTCTAGCTTGCATCTGGTGTGCTCATATTGGTATGGATCGACTGGTCGGCTACGATTTCAGGGAAGCATCTTCAAGAGGCTCTACCATTAGGGAGGCGTATGCCACGCAAAGCAAATAGTCGAGTATTAAATCGTGCGGCAGTGGTGCGAACTGCCGCCGCACTTATAGACACGATGGGGCTAGAGCAGATCACGATGGCGGACCTCGCGGAACGTTTAGAGATACGCACACCCTCACTCTACAATCATATACAAGGTATGGAGGGATTGCGTCGTGAACTGGCTCTGCTTGGCTTGCACGAGTTAGCAGCAAGAATGGGTCAGGTCGTGATGGGGAAGGCTGGAGATGATGCAGTTTTTGCTCTTGCACATGCCTACCGTGCATTCGCGAAAGAGCATCCAGGCTTGTATGCTGCAACCCAACACGCACCAGCATCTGATGACATCGAGCTACAAAAGGCAGCGCAGGAAGCGATTGATGTTTTGCTGAAAGTGCTGTCTGCGTATAATTTGCAAGCAGAGGATGCTCTACATGCTATTCGTCTGTTACGTAGCACTATTCATGGCTTCACGTCATTAGAAATAGCAGGAGGATTTGAGCTTCCTCTCGAACTTGATGAAACGTTTCGTCGTCTTATTGTCATGTTCTTAGGTAGCATCAAACAATAAGAAATCCCCCTGATTTCCATAAACAAAGGGTGTGCCCCCAAAAAAAAAGTTTTTTTGGGGACCACCATTTTTTTTATAATAAAATTCCGACTAATATTGGAAGTTTGTGGCGG
>CAXUHF010000093.1:1723-9087 GCA_964250765.1 uncultured Ktedonobacteraceae bacterium | reverse complement strand
TTTTTTTTGTATTTTTTTTAGTTAGCATAAAAAAATAATAAATCCCCCTTTTTTCAAAAAAAAATGGGTGTCCCCCTAAAACCATTTTTTTTGGGGGCACACCCTTTGTTTATCTAAGAAATGGCCTAGTACTCTGGCATCTGTGGAGCGGCGGCGGCGGCCTTCTCCGGTAGATCGGTGATGAGAGCCTCGGTGGTGAGGATCATAGCCGCGATGCTGGTGGCGTTCTGCAAGGCAGAGCGTGTCACCTTGGCAGGGTCAACGATACCAACTTCAACCATGTCAACATAGGTGTCGGTCAGAACGTTGTAACCAATGTTCTTGTTGTTGCCATGCTCTCTCTGAGCGCGACGAGCACCTTCGACGACAACGGAACCATCACGTCCACCATTGACTGCAAGCTGACGTAGTGGCTCTTCGAGCGCACGGCGCAAGATGAACGCACCTGTCGCGGCATCACCTGTGAGATTCAAGCTATCGAGTGCCTCGATTGCGTTAACCAGCGCGATACCACCGCCTGGGACGATACCCTCTTCGACACCGGCGCGGGTGGCGGAAAGTGCATCCTCAACACGGGTCTTGCGGTACTTCAACTCAACTTCTGTGCCAGCACCAACGCGGATGAGGGCAACGCCACCAGACAACTTGGCGAGACGCTCCTGGAGTTTCTCACGGTCGTAATCGCTGGTGGTCTCTTCGATCTGAGCCTTGATCTGACGGATGCGGCCCTGGATGTCTGCGCTCTCGCCATGTCCCTCGACAACCGTTGTGTCGTCCTTGTGAGAGATAACCAGGCGGGCAGAGCCGAGGTCTTCAAGTGTTGCACTGTCGAGACGGCGGCCCATCTCTTCGCTGATGACGGTGCCACCAGTAAGAACTGCGATGTCGCGTAACATTTCTTTACGGCGATCACCAAAGCCAGGAGCCTTGACTGCTAGCACGTTAAGGATACCGCGAAGTTTGTTGACAACCAGTGTTGCCAGTGCCTCGCCATCGACATCCTCTGCGATAATAACGATTTCGCGCTTGCCCTGCTGTATCATCTTCTCAACGACTGGAAGAATATCCTGTACTGCGCTGATCTTCTTATCAGTGATGAGGATGTAAGGATTCTCGATCGAGGCTTCCATCTTCTCGGTGTTGGTCGCGAAGTAAGGGGAGATGTAGCCCTTGTCGATTTGCATACCTTCGACATACTCGGTCTCGAAGTTGATGCCACGTGACTCTTCAACGGTGATTACACCATCTTTACCAACACGGTCCATAACTTCAGCGATAAGATGTCCAATCTGCTCGTCGGCTGCCGAAACTGTGGCGATCTGTGCGATCTCCTTTTGTCCATCAACAGGAATGGCAGACTTGCGAAGGTAAGCGACAACTGCCTCTGTACCACGATCAATGCCGTACTTTAACTGCATTGGGTTGGCACCGGCGGCGAGGTTCTTCAAGCCCTCGTTGACGATGGCTTGAGCCAACACTGTTGCTGTGGTTGTACCATCACCAGCGACATCGTTTGTCTTAGTTGCAGCCTCTTTGAGAAGTTGTGCGCCCATATTCTCAAACGGGTCTTCAAGCTGAATTTCTTTTGCAACGGTTACACCATCGTGAGTGACACTAGGTGCGCCGAACTTCTTATCAAGGGCAACGTTGCGGCCCTTTGGTCCAAGTGTAGTCTTTACTGCGCCTGCAAGAGTGTCAATGCCTCTTTTAAGTGCGCGACGAGCCTCTTCGTCAAATACGAGTTGCTTTGCCATGTTTCTCTATCTCCTTCAACAACTAGCTGAGAACGGCTAGAATGTCGTTTTCTTTCAATACAAGGTACTCTTCGTTGTCCAATTTGAACTCAGTACCACCATATTTGGCGAATAGCACGCGGTCTCCCTC
Organism: uncultured Ktedonobacteraceae bacterium; assembly: GCA_964250765.1. Classification (GTDB taxonomy): domain Bacteria; phylum Chloroflexota; class Ktedonobacteria; order Ktedonobacterales; family Ktedonobacteraceae; genus JBBQVS01. The sequence goes on along the minus strand of CAXUHF010000093.1, from coordinate 7,203 downwards.
GTGTACGTCAATGGGTGAGCGGTCTCCATTGTCCAACAAGCGTCCACTTCCAACAGCGATAACGGTACCTTCCTGGGGCTTCTCTTTTGCTGTATCGGGAAGAACGATGCCGCTCTTAGTGACTTCCTCTTTTGCTGCTGGCTTTACGACCACACGGTCGCCAACAGGACGAATCTTTGCCACGATGCATACTCCTTTTCGTTGTATCTTTGAACAAACGATGTTATTGTTCTTGCTCACGCCCGTACTCGGCTCCATAGTGAATGACACCAGAAATATTTACCGAGCGATAGAGTGAGTAATCACAGGTGCAAGGCCCACCAGCAGCACAGCCAGTACAGCAATAGGATATATCCTGTACGACGACTGCAGGCCAAAGGATTTCAATATCACAGTTCGCGCACCGTACACGCGGCTCCGATTGAGCTGAACGTACGGTATGTGTATGTTCGCTATATTGTGAAGAGTTGCTCTGTGCATTCATATCCTTGTGCCTTTGGTATTGCCCTCGCGCGTTAGCTTCTGTGTATAAGTATGCCATGCCCTGTGTTAGAACAACGTAGGAGGAGTGTTAGAGGAGTGTTAGAATCTGTCGATATCTTTATTATAGGCAACGCGAGTCACTTTACAAAGGTGCGAGGAAACATAGACCTACATCAATGCGTTTTCAATGACTTGCAGAAATTCATCAACGTCAAATGGCTTTTGAATAGTGACGAGCTGACGTTGCCTTATATCGTTCATCGACTTTTCAGATACTTGAGCTGTCAAGACTATTGCTGGGACATGCTCTAGTCCTTTTGTTGTATGAAGAATGTCATAGAGTTCAGTACCTGTCATCGCTGCAAGATGATAATCAAGAAGAAAGAGCGTTGGTTTAATATGCTCGATAAGATGGAGTGCTTCAAAACTTGTTGTAACGAGGAGCGTGAGATAGGTGGTTTCTGATGAAATAATCTCCTTAACCATTTCACCAATGCCGCTATCATCTTCGACTACTAGAATTGTCTCTATTTTCTTCTGAAGCTTTTTGTCGTTCAGAACTAGCTGTTGTTGCATGAGCAATCTCTTTTCTGAGTCATGGGTTAAATCGTACTTATATTTGTCACTATATAAGCCATATGATAAAGATGCTTATGTATCTAAATACAGGTATGTTAGACGGTGGAAGCAAAAAAAAGTCACTGCAGTTTTGTAGAACAACAAAGACTCTGTGACTCCGCTTCACGCCTAACGCCAAATTGTGGCATAATGCTGTATAACATACAATACAAAGAGGTACATTCATGGCTTACATCACAACTCTAAACAAGCAAACGTATCGTGTCGAGACAGGCGAAGAGGGACAGCAATCTGTAACGCTAGAGGGCGTCGCACATGCGATAGATTGGCAACAGGTCGCGTCACTTAGTGCGGATGGCAAGGGGATTGTGAGCGAAGGTGGACGTTACAGCCTGCTTATAGAAGGCAAGTCATACGAGGTGTTCGCACGACGCATCACGAAGGCCGATCAGAGAGGCAGCGAGACCTATGAAATACAGGTCGCGGGTCAACGATTCGAGGTCGATGTCGAGGATGAGCGTGCGAAGCTTCTTGCTGGCCTTGTACGCTCAACAGCGACGACAGGTGAGGCAACGGTACAGGCTCCAATGCCCGGTCTGGTTGTTGGTGTGCCATTAGAGCAAGGAACAACTGTTGAGTCCGGGCAGACGGTGGTTGTGCTTGAGGCAATGAAAATGGAGAATGATCTTTCCTCACCCATTGCTGGTGTCATCAAAGAGATACGAGTCAATAAAGGGCAGACGGTCGATCAAGGTGAGGTCCTGGTGATTATCACGGCTAGCGAATAATCCTTCTAGTTGGTAGTATGTTATTCAGAGGCCGCGTAAAACCCCTAGCTTCCAGCTATGGAGATACGAGCGGCGTTCCTTTCGGGGCGTGATAGAAACGGGGCAAGATGCTTGATATGACGGTATGTTTACGCTATACTACATATATGAGCAAAACAACATCCAAGCATCCGCGAGTCACGGCGTACATTCCGCAAGAAACGTTGGATGCACTGAAAGCAGAGGCCAAGAAGAACAGGCGATCAATGAATAATCAGTTGGTCGTGTGTTTAGAGCAGTGCTTGCAGAAAGGAGACACGAATGAGAAAAAGCTATAAGTATCGTTTGTCTCCTACCCGAAAACAACAGGACGCATTACAAGAGACGCTGGACCGATGCCGTGAACTTTATAATGCAGCACTCCAAGAACGACGTGATGCCTACCGAATGTGTGGCGTGAGCCTCACCTACTATGACCAAGCCGCCGAGCTTTCTGAGATCAAGGAGCTTCGAGAAGAGTATATAGCCATTCATAGTCAGGTGCTCCAAGATGTGTTACGTCGTGTCGAAAAGGGCATGAAAGCCTTCTTTCGTCGAGTCAAACATGGTGAGAAAGCAGGGTATCCACGCTTTCAAGGACGCGAGAGATACGATAGTTTTACGTATCCACAAGCAGGGTATAGCATCACGCAGGACAGCCGTGTGTGCCTCTCCAAACTTGGAAGCATCAAAGTGAAGCTGCACCGACCGATACAAGGCACGATCAAGACGTGTACCGTGAAGCGCGAAGGGGAGCACTGGTACGTGGTGTTTTCCTGTGAGGTGGAGTACATAGGAACACGCTTGCCCTACACGGATGACGCGATCGGTATTGATTTGGGCGTATTGTACTTTGCCACGCTCAGCACTGGCGACAGGATAGAGAACCCACGTTTCTTTCGTCGAGCAGAAAAGAAGGTACACAAAGCGCACCGTCAGCTCAGCCGATGCAAGAGGGGAAGTCATAGACGCACCAAGGCCCAGAAGCAGGTGAGCAAGGTGCACAGGAAGGTCAAGAACCAACGTGCTGATTTTTTGCATAAGCAATCAAGGCAATTGGTCAACACCTACGAGGTGATTGTGTTTGAGGACCTAGCACCGTCAAACATGAGTAAAGCCCCGAAACCAAAGCAGGATGAGAACGGAAGGTATCTTCCAAATGGGGCAAGCGCAAAAGGTGGGTTAAATAAAAGCATTCTTGATGCTGGATGGGGCATGTTTGTGAGCATGTGCAAGAGCAAAGCGGAAGAAGCTGGCTCGGTCCATGTGCTGAGAGTGAACCCAAAGTATACCAGTCAAGTCTGTAGCGGATGCGGCTCTCTGCATAAGAAAGACCTCTCCGAACGTTGGCATAGTTGTGAGTGCGGGACAGAGCTAGATAGAGACCACAACGCTGCGATAAACATCCTTGCAAAAGGGATACAAACACGTTCGGGTGGGACACATCCAACAGGCTCACCCCTGTAGAAGCCCCTGCGTTCTATGCATGGGGTATGTCACAATTCTGGAAGATGTAAAGAAGGAGACATATATGGACCAGCAGATAGGCACGTCTGCCGCAGAGTCGCGCGAGACAACTGCTCGTGCAGCGCAAGAAAAGACGCCAGAACGCCAGGAAAAGTTCGTCACAAGCTCAAATATCGAGGTACCTGTTGTCGCAACCGCCGACGATTTGCGGAATGTAGATATGCAGGAGAAGCTAGGCTCCCCCGGCGAATTTCCCTTCACACGTGGCATACGTCCTAGTATGTACCGTTCACGTCTGTGGACGATGCGTCAGTATGCAGGCTTTGCAACGGCGGAAGAGTCGAATAAACGCTATCACTATTTGTTAGCGCAAGGCACTACAGGTCTCTCGGTTGCCTTCGATTTGCCTACACAAATGGGCTATGATGCCGACCATCCTCTTGCAGAAGGAGAGGTTGGCAAGGTTGGTGTCTCCATCTCTAGTCTCGAAGACATGGAGATACTGCTACATGGTCTACCACTTGATCGTATCAGCACCTCTATGACCATCAACGCCACCGCTAGTATACTTCTTGCCCTCTATATTGCCGTTGCGAAAAAGCAGGGCATTGAGCCACGCAAGCTTTCGGGGACCGTGCAAAACGACATTCTGAAAGAATATATTGCGCGTGGCACTTATATTTACCCGCCAGAGCATTCGATGCGTATCATCACGGATATTTTTCGCTTCTGTGGTGAGCAGGTGCCACGTTGGAATACTATCAGTATCAGTGGCTATCATATTCGTGAGGCTGGCTCAACGGCTGTACAAGAGGTTGCATTTACGCTCTCGAACGCAATCAGCTATGTCCAGTCTGCGCTCAATGCTGGTCTGAATGTAGATCGTTTCGCAGGTCAACTCTCTTTCTTTTTCAATAGTCACAACAACCTGTTTGAAGAGGTTGCCAAGTTTCGTGCGGCGCGGCGTATGTGGGCGCATATCATGAAGGAACGTTTTTCTGCACAAGACCCACGCTCGATGATGTTACGCTTCCATACGCAAACAGCAGGTTCTACGCTCACGGCACAACAGCCCGATAATAATATTGTACGTACAGCATATCAGGCGTTGGCGGCTGTCCTGGGTGGTACGCAATCACTACATACGAACTCGAAGGACGAGGCACTTTCGCTCCCTACTGAAGAGTCGGCACGGGTAGCATTGCGCACACAGCAAATACTGGCCTTGGAAACAGGAGCCGCCGATACCGTTGATCCACTCGCAGGCTCATACTATATTGAGTCTTTGACGAACGAGATTGAGAAGCAGGCATGGGAATATATTGAGAAGATCGACGCGCTTGGTGGCAGCGTACACGCAATTGAGCATGGCTTTATGCAGGCAGAGATCGAGCAGGCAGCTTATGACTATCAGCTTGCGTTGGAAGAGAAACGTGCCATCGTCGTTGGTGTCAACCGTTTTACGATTGAGCAAGAGGTACGCCCCGACTTGCTGAAGATGGATATTGAGATGGGCAAGCGGCAGGCCGCGAAAATTGCGGTACTTCGCCAGAAGCGCGATAATGAATTGGTGCAACAGAAACTGCACGCCCTTGAACAGGGAGCGGCTGGCACAGAAAATGTGATGCCGTTGATTATCGCGGCGGTAGAAGCATACGCAACACTCGGCGAGATTAGCGATACTATGCGTCGTGTGTTTGGTGAGCAACACGAATTTCGTAGTGCGGAATAGAAGCGGAAAACTATGCAGCAACAATGGAACTTGGATGAGGAGTCGTCAGAGGTGCATCCCGGACGCGATGCTGAGCGCAGTATACATGCGTTCGACGACGCGAAACGGAGAATTGTAGGGAAGGTGATGGCTCCCATTGGTGTTTTCGATTCTGGCGCTGGTGGCTTAACTGTTCTTTCAGCATTGCAGCAAGAACTACCTCAAGAGGACTACATCTACATTGGTGATACTGCGCATTGTCCTTATGGCGTTCGTAGTGACGCTGAAATCGCGGAATTAACGACGAGCGCATGTCGTTTTCTGATCGAACAAGGTGTCAAGCTGATTGTGATTGCGTGTAATACGGCATCGCAAGCAGCCTTGAACGTAGTACGCTCGATCTTTGATGTGCCATTTGTGGGTGTTGTGCCTGC
>CAXUHF010000093.1:0-1623 GCA_964250765.1 uncultured Ktedonobacteraceae bacterium | reverse complement strand
TATCGCTATAAGGAAAAACATGTCTGATGATCTTGCTTTTGACGAGCACACTCAACCCGTACTCACGCCTGTGCCATCGCAGCCTTCACTATTGAAAACACCTCAACCTACACGTGTACGTATCGCTCGTTATGTCTCTAATATCCTTTCGCCTTTAACCATTTCATTGCCCTTTATCTTTTTTGTCGCGCTCTATCATGCTCAGAACATGCTTACAGCATTGCTCTACACTCTTATTATCCTCTTCTTTCTCAGTTTTGGACCAATGGTCTATATTCTCGTTGGTGTACGGATGGGAAAATTTACTGACGCTGATGTCAGCATGCGGTCACAGCGCGTTGGTCCTTTTCTCTTTGGTATCACCTCTGCCGTGATTGGTTTAGGAACGCTCTTTTTTACGCACGGACCCAAAAATCTGCAAACACTTTTACTTATCACTATCGTAAGTGGTTTTGTGATGATGATTGTGACATTTTGGTGGAAAATCAGTATTCACGCTTCGTCACTGGCCGCAGCTGCAACACTGTTGACGGCCTTATACGGGAGTATTGTGCTTCCAGCATTCGTATTACTTGCAGCCGTATGCTGGTCTCGCGTCGTCTTACGTCGTCATACATTGGGACAGGTTGTAGCTGGTTCGCTTGTCAGTATCGCGCTTACCTCGCTTATCCTGTTGATACGTGGTGTGTAGAGACTGCTTTCTCCATGTGTTATAATTAGTGCACCGCCGCACGTTCGTAGAAAACGTCGATGCTACATCAGAGAGAAGAGAACTATGGATACAATAAGCTGGACAGTAGAAGACGTGGAGCTTTTACCAGACGACGGAAGTCGATATGAAATTATTGATGGGGAGCTTTACGTGTCAAAACAACCTGATATGCAGCACCAAGTTGTTTCGTCGAAAATAAACTTCTTGTTGGAACTGTGGAATAGTCAGACGCAACTTGGTATAGCAATCGCAACCCCAGGCATTGTTTTTAGTGATGATAGTGCTGTAGTGCCAGATGTGGTTTGGATGAGCAAAGCACTGTATGTAGCTGAGTCGCAAGCCGACCGAAAATTTCATTCCTGCCCCGAACTGGTCATTGAAATTCTCTCTCCGGGTTCGGAGAATAGGCGTCGAGACCGTGAAACCAAACGCAAGTTGTATTCGCGTCGTGGTGCGGAAGAGTACTGGATTGTAAACTGGCAAGAGCATCGGGTTGAAGTATATCTACGCGAGAATGCTGTGTTGACACTTGACAGGACGCTTGCCGAGAACGATATATTAGAAACTGCACTCCTACCAGGATTTCGTCACAAAGTTGGCGAGTTCTTTACGAATGTATTGAGGTAGCCAAGCTTCCATTAAAACAATCACGAATTGTAGGGGTCTAATTCTATTACACCCTCTCGGCGATTGACCATGTTTATAGGATTGATGAAACGTTTTCGCATTCCTTCCAACATGGTCAATCACCAAAAAGGGTGTAATAGAATTAGACCCCTACAGCGTTTCTTCCACAGGAACCGGAACAATCTTATCGCTACGTAACGTCCAGGCATACAGCAACAACGTCGGCGCAAGGACGGTTCCTGCTACTATCATTGAGAACCGTGAACTTACTCCTGTAGCAATCA
>CAXUHF010000092.1:7579-21492 GCA_964250765.1 uncultured Ktedonobacteraceae bacterium | reverse complement strand
ATTGTGCGTCGTCTAATTCGTTTTGCCTCTGAAGATGTCGGTATGGCGGACCCACAAGCTCTCTTGATTTGTGTCGCGGCACAGCAGGCGGTACATTTTGTGGGACTACCAGAGGCAGGTCTTGCACTTGCACAGGCGGTTGTACATCTCGCTACAGCACCAAAGAGTAACGCTTTATACGAGGCTTATGCACATGTACAAGCGGATGTGCAACAGTCGCACAACGATCCTGTCCCCTTACACATTCGCAATGCACCGACAGGCTTGATGAAAGACCTCGGCTATGGCAAGGACTACAAATACGCGCACGAATATTACAAAGACATGCAGATTAACGACCCCGACAGACCACCACCCACACGTGTACAAGAATATCTGCCCGAACGCTTGCAGGGACGCCGCTATTACGAGCCTGGACTGCAAGGTAAAGAGGCAAGCATCAAGCAATGGCTAGAGAAACGAAGAGGCGAAGAGGCTTGATATTGGGTATCCGTCAACCCTTCGTAGGGACCAGATTTATCGCGTCCAACGCGCAATTTATTGCTCGAAATTCGTACATGGTTGTACGCTAGTATCATAGGCGATAAATCGCTCTCGGACGCGATAAATCTGGTCCCTACGGCCTTGATCAAAAAAGCGTGATGGAACAATGTATAGCCCTGTAGAAACAGACAGGACGTTTTCTAGTTGTACCACTAGTGACATTCCTCTTCGTATCATCTATTGTTGAAACATCTATTTATGTCGTATAAATAAGCAGCAAGTGGAAATGTTTTTCTATGAAGGGGTGTGCATGGCGAAACCGATTATATTTACGATAGATGATGATCCCGACGTGTTACGCGCGATTGAGCATGATTTGCGCCGACAGTATGGAGCCACATATCGTGTGCTGCGTGCAGGTTCTGGTCAAAGCGCGTTGGAGGCATTGAAGCAGGTGAAACTGCGTAACGAAGTCATCGCGCTGTTCCTGGTCGATCAACGGATGCCTGTAATGACTGGTACGCAGTTTTTGGAGGAGGCCATAAAGCTGTTTCCAGAGGCCAAACGTGCGCTCCTTACCGCCTATGCAGATACGGACGCGGCAATTCAGGCCATCAACACCATCAAAATCGACTACTACCTCATGAAACCGTGGGACCCGCCAGAGCAACACCTGTACCCCATGCTTGACGATCTACTTGATGACTGGCAAGCATCATATCACCCACCATTTGAAGGTGTGCGTGTCGTTGGTCATCGTTGGTCGCCACGTTCGCACGATGTACGAGATTTTCTTGCACGTAATATTATTCCGTATCAATGGTTGGATATCGAGGCGAAAGCTGAACCTTGCCAGTTGCTTGAGCTTGCTGGCCTCACGGATGAGCAATTGCCCGTTCTGTTCTTCTCAGACGGCTCGCACCTGGAAAATCCAAGCAACCTGGATATCGCTGAAAAGCTGATGCTGAACACACACGCAGGCATGTCCTTCTATGATTTAATTATCGTTGGTTCTGGTCCTGCTGGTTTAGCCGCCGCCGTCTATGGGGCGTCCGAAGGGTTACACACGCTGATGATTGAGCGTGAGGCTCCTGGCGGTCAGGCTGGTACAAGTTCACGCATCGAAAACTATCTTGGCTTTCCACAGGGCTTAAGTGGCTCCGATCTAGCACGTCGAGGTGTGATGCAAGTCAAACGCTTGGGCGCGGAAATTCTTTCACCACAAGAGGTCATGGGCGTACGTGTCGAGGGACCATATCGCTTTGTGACGCTAGCAGACGGGACCGAGATTGGGTGTCATGCGCTTCTGGTAACAACAGGTGTCTCCTATCGCAAGCTCGATGTTCCAGGTATCGAACAGTTAACGGGTGCTGGCATCTATTACGGTGCGGCAATGAGTGAAGCTGTTTCTTGTCGTGATGAAGATGTCTATCTAGTAGGCGGTGCGAACTCAGTAGGACAGGCCGCGATGTACTTCTCTAAATACGCGAAGCAAGTCACTATTCTTGTACGAGGTGACTCGCTAGCAAGAAGCATGTCGCAGTATCTCATCGACCAGATACACGCTACCGAAAATATTGCGGTACATACCTGCTCTACCGTTGTCGAGGCACAGGGTGACACACATCTTGCATCCATTACGATTGAGGATGCGAACACTGCCAAGCGCGAGACTGTTCCAGCATCTTCACTCTTCATTTTCATTGGAGCCATGCCGTACACGAACTGGCTCGATGGCGTGGTCGAGCGTGATGCGCAGGGCTTTATTCTTGCAGGCACCGACGTGATGCACGATGGCAAGCGTCCCCGTGGTTGGCAACTCAATCGTGATCCGTTCCTACTAGAGTCTAGCATACCAGGAATTTTTGTCGCGGGCGATGTGCGGCATGGCTCGATTAAGCGCGTTGCCGCAGGTGTTGGCGAAGGCTCGATGGCGGTCCAGTTTGTGCATCGCTATCTGAGCGAGGTGTAAGCCATGATCGCTATGGATATACTGCGCCAGTCGGACCTCTTCGCGAATGTGTCAGATGACGAGATCACGTCAATTTTGGCACAAGGGGAGGAGGTACAGCTACAACAGGGCGATGTACTGTTCGCAGAGGGAACACCTGCAACAAATTTCTATATCTTGCTCGAAGGCGATCTACAAATCACACACCAGATGAATGGGCAAGATGTGGTGATCGCGGATCACGCCGACCCAGGTTCGTTTACGGGCGAGGTGCCTCTACTCACCGGTACACCCTATGTTGCAACCGCTCGTGCGCTACAACCAACACGCGTGATACGCTTTAGTGCCGAGACATTTCAACACATGCTGGTATCCTGCTCTCCTGTCACAAAGGCAGTTCTACCTACACTGGCGTCGCGTATTCGTAGCATGGAAGTGCTGACGATGCAGCAGGAAAAACTTGCGGCATTGGGCAAACTTTCGGCTGGCCTCGCGCACGAACTCAATAATCCCGCGGCAGCTGCACAACGAAGTGCGTCTCAGTTGCGCGACACAATGCTCTCGCTACAAACGCTGAACTTTTCCTTGCATAGCAATGGGCCAATCGTTACAGTGCTGACTCACTTCCAACAAGACGCGATGCAACGAGCAACCCACGCTCTTCCACTTGAGCCGCTTGCACAAAGTGACCGAGAGGATGAACTGGCATCATGGTTGGAGAATCATGATATTGCCAGTGGATGGGAACTTGCGCCAACATTTGTCGAGGCGAGCCTTGATACTGCATGGTTTGACATCCTCGCTGAACAGGTTCAGGATGACATATTACGAACCTTTGTGCCCATCCTGGAGAAAATCTTGCAGGTCTTCGGCTTGCTCAACTCTGTGGAGCAGAGTACAGGCCGTATCGCTCTACTGGTCAAAGCGGTAAAAGACTACTCGTACATGGATCAGGCTCCGTTACAAGAGGTTGATATTCATGAAGGGCTAGAAAATACACTTACAATCCTGCATCACAAGCTTAAAGGCATCATAATCATGCGCGAGTATGATCCCAATTTGCCACATATCAACGCCTATGGGAGTGAACTTAATCAAGTATGGACAAACCTACTTGACAATGCTAGTGATGCAATGGATGAGGTCGTAGGGGAGAAACATATCTGGGTGCGTACCTGTCGTGAGAACGACAGTATTCTGATAGAGATTGCAGATAACGGATCTGGTATTTCAGAAGACGTGCAACTGCACATTTTTGAGCCGTTTTTCACCACAAAGGGTGTTGGCAAAGGTACAGGTTTGGGCCTGGACATCGCCTATCGTATCGTTGTAAACAGGCATCATGGCGACTTGCATGTTACCTCTTCCCCAGGCAACACCTGTTTCCAGGTACGCCTACCAATCGAACGCCCTGTATAGGGCGTTCTAGTCAAAGGAGAAACTCTTATGGCAACTTGTACACATCTCAATCAGATACAGCACGTACATCCAAGCGCACAAGGATGCGAGGAATGTCTCAAGATGGGCGATACGTGGGTTCACCTACGTGAGTGCCTCATCTGTGGACATGTTGGCTGCTGTGACTCTTCCAAGAATACGCACGCGACCAAACATTTCCACGCCACACAGCACCCCATTATCCGCTCGTTCCAACCCGGCGAAAACTGGCGTTACTGCTACGTCGATGACATGATGGTGTAAAGAAAACGAGACATGTATGCCAGAGGATACGTGCATCCTCTGGCATACATGTCTCGTTTTCTTTATTTTAATCTTCGATAATTTCTGTGAAACGTCCTATGCGTGGGTCCGTAAATATATCAAATTCGTCATGGCTAGGACTCGAAAATTCTGAGACAACGGCTCCTTCACTACTACTCTGGAACCAGTGCCGTGTATTAGGTGGAATGGTATACTGTTCGCCTGGGTGTAACTCGATCTCGTGAAATGCAGTGTAGTATGCCTCGCTCCCTTCGGGAATATGTGCTTGAATAGTACTGCTCTTTTCTCCCTCGACGTATAACCATACTTTTCCAGCGCGACAACGAAATGTCTCCATCTTGCCAGGGTCGTTGTTGAAGGACGGATGTCTATGCTCAGCACATGTTTGACCTGGAAAGAGAATCAGCTCTTTGGCACAGTACCGCTCATTGTTGATATAGACAACGATTTCGAGTCCGGTATGTTCGACCTCGTTTAGACCAAATTCGACGATTTCGATCTGCTCTTGCTCTTGAGGTGTTAAAACAATACCGTGACGAGCAAGCTCTTCTCGTGTACGCTGTTGTAATTGACGAAGCTGACTACGTTTCAACATCGAAGTCTCTCCTCTTGTATTCTATAATTGTACGCAGAGTAGCATTAGCGGGTATTGTCACTCCTATAAGAGGTTTCAAACGGGTCAATAACAATGAGAAAATAGAGGGCCATGCAGCGACAGAAAATAGTGAGCCATTTGCTGAGGAGAAAGAGGCATATCATCCTCAAGCCACCATGCGATGACGCTGAGAAATGCTCCCGCGACAAATTGTGCATACATAGCAGGTGGAACTGCAAGCAACGGATTGGCTGGAGTCAATGCGCTCATTTTGATCTCATTATGTTCGACGATATACTCCTTGAGCAGCTTCTGAAACTTACCAATGCCTTCCCCACATAACATCAGTTTGTAGAAGTGCTGGTGCTGCGCCACATGAGCGAAGAGATGAATAACAGAGGGCGGCGGCTCGTCCATTGAGAACGCACCTGGTAGCATATTCACTTCTTCCTGCAAGGTATCGTACATCTGTCGCATCCCCTGTTCAAGGAGGGCATACTTATCCTCATAGTGCTTGTAAAACGTTGTGCGATGAACCATAGCCCGCTCACAGATGTCCTTGACACTAATCTCCTCGAAGGCTCGCTCGGAAAGCTCCGCCATCAGGGATTCCCACAGCAACTTATGTGTGCGTCGAACGCGTAAATCTTCTTGCCCTTCCAACGTCTTCATCGACAAATTCCTTTCGAGTGTCGCTTATCCTACAAAGTAGCTTCTTTTGCTTCTTGACGTGTGATGTTATCTCTAGCATACTCGAAAGAGGGACAGAAGTAAAGATACACAACAGTGTGTAGACGAACATGTACAGAGAACAAGCCAGCTACTTCTTGTCCAGAGTAAGAGAACTTTAAAACCAATCATTGTTCTTACAAGGAGAAATCATCATGAATCTGTATAAAGAGAAAACCGCGCTCATTACCGGTGCCTCATCGGGTATTGGTGCTGCATTCGCAAAAGCGTTGGCAGCTGCGGGGAGTCATCTTATTCTTGTTGCACGTTCAGAGGAGAAATTGCGTGCCCTTGCTAATCAATTGTCGAGCCAGCATGCTGTCCGCGCCGAGGTCATTGTCGCCGACCTGAGCCGTGCAGGGGCTGCACACGCAGTGTTCGAGGAGACGCAGCAGCGTGGCCTGACCGTTGATATCCTGATTAATAATGCAGGCTTTGGGACGTATGGTCAGTTCGAGACGCTTGACGCGGAGCGTGAGCAACAGGAAATTATGCTAAATGTCAACACACTGGTCGATCTGACCCATTCCTTTGTACCTGCAATGGTCGCACGTCATCAGGGTGCCATCATCAACATCGCGTCAATCGCCGCATTTCAACCAGGGCCATACGCGGCAGTGTATGCCGCGAGCAAGGCATTTGTGCTGTCATTCAGTGAGGCACTGTGGGGGGAATATCGGACCAAAGGTGTGCGTGTCTTAGCATTATCCCCAGGAGCGACGAGCACTGAATTCTTTGAGGTGTCTGGTTCCCAGGACGCCATGCCTACTAATGTAGAGACACCAGAACAAGTCGTACAGGTTGCATTACGAGCACTTGAGCAGGGACGCCCTTCCGTGGTATCTGGCAGACAAAATGCGTTGCTCGCCAATGCGTCGCGCTTCTTTCCACGCGGCGTGGTTGTGCGACTAGCGATGCTAGCCACGAAACCACCTAAACAATCGACACCACGAGCCAGTGCAGTCTAACAAACGCCTTTTGGCCTATCAGTATCTTTTGGTCAATAGGACCTGATAGGCCACATGTACAAAGTCAAGCTACGGCGTCAGCACAGTCATCTGAAAAGCTCCTCCGTGGTCATGCGCATACTGGATTGCTGAATTCACCTCTTCGAGAGGAAAAACATGAGTTGACAACACGTCGAGACGGAGCAGACCAGCGCGAATCAATCCAGCGAGCAACGAGGGAGCATGTCGTGGATACATATACTGACCGCGGATCATGATGTTATTATGCATGACATACCCGTAAGGTATCTCTATGTCAGCACTGACGCCTCCCATCAAAACAGCGGTTCCGTTTGGGCGTACCGCCAGAATGCCGCGACGAGTTGGCACAGCATCTTGCGTTTGCCCCAATATATCGAGCATACAGTCAATTGGACCCTCGGCAGCCTGTACAAGACGTTTCCTGTTGCTTGCCTCATCATCAGAGAGCAGAACGGGACGGACACGTTCACCTAATTGGTTCACCAGGACATCAAGACGGTCCTTATTCCTTCCAGGTGCAACGACTCGTTCCACGCCCATCGCCAGAGCAACAGCCACTGCTGCACCGCCAAAGGAACCAGTTGCTCCATTGACCATCACAATCTGTCCCGGCTGGACGTTTGCTGCCAGCAGTCCACCGTAAGGAACGAGCAGCGCAACCAACCAGGCTAGTTTCACAGGATCCATGCCATCCATGTGGTCGAGTGGAGCGGCATTTTCAAGGGGAATGAGCATCTTCTCGGCAAACGGACCATTGCGAAAGTAGGTCTGGAGTTTCTGTGGCCCCTCTCCACGGGCTATCCATCCTTGTAGCATACTATTCGCAGGTGACGTACTGTCATCGCGTGGTCGAACCATCGGATCACAAAAAACAAGCTGACCAGGTTTCAGTTGAGTGGTATCGGGTCCAGTCCTTTCCACCACTCCAATCGCTCCACAGCCGGGAGCAAGAGGAAGGACGAGGGGATAGGGTCTCTCTCCACTAAAGACTTCCTGTGCATACCAACCAATAGGGGCCGCCAGCACACGAACAAGTACTTCACCCGCCCCTGGAACGGGTTCAGGAATATCTTCAACAAGAAGGGGATGACCGAGTGCTTTCAGAATTGCAGCTTTCATACAAAGTTTCCTTTCCACAGTTGTATCCATGTATGGTATTATCTTGCCATAGGCTTTCAATCTATACCAGAGTTTGCTGATACTAGTAGTAGCACTACCAGGGAAAGGAAAGTAGCATGATGTCTGACGAGTCACGCTCGGAACTGGCGAACTTCTTACGGACTCGCAGAAGTCACCTCTCACCGATAGAAGTGGGATTGCCACGCACTGCGCGCCGCAAAACGGTGGGACTGCGACGAGAGGAAGTAGCTCAGCTTGCAGGTGTTGGAGTCACTTGGTATACATGGCTGGAACAGGGACGAGATATCCATGTTTCTATCCAGGTGCTCGATAGTTTGGCACATACCTTCAGGCTGACTCCTGCTGAAAAAGCCCATCTCTTTCTTCTAGCGGGTCAAGCGTCTCCCGCGCAACCACTTCCACAACAAGAGCAAATTAGCCCCTTTCTCTCTCACTTTCTTGAGCACATGGGAAGCAGTCCTGCGTACATCATGGGTCGAAGGTGGGATGTGCTGGCCTGGAATGAGGCGGCATGCCGGGTGTTTGCAAATTTTGCAACCATGCCGATAGAAGAGCGCAATATTGTGCGTTTCTTCTTTACCGATGAGGAGTATCGTCGTCGATGGGTGGATTGGGAAGGCGTCGCACAGCGTGTTCTGGCACAGTTCCGTGCCAGTAGCAGCCAGTATCGCAATGATGCACAGTTTGGTGCATTGATTACGGAACTTCAGCAGCGCAGTCCAGAATTTGTATGTTGGTGGTCACAGCACGAAGTGCAAGAACGGCAGGATGGGCAGAAGGAATTTATTCATCCTGAGGTCGGCTCTCTCGTTCTCGAACACGGTACCTTTCAGATCGACGGCTCGCCGGGGCTGAAAATGGTAGTCTATCTGCCTGCGTGCGAGGAGACAGCCAGAAAGCTCGAACAACTCTCTCTGCTCTAGCACGAGGCTATGAATTTACAGAGTCTACAAGTCCTTTCTCTCCGAAGGATACCTTATCCATGAGAGCCGCCGTAGATCCCCTCACTACTAGCTCAATAGGTATTACCACCGAGACGAACTGTGAAATTTCCTGCTCAATCATTGCAAGCAGACGTTGTGTTGCGACCTTGCCTAGCTCGGCTGGAAACTGGCGGATAGTGGTAAGCGGTGGGTCTATCACAGAGGTCAATGGAATATCGTCAAAACCGACGACCGAGAGATCTCTGGGTACATGCAGTCCTATTTCTCTGGCCTTGCTAATAGCTCCGAGTGCCATACGATCATTCATGGCGAAAATAGCCGTTGGGCGATGGGGATGTTGTAGTAGTGGTTCGGCTGCACGTGAGCCACTTTCAATCGAAAAATCACCATAAATAAGCATATCCGGGTCCAGCGTTAACCCATATTCTCTCAACGCATCACAGGCACCTTGCAAGCGTCCATCCATTGCACCAATGAAGTTCGCAGGTCCACTGATAACACCCATACGTCGATGACCTAGCTCTAAAAGGTGCTTTGTGACAAGATAGCCACCTCGTCGATCATCACAGATGACAGAATTGTGCATCTCAAGGTCTTCCCTGTAACCAGCAGAGACGCGTGGAATGCCGCTCTTAGCTAGCTCTTGCTCATCGAGTTCACCCTTGAGAGTTTCGACCGTGATCACCCCATCAATATACCCCATGCGGAGAAAGCGATCATAGGTGGCATGCTGCGAGGATTTTTTGGACATAGAGAGTAAGACATTGTAATCGTTACTGCTTGCTACGCCTTCGACGCCGCGAATAACTTCGAGCAGAAATGGGTCTCTAAACGAATAATCGGGGTCATGCGGAATGATAAGACCTAGCACATAGGTGCGATTGTTCGTAAGGCCGCGTGCGGCTAAACTTGGTGAATATTGCAGGACATGTATAGCATCCAGTACACGCTGGCGTGTTTTTTCGCTAACATAGGGCGTGCTAGATAGCACCTTTGAGACTGTTGTCGTCGATACTCTGGCTAGGCGAGCCACATCATAAATAGTTGCCACGGCTCTTTATTCTCCCTGCGCTGGTCATCGCTACATACTACAGATTAGGGAAGCGGTTCCCTAGTTATACATCGGCTTTTTTACAGTGTCAAGTAGTTGTTATAAAACACGTCTAAAAATATTGACAAGTTTCTATACATCGGTTATAACTACAGTAGTAAACCGCTTCCCTGTTACCTATAAAAAATAAAAATGAAAAAGGCTTTTTATAGATAACGCATTTCTACAGCTTGTATATCCTACCGCAGTTCAAATCCTATGTGAGAAAGCACTATCAAAAGTACGTATAACTAATACGCATACTTTCACTCTATAGGGAAGCGTTTCCCTAACAACTTGCTATACAAACTTAGAGAGTTTGTCGCGTCCAGGTTTTCGCACATGCGAAGAACTACCAGTGTCTCTTGAACGATGTAGCTGGAGCACACAGGCTCCATCACTAGTAGTATGATGCACCGTTGCATCAGAAACAGGGAGAATTCTTCATGGACAACGAGTATCAGCGAGTAGTAGACGAGTTAACAAGTGTGGGCTTTAAGCTGCCTCGCCGCGAATTTATGCGGCTTGCAGCGGCAGGTGTTGGTAGTGCTGCATTATTGGCGGCATGTGGTGGTAGCACTGGGAGTAGTGGCGGGAGTGGCGGTACTGTTTCATTGACACAATGGTATCACCAATACGGTGAGGCTGGCACACAACAAGCTGTTTTGCGTTATGCGAAACAGTACACGAAGGCGAATGTCAAAGTAAGTTGGGTCCCTGGTACTGGTAACGAGTATCCTAACAAAGTCAGTGCTGCTCTACTTGGTTCCGGGGCACCCGATGTATTTGAACTGCAGTATCCCTCACTTGACCAGGTAAAGGCCGGTCTCATTGCTCCACTTGATGACATTATTGCCGATGTGAAAACCGACTTCAACCCCACTGCTCTCAAGCCTCTTACTATCAACAACAAGGTCTACGCCATTAAGATGATTAATGACATGGGTTTGTTGTACTATCGCAAGAGCCTGTTACAAAAGGCTGGTGTTCAGCCTCCTACCACCGTTGATGAACTGATTGCAGCTGCTAAGAAGCTGACGAGTAACAGTATCAAGGGCCTCTATATTGGTCAAGATGGTGGTGTCGATGCTCTTTATCAAGTTGCGCCGTGGGGTGCGGGTGCGGACTTTATTCAGGATGATAAGATCGTTTTTGACGTGGATGGTACCGCCAACGCATATGAGAAGCTCCGTGAGCTAAACAGCTCTGGCGCACTACTTATTGATGCACCAACATTCTGGTGGGACCCCTCCGCATTTACTCAGGGACTTGCCGCTATGCAGTGGACGGGCCTATGGGCGATGCCAGGAATCACAAAGGCACTCGGTGATGACTTCGGCGTTGTGCCGTGGCCTGCATTGGACAGTTCCGTACAGCCATCAACCTTCTTCGGCGGCTGGTCAGAGATGGTCTATGGCAAGAGCAAGAACATTGATGCAGCCAAGCAGTACGTTAAGTATCTCTGGATCGACAGTGCCAGCATTCAGACCGACTGGTGTGTAGGCTATGGTTTCCATGTGCCCCCACGCATCAGTACCACGCAAAAAACCACAAAGCTTCAAAGTGGCCCTGCTGCTCAAGCGGTGGAATATCTGAACAAGTATGGTCATGCTGTACCTCCAACCTGGGATGCGACGATGGACAACGCGCTACGTGATGCATGTAGCAATGTTCTTAAGAATAAAGCAAATGCGAAGAGCGAAGTCCACAACGCGGCTCAGAAGTGTCAGGCCGAACTGACTCGACTCCTCGGCTAAACAGTGATTTGGCATGTAGGCAAAAATATCACTAGAAGAGTTGGACATCCGCTCGTAGCATATACGCAGTGGATGTCCAATTGTGCTTTACTACAAAGAATTGGGAGGAGCATGTATGAAATCCTCAAGTGTTGTCTCATCAGCAGAGACATTGACCACGGTGGCAGAAAAACAGCAGGCTGTAAGCAGAGTGCGGCAAAAGTCATTCAGGACATCCCTGATATTCTGGAGTTTTGTTGGTCCTCTCACACTTGGCTTACTGATATTTGTGTATGTGCCCATCATTTGGAGCATCATACTCAGTTTTTACAATGCACGCGCAACGATTACACCTACTCAGTTCATCGGTCTACAAAACTATCAAGCAATGTTGCAAGACAAATCGTTTACTGGTTCACTGCTCACCTTTACGATCTTCACACTCTTTATTGTGCCAACAACACTTCTTGGGGCATTAGGATTGGCTTTGCTGGTTAACAGCATAAGCGTAGCACGTGGCTTCTTCCGCTCGGTCTTCTTCCTGCCAACGGCATGCTCATATGTTGTAGCTTCGCTCGTGTGGAAGATGAGTATCTTCGCTGGTCTGCCCTATGGTCTAATTAACTCCGTTACGGCACTCTTTGGGGCTGCGCCCATCTCCTGGGTTTCAAGTACAAGTCCTCCGTGGTACTGGTTGGTGCTGGTGACGGTCCGTTTGTGGCTGCAACTCGGCATCTTCATGATTATCTTTATCGCAGGCTTACAAGAAATTCCGCGTGAGCTATACGAGGCATCTTTTGTTGATGGCGCGAAAAAAGGCTGGACAACATTTCGTTATATCACGTTCCCACTTCTGCGCAATACCTCGATTGCGGTATTACTGTTGTGTATCATTTACGGCTTCCAGGCATTCGACGAGTTTTTCAATATCATGACAGGCGGTAATCAAATTCTTGCTCGCCCACCGCTCGTCTACCTCTATAATGTCGCACTCAGCGATCAAGATTATGGTCGTGGGAGCGCGGGTGCTATGATTCTCACGCTCATCATTGTCGTCATTTCCCTGATTCAAGGACGCATCTTCGGCTTTGGAAAAGCTGATTAGCTGTAGGGACCGATTTATCGCGTCCTCGTTACGGAGGTTTTATGGCATCAATTGTTTCTCAATCAGTTTCACCACGTCGCAGAAGAGGTCCATCAGCGACAAATGTTATCGGCACTATCCTGCAGTACGCGTTGCTGATTGTTCTAGCGATTGTCTTCCTGATACCGTTTTACCTGATTCTTAGAAATGGCCTCGCGACTGATGCAGAGATCACGGCTCTGCACTGGACCTTCTTCCCCAGTGCGCTCCATTTCGAGAATATCCAGGAACTATTCAATGACATCAGTGTACCCTTTGCACAGGGACTCTTCAACTCTGCGGTCATTGCGATTTTGCAGACGGTAGGACAACTCTTCTTTTGTTGTCTCGCGGGCTATGGTCTTGCCCGCATTCCGTATCGCTGGTCCAATGTTGTATTCTACACGATCATTGTCACCCTCATGATTCCTAGTACCGTGACCTTCGTTCCGACATACGTGCTTATCTCTTACCTTGGTTGGGTTAGTACGTTGCAGGGTATCATTGTACCCTTCTTGTTCAGTGGTTTTACGACCTTCTTGTTTCGCCAGTTTTTCCTGAGCTTTCCGCATGAGTTAGAGGAGGCTGGGCGCGTCGATGGTTTGGGACAATGGGGCGTCTTCTGGCGCATCGTCATTCCAAACTCATATTCCATCATCGCCTCGCTTGGCGTCATTGCCTTCATCCAGAGTTGGAACTCCTTCCTGTGGCCTCTCGTCGTAGGACAAGACCCATCGGTCTATACCGTGCAAGTAGTTCTCTCGAACTTTCTGAACGCGCAGGTTCTCAACCTACATGAGCTGTTCATCGGTTCCGCTATCGCCATTCTGCCTCTCGTGGTGGTCTTCTTCTTCCTACAACGCTATATCGCTGAAGGCTTCAAGCAGACTGGATTGAAGGGATAAGTAGCTCTGAGAGCGCGCCGAAGATTATACATCGTATGAACTCTGTTATGGTATAGTTACAATAGCTATACCATAACATCTTTTCACCTCCTCATCGAGAAGGTGGATAAGGAAGAAAAAATGGAACATCGTTACGCACTCATCGTAGGCATAGATAATTACACGGATGCAGGGCATTTCGTACATTTGCCCTTCGCACAGGCAGATGCGCGTGCCTTGTACGATCTTTTAATAGACCCGGAACGCGGGGGCTGGCAACCAGAGGATGTTGTCTATCTTGAGGGGGACAAGGCGAACCGCGACGAATTGGAGAGCCAGTTACGCGATTTGCTTTTGGTGCGTGCGCAGGCTGACGATCTCGTTCTCTTTTATTTCGCTGGTCATGCCTTTCTTGATGCCGCAACACAAGATGGCTACCTCGCCTTGCATACTACGCATATAGAGCGTCCTGTAACTGGACTGCATGTGCCAACCTTTGTCGATCACTATTTGTATGACTCGAAGGC
>CAXUHF010000092.1:0-7479 GCA_964250765.1 uncultured Ktedonobacteraceae bacterium | reverse complement strand
ACATTGAGCACACTCTATGATTACCTGGACGAGCAGCTACAGGAGAACGAGGAGCAATATCCACAAAAATTTGGTTATGAGCACGGCGCAATGACGCTCATTGAATGGGCGGAATGGCGCACGGCCTCGGCTCCACAACCACTTACAAAAGGACGTAGTGTTTCAGCCGTTGACGTTATTCCACTGCATATCCTCACCGGACACCGTGGACATGTCGATGATGTCGTCTTCTCACCTGATGGCTTGCTCGTCGCTTCGTGTGGCGAGGATATGACGGTGCGCCTGTGGTCTACAGAAGCTGGTACGCTGCTTCATACGCTTACAGGTCATGAGGGTGCCGTGATGGGTGTTGATATCGCGCATGATGGCAAAACCGTTGCCTCTTGCTCAGAAGATAAAACTATTCGTCTTTGGGATACGACAACAGGTCAACTACGTCAGACACTCATGGGTCATCAGAGCGCGGTCTGGACGGTTGCCTACTCGCTAGACAACCAATATCTTGCGTCTTGCTCCAATGATGAGACGGTCCGTTTGTGGAACCCAACAACGGGGGCGCAACTGGCAACACTTCAAGGACATCATAATGTAGTCGTCGGCGTTGACTTTTCTTATGATAGCCGTTTCCTGGCCTCCTGTTCTTTTGATAAGAGCATCTGCCTATGGGATGTCAGTACGGGAACTGTGCAGAGACGCTTACGCTATAGTGATATTGTGTATGGTGTCGCATGGTCGCCACAAGGGGACTTGCTTGCCTCTTGCTCTGCCGATGGTGCAATCTGCTTATGGGACCCCACGACAGGTCAGATTGTGCAGACGCTCACTGGACATGATGGCGCGGTCTGGACGGTAGATTTTTCTGCTGATGGTCGTCTGTTGGTCTCTGGTTCAGAGGATGGCTCGCTCAAATTGTGGGATGTCTCGCAGGGACGAGAGTTACAAACCATCAATCATCGTATCGAGGTCTATGGTGTCGTCTTTGGTGCGAACGGCCTCCTTGCCAACAGTGCAGAGGATGGGGCTGTGCGCATCTGGCGCACCGAAGCAATATGAAGGTTATGGAAAAGATATGGAGTGATGTCGCGCAGCGACATCACTCCATATCTTTTCCATAACCTTCATAGCCCCCAAATAGTCCTTATTTTTGCTCTCAATTATAATGAATCGTCATTGTTTGTGATAAACTTCCTTTGATACTCCGTTTATAGGAAGAGTGCGAGACATCGTGATATTCATCGTGACTCAATTGTACTGAAATGTATTTGTGAAATGACAGAACAAGAAGAAAACACGGCGCAGGCACAAGAAAAAAACTCTCATGAGTCGCAGCGTGACATTGTGACGGTAGTTCTAACCGCAGAAAACCATCTGGGGCACGATGCGTTTGGACAGCACAGGCGTGAGGAGCGGCAGCAACGACTTCGCGATGCATTTCAACAAGCGGTCACGTTCGCCATTGGGCAGAAGGCCGACTTTTTTATCCAGGCGGGCGACCTCTTTGATACTCCGACACCAACGGAACGGGATCGCAGTTTTGTTGCTGCTCGTCTGGCACAATTAAAGCAAGCCGGAGTACGTGTGGTTGCGCTCGGCGGACTGCATGATACGTCATCAGAAACACAAGGTGAATATGCAGTACCAGCCCCGCAGGCAAGTTATGACCAATTGGGCGCATTGCAGTATCTCTCGCCTATCCTCAAAAAAGATGAAGAGGTTGAGCCGCTTCTGATAGAGACGCGGGGCATGTTGGTGGGTATTTGTGGGCTTGGCGTTGTTGGTGAGCAAGTCGGCGACCCCTTAGCACAATTGCGCGTTCAGAGCGATATCGAGCGGTCGTCACTCCCAATTCTGGTGTTGCATGCACCGATTGAGGGCATGCATGAAGCTACTGCTTCAACAACACATGCTGAGGTGAGTCGTGCAAGTATTGAGCAACAACACACATTCCGCTACATTCTTGCAGGCTACGACCATGTGTATCGTCATCAACGTATTGGGCAGACAGAGGTAATTGTTGCAGGAGCCACGCATAACATTGATAGTGCGCCACAGACATCTTCCAACACTCAACATCCGGGTTTTGTCTTTATGGGCCTTGCAACTGATGGTCTACGGTGGTGCAATCATATTGTCGTAGATGCCCTACAGACGAAACAACTACGTATCGCCACGCAAGAACTATGGTCGGATGATGCCGATACGACACCAACAGAGCGTATTCTTGAGCACCTAGAGCCACTGTGTGATGCTGAGTCAACGATTCAGTTACGTTTTGAGGGTGAGATAACGCGCAGGCAGTATCACCAGCTCGATCTGAACACGATCCGCCGTTATGGTGAAGAACACTGCTTCTCGCTTGCCATTGATGATAGTAACATCTCACTTATCTCTGACCAGGACTCAGCACTCATTGAGACGGGCGAACGCTTTTCCCCACGCGAGGAACTCATCGCCGTCGTGGAAGAGTGGATCGCTGATACCTCTGATGAACACGAGCAGAGGGCGTTACGCACCACAAAAGAAGAGCTATTATTGGCACTGGACGATAGTAGAGGCAAACGGTATGTAGGGACCGAAGTATCGCGTCCTCTTAGTAATTAACCATCGGCAAAGGACGCGATACATCAATCCCTACAGAGGGAGAGCAAACGGAGTATTTCAACATGATAATCCTAAAACATGCAACGGTCGAACGGTTCAGGCTTTTACAGCATATGGACCTACACTTTCCACAGCGTGGCAGTATTCTGATTCAAGGGCCGAACGAGTCAGGCAAATCGGCTTTGCTTGAGAGTATCTATTTCGCACTCTATGGCGAGTCGTTGCTGTTTGAGCGGGATAAACATTCGCTTGACGACCTCATTTCCTATGGTGCCTCTACCGCAACTGTCACCCTCACCCTCATAGTGAACAACAACGAACTCACTATATGTCGCGTCATCGAGCGCGGGAAGGGGCAGCGTGTCACTCTATGCATACAGCGACAGGGAAACACCGAGGAGGAGCTAATTACACGTTTGGGAGTCGCTAACGAGCGTATCATCTCAGAATTGGGACGTATGGATGGCAACGCGCTACGTAATTCCTGCTTGATAGAGCAGAAAGGGCTTGACCGTCTGGAACGCCTGCGCGGAACTGAACGTGAGACGACGGTGCGTAAACTACTGGGTCTGGAACGTATGAGTCGTATCGGAGAACAGTTCAAGGTGACAGCGCAAGACGAACGGCTCATGGAAGACACAACTCAGCGTCTGCGTCTCGCTGAGACGCAAGAGCGAATTCCAGTATTGAGCAAGCAACTGGACACGCTTGAAATCGCGCTTGATGTGGTCTCGGTAGCCGAAGACCTGGCAGAAATCAGCACACAAGAGGCTGACATCGCGGAACAAGAACTCTCTCTGGAATATATCTCCACACAGCGAGCTGAACTGAAGAGTCGGCAGGGTCGTATTCAGCAATTGAAAAGAGCCGATGTCACACTAAGCGAAATTATCACATCCTATGAAGAAATGGCAGAGGCACGGCGCGAATTACCACTGCTCGAACGGCAAATTGATGAATTGGAGCGACGTGAGCAGGAAGAATTACCTGTACTAGAGAAGCGTGTCAACGAATTGGTCGAATTGACTAAATCATTTGGAACTCTGCAGCGTATGTCGAACGATTTGCTGACTGCAGTGGACACAATCAAGGACTTGGAACAAGAACTGAAGCATCAAGATGAGGTAGAGGGTGATCTGAAGGGTATTGACGCGGAGGTTGAGCATGCGCGGAGTCATGTTGAGCAGGCACAAAATGCACTTTCAGCACTGGAAGACCGTCAGCGCGAGGGTCGCCCTATGTTAGAGGCGCGGTTGGCGAGTATGAGAATGCTTGCCAGTCGTCTTGCGGAACTACGTCGTCTTGAAGAACAGTATGTTACGCATAGCAACGACAAAAAACTCGTAGACGATAGCGATGTGCAACTCAGGAAGGTACAGCATGACCTGTCTGATACCGAGCAAGAACTGACACTGGTTGAGACCGAAGCAAAACAGGTGCAACAGCAGGCCGAGGTATTAGAGAAGCGTGGACGCCAGTTAAGTGTGCGGCGCCAGTTAGAAGAATGGCAACGTTTGAAGGGCCTCACGCAAGGCTTAAGCGATGCCGAGCAACATGTACGTGCCGCTCATGACCAACAGGCACATTTGACCACACTGGCACTGGAGGCACGCAGAAACACAACGAAGTTTATGGGATTTGTCATTGCCTGTGCTGTATTGAGCTTACTCTGTGCAGGTGGGGCCATTGTCGAATTTGTAACGGGTGCTCCCATTATCGGTGCCGTCTTTGGTATCGCGGCACTCATGCTAGGAGCGGCGGCAGGTCTCTCTTTCCAAAACTACATGAAAGCACGAGCGGAAGAGCAGGTCATTGACAGGCAGGTACAGGACGCGAGTAGCAGAGTACGCATGATGGTTGCCGCGCGCGAAACGGCTAGTCGTATGGGTGGCAATCGTGAATCACTTGAGCAGGTCGAGCGCGAGTTGCGAGACCTCACCGGCACAGTTCCCTCTTCCATTGAGGAAGCACACAAGCTCTTACAACAAACACAACCACAGGAAGATGAAAGCATTGCGAACCTACAAGACCAGATCAAGGAGAAGCGCGACGAAGCAAACGCGGCACGCAATCAGGTCAATGTAACGATGGAAGCGGTCGCAAACCTCCGTAAGCAACGTATACAGCTAGAAGAGCAGCAAAAGAGCCGTGGCGCACTTGAGGAGCAATTGCGCGAAGATCAGATGGCTTTAGGTCGTATGCATCAAGAAATTACTCTGCTTGCTGGTCAGGAGGGTTTGCCTCAGCCCAGTATTAACGAGCGGTTACAACGTGGTCCAGCCTTTGATGCCTATGCCTCTGTGCCGATAACTCCTGTGCTATGGAACCTCGAAGAGAGCAATAGTGGCATTCCTGACCTGGAAACGTTAGTGGAAAGCACTATCAAGGCCACGGAACATGAAATGGCCTCGCTTGATGGAAAGACCGATCTGGTGACGGAACTGACAAATCAGGTCAAGATACATCAGAATGCTCTGGACGTAATGTTGACGCGCAAACGCATCGTCGAGGAACGTAACGCACGGTATCTAACGAATAGTCCAATGCAGCAGATTGAACGTGCACGTGAGCAGCAAGATGCTTTAAGGAGTGCGTTGCAGTCTCTGCAAGAGTCCCTACGGCAACGGGTTAAGCCGCTTGGTGTTGTCTTC
This sequence comes from uncultured Ktedonobacteraceae bacterium, assembly GCA_964250765.1. Lineage (GTDB taxonomy): Bacteria > Chloroflexota > Ktedonobacteria > Ktedonobacterales > Ktedonobacteraceae > JBBQVS01. The sequence goes on along the minus strand of CAXUHF010000092.1, from coordinate 2,227 downwards.
GGACAAACCGCTATTAACAATGCAGAGGCTAGCGCGCGCAAGCAGCTAGAAGAGCTAAACGTCATCCTGGGTGGCAAGTTCGCCCTGCAAACGCAGCAGACAGCCTATACCACTCTACTCAAAGAGCGTCAGGAGTCGCTCGCGGAGCATTATAAGCAACTGGCGAAGTTTAGTAATTCGTTGGGTAGCTGGATTGTCCCACCCAATCCGTTCGCGGAAGCTCTTGTTGCTTTACGTACACGCTGCCAGAAAGAACTGCAAGAGGCCAACGAAGACGCGATTCTGACCGAACTGGCAAATCTGCAAGCGCAAGAAGGTGCGTCGAATGCCAAGATTGCGTTGTGTCGTCAAGAGATTGAGGACGCACAGGAACGTATCGCCACGATGCTTGTGCAACGTAAACGCTCAACGGTGCAACAATATACCTTTACCGATATCGTCGCGGTCTGGCCTCTGCTCGCTGACTACTCAGCACAAGACCGCACACGTCTGGAAAAGGAGCGCGAAACAACCGAGCACGAGTTAGAAGACCTGGAACAGGAAGAGCTAGCACTTGGTACGAGCCTACAAACAGGCGGTGTTACACTCGATTTAGCACTTGCACGTGCACGGATGGAGCAGCAAGAACGCTCCTATCAGGTCAAGAAACGTAGTGGTTTGCTCATCAAAGCCGTACATGATCGCTTGATGCACAAGATTGTGCCAAGAACTGAGTACTATATGCAGCACATCCTTCCCTTGCTTACGAGTGGTCGCTATCACGATGTGCGGGTCAGCACCTATGCAGAAGAGGGAACGTTGAGCGGTGGCCCAATACAACTTAACGTCTGGGACTCTGGTGCTGGTGAATATGTTTCTAAATCTGCTCTATCGGGTGGAGCAGCCGACCAGTTATCGCTCGCACTGCGCTTAGCCTTTGCGCTTGCAACACTTCCAAAGGACACCGGAGTCTCTCCAGGTTTCCTTTTCCTCGACGAACCACTCAGTTCGTTTGATCAAGGACGCACAAAAGCCTTGATGGACGTTGTAACGGGAGATATCTTGAGCCAGCACTTTGAGCAGGTCTTACTGATCTCACATAGCAGTGCCTTTGACCCTGCTCTCTTCCCCTATCATATATACATGGACAACGGCGTGATTGTCGAAAGCAACCTGCCCGTGGTGGAAAGTTCTAACCTTGTAGTGGAGGAAGAGCCTGTAATTGATGAGGATAATCTGCAAGATATGACGATACGCGTACCAGCAGTCGTAGCTACGAAGGTTGGGGTTGAATAACAATGTAGGGGTCGTAATTATGCAGTTTGAAAAATTAACTTGGGAATGCAACGGACGCCCACAAGGGGCGTCCCTACTATACGACGCTATGACGTGCGGAGCACGTTGTGCATAGTAGGGACGCCCCTTGTGGGCGTCCGTTGTGTCTTAAAGGTGCTTAATGTTGCCCTTTATTGCTCCGTCGGAGCCTTTGTGGGTTGTGGGCGACCTGTCTCTGCCCATTTTTTGTAAGGAGGTACGGGCATCTCGCGCCAAGGAATCTCTAGCGATTCCTCGAGGCCGCGTATGTGCATGTCGTCGTTGTAGCGGACAAGCCGCCAGCGTGCTTGCTGATTCTGAAATGCCGCGCTTTTATTCCAATAGGTGATTGAAGCGTTACGGGTATCGAAGCGTGTTTCTGGTACGCGTAATGTTTCCATCCCTAGGAAGTAGATAAAAGAGATATCAATAATACCACCATGACATACCACGACAATAGTTTTTCCCTCATGTTCGTTGAGAATGCGATGTAACGCTGTTCCTCCACGCAGTACAAACTGACCCCATGTCTCACCTCCGGGTGACACTGGATGGAATGGCTCCTCGTCTAAGTGGTAGCCTCCAAACTTCTGCCGAAATTCGGCGACAGTCATGTTTTCGGCCTCACCGGGATGCAATTCCTGTACGTCGTCGTCAAAGGTAATCGGCATCTCTCGAAATGCAGGTGCGATAATTTGTGCCGTTTGACGCGCACGTGGGAGCGTACTAGCAATAAATACATCGGGAACAATCTCGCCTGTTGCCGCCAAACGGTCACGTAACCGCTCGGCCTGCCGCACGCCAAGGGCAGTTAAACCATAGTCATGGAGAGACTCCCCCCTCTGGGTGGTAGCCTCTCCGTGACGAATAAGGTAGAGGTGTGTCATGAACGGTATCAATCCTTCCAATATGCTATGTAAATTGTTTGCCATAA
>CAXUHF010000091.1:0-21618 GCA_964250765.1 uncultured Ktedonobacteraceae bacterium | reverse complement strand
GTGCAGTTAGGCCGTTGATGAACCGCTAGCGGTTCATCAACGGCCTAACTGCACACTTATTATGAATATCTTCTATCAAATACAACACATTAACTGTTACATACCTACTGTCTTTCTCAAAAGCTTACAAAAATGTTTTATACCATATCTCCCTGTTGCTCTTATACGTTATTATGTTTACGTAATTGATTTGGCGAGAAGGGAACGTGAAAGAAATATGACGACATTTCCAGCATTACATATTCAGATAGATGCAGATACCGAGTTACGCCCAATAGAAGAGCGCGATGCTCCATATATCTTTGCTCTGACCGATGCAAACCGCCTGTATTTGCGTCAGTGGTTGCCGTGGGTAGATGGTACCCGCTCCGTTGAGGATACCTATGCATTTATTCGCACGCTGAACATACAGCGCACTAGTAATGGTAGCTTTGGTTGCGTTATTCTTTATAAGCGGCAGATAGTGGGAACCATCAGTTTTCATATGATCAACTGGTCAAGCCGACGTGTAGAAATTGGCTACTGGCTAGGAGCAACGTTTCAAGGCAAAGGCTTGATGACGAAGGCGTGTAAGGCGATGGTGGCCTATGCATTTGATGAATGGCATCTCAACAAGGTCGAGATACGTTGTGCCCCCGCTAATACACAAAGCTGTGCTATTCCTCAACGCCTGGGCTTTACGCAAGAAGGCATTATACGACAAGCTGAATGGCTGTACGATCACTATGTAGACTTGAAGGTGTTTGGAATGCTAGAGAGCGAATGGCACCTTCTGTAGGGACCGATGTATCGCGTCCTTATCAGCAATCGAAACGCCAAGAGGACGCGATACATCGGTCCCTACAATCTCTATATGATACATAAATACTGTTACATAGACGCTGTTCTATTCTTTTTAGGTCTTTCATGCTGCTTATATCCCTCTTATTTACTCATTCTGTGCAACTCGTCCTTCTATTGGACGTATTTTAAGTAATACATAGTATAATAATGCTAACAAGGCGTTCTTCATCATTCTGTAGTCGGGGGTAGGATAAGGTACTATGCCGATAAAAAATATTACACATAGACTGTCACATATTAACTGTCATATAACACGTCTGCTCTCGCTCTTTGGAGTGCTTTGCGCTGTCTTTTTCCTACAAACATATTCTGTAGCATATGCTGATGGAGTACCAGGCGGCAATATCGTAGACCCTGTTGTGCGCGCTGTGGATATTGCGACGCCAGCAGTGGTACGCATCATCACCGATGTACCCGCGAAATTGGTTGTGCATTTCTCGCAAACAACGAGCGTCACTTTCCCTCAGATCGGCGACCCATATCCAGTTGAACTCTCTGGTAGTGGTGCTTTTATTAGCAGCCACGGCGATATTCTGACAGCAGACCATGTTGTTAATCCACCCCATGACGCATCATTAAGCCAATATGTTGATACATTAGCTGCGCCAGATGTTGCTGCTTATGTTAATCAGCATGGCACTCAGCAGGTTACAAAAGATCAAGTGGCAACGGCACTACAAAATAATTCGATAGCATCAGACCCACAATATAGTCCAGCCGTAAGCGAAGCTTTTTTCAGTACAGCTTACACAGGTCCTCTGACAGCAACAACGTTTCAAAACGTACCACCAGAAATTCATGCCAAGATCGATACCATTGAAAAAGAAAGTGCTGTCGATCAGGAGGATACCGCGATTGTTCATGTCGCCCTTACCGATACACCAAGTATAGCTATTGGTGATTCAAAGGCTGTGCAACAGCAGGATGAACTGACGATTATTGGCTTTCCTGGTAATGGTGATGTTGGCAATAGTCCAACAAGCGTACTTACGTCGTCAATCAACAAAATTATTGTCAGTTCACTAAAAACAACCGACAATAATGCACCAGTAATTCAGGTTGGAGGCAATGTTGAACATGGCGATAGCGGCGGTCCCGCGCTCAATAGTAGTGGCAAGATCGTAGGCATCGTCAGTTTCGGCACCGCTAATCCGAACTCTCCTGGTAGTACCAGTTTCCTGCAAGCGAGCAGTAGTGCGCAAGCGTTGATTCAGTCGCTCAACCTTGACACAACGCCAGGGATGTTTCAGAAGGCGTGGAGTCAAGCATTCACTGACTACGCCTCGACCTCTGCTGGACACTGGCATAAGGCACAGACGGACTTGTCACAGTTACAAAGTACCTATCCCAATTTCAAGGCCGTTACGCCTTATCTGAACTATGCACAAGAGCAGGCAAAGAACGAGGCACAGCCAGCAGTTAGTCCAATTAGTATTGGCAAGACGACCTCCATTCCAGCCCTTGCATGGACGATTGGTGCGCTAACACTGATTGCCTTTCTTGCACTCTTAATCGTCGCACTTGGCTTTGGACGACGAGGCAAGAAAAGTGCAGTTCCTGTAAATGCTGTGCAAGGGTATCCTGCTCAAATGGCTCCAGGTGTTCCAATGCGACCTGTACCAGTGTCACAGGTACAACAGCAGGTAAATAATGGTTTTGTACCTTCTGCTCCAAATGCTCCACAAACATATAATAATGGTTTATCAGCATTTGGAAATCCACTGCCTACTCCTGTACAACCCTATCCAGGCCAGCAGTCAACGGTAAGACAGCAACAACCACAAGGACCAACGGTACCTGCTCCACAAGCACCATTAGGACAGCAGGCCATGCCTCCCAATGCCTCTAGTGTACTTCAGCATTGGCCGTGTGGTCATTTGAATCGTTCAACCGCACGTTTTTGTAGCATTTGTGGTGAGCCTGCACCCGCGCCACCTGCATCGTCTACGTTTGTACGTCGCTTTGAGCAGTAAAGAGGTAATTATGATACATAAAGTAACGCATGGCACAATCTTTCCACGCGAGGATGGTAAGATCATCGACGAGCATTTCGGCGTTTTGAACACAAAAAGTGATGCGTTCAGTCTCGCACACATGACAGCACCTCCTGCATGGCGCGAACCAGCGCAAATTGCCACATTCGATGAGGTGGTGATTGTGGTAAAGGGTATGCTTGCAGTAGAGGCTGATGGTGAACAGCTTACTATTCAAGTAGGAGAAACCTGTCTGATTGAGAAGGGTACGCGAGTAATTTATAGCAATGCCAGCAAGGAATATGCATGCGAATACTGGTCATTGTGTCTTCCAGCATTCCGACCTGAACGCACAAACATGAACGTATAGAAATTAAGAGCAACAGGGAGACCGCAAGGGTCTCCCGTACATTTTGTGCATGTGTAGGGGAGACCCTTGCGGTCTCCCTGCAAATTACAGAATATTTCTATGCACCCATAATATTATAACCAGCATCGACGAACATGATTTCGCCCGTAATTGCTCGTGCATATGGTCCACAGAGGAACATCGCAGCATCACCAACCTCGCTCTGTTCAATGTTGCGACGTAGTGGTGCGACTTGCCCCATCTGCTCACGGAACGAGGTAAAGCCAGAGACACCACGTGCTGCAAGCGTGTTCAGGGGACCAGCCGAAATTGCGTTGACGCGAATGTTGTATTCGCCCAATTCAAATGCAAGATAGCGTACACTGCACTCTAACGCAGCTTTAGCGACCGCCATTACATTATATTTAGGCATTACACGCTCGCTTGCCATATAGGTAAGAGTAAGCATATTGCCACCTTTGGCTTGCATCAATGGTTTCGCGCGCTTTGCCATTGCAATCAACGAATAGGCACTGATATCGAGAGCGGTATGGAAACCAGCACGTGTGGTATCAGTGAAGGGATTCTCTAGTTCGCTTGGTGGCGCGTAGGCGACGGAATGAATGAGAATGTCGAGTTCGCCATGAAATATGTTGCTCGCCTCTGCAAATGCGGCATCAAGCTGATCGTCCTGTTGCACATCACATTGTACAACGGACGTATTAGGAATTTTTGTTGCCAGTTCACGAACATATTTTTCCATACGATCCTGATAGGCCAGCATAATCTGCGCGCCCTCTGCCGCGAGCGATTGCGCAATAGCCCACCCGATAGAGCGATGATTCGCCACGCCAAAAATAAGTGCTTTCTTACCCTCTAATAAAGCCATACTCTTCCTCCTTTACTAAATAAGAGTGTGCAAAGATAGACAACCTTCGTTGCTTATCTCTGCACACTCATAGCTTCAACTACCGTTCGATTGGATAGCGACGACCAACCCAGCCGTTCATGCCATTTGCTAGATTATGAACTTTGTTGAGACCTGTCAGTAGCGCGATTTCAGATGCAGTTGAGCTACGTTGCCCTGAGGCACAGACAAAGATTACATCTTCATCTGCTGGCAAATTCAAATCTTTGAGTGCCTTGCCAAAACTGTAAATGCCATCAATCGTCACAAGCTCTGCCTCGGCAATATGTCCGCGATTCCACTCCTCTGGTGTACGCACATCTATGACGCGTGTACCAGAATCGATCATACGTTTTGCGTCATCCGTGCCAATCGTTGTGTATGGTAACGCTTCGTCCTCATCTTCGTATGCCATGCCTATTATCTCCTTACTTTTTCTGTTCTTGAAGCTCGCTCTTATATTGTTCTAGCCAGATATGGCTTAAAAGAGTTGGCGTAATCATATATTCATCGCCCACAAATGCCATTGTAAGCAAGCCCTGATCTTCCATTTCACGAAAATCGTCTGTGGTGAGATAGTAGGTGCGAAGCATGCGTGTTATGTCGCTTTCTGGCAACTGTTTCCAATCTAAAAGTACACCGAGAACGGCAGCATATTTCGGATTGCCATCATCAACTACTCGCATGGCTCTATCTCTTCCTTTCTCCTAATTAGCATGTCCCATTATAGCACAATGTCTATATGTGTCTGGTTTATGGTGATAAACAAATGTATGTGTTATAACGTTAACAACGAAGGAGAGATATTCATAATGCATGATGATAGTCAACCACAGGTACAAGCTATTCAAGCGGACACGATTATTCGCAATATTGGACAGCTGGTCACGATGGCCCAACAACTCATAACAGGAGCAACTGGACAATTACAAGTACTTGAACATGCAGCAATCGCTGTTCACGAAGGCGTCATTGTTTGGCTTGGTGCCGATACTGATGCTCCGTCGCTTTTTCCTATGAATGATATAAAGCTCATTGATGCACAAGGAGTGGTGGTTACACCTGGCTTCGTCGATTCACATACGCATCTTGTTTTTGCTGGAAATCGAGCCGAGGAATTTCACCTTCGACGTAATGGTGTAAGTTATGGTGAATTGCTTGCACAGGGACGTGGTATTCTCACAACAATGAACGCCACCCGTACTGCTGATACACAAACATTGCTTGCCCTAGCACGTGCACGTCTTCATACAATGCGCGACTATGGCACAACAACCGTCGAGGTCAAGACCGGTTATGGTTTAGACGTGGCAACGGAAGAAGCGTGTCTTCAGATCATTCATATGTTGAGTACACAAGTAGACGATGGGGCGATGCAACCGACGCGAGTTGTTCCTACATTTCTTGGTGCTCATAGCGTGCCACCTGAGTATAAGGGAAGGCGAAGCGACTATGTAAACCTTGTTATCGACGAAATGTTGCCCAGATTTGCAACACTTGCACATTTTTGTGATGTCTTTTGTGAACGAGAAGCTTTCACGGAGCAGGAGAGTCGGCGCATTCTTGTACGAGCAAAAGAGTTGGGCTATCGTCTTAAAATACATGCCGACCAACTTAGTCCATCTGGCGGCACACGGCTTGCGGCAGAACTAGGAGCAGTCTCCGCCGATCATCTCGACCATGCAACAGATACCGATCTTGATGCATTGCGGAACGCCGGAGTCGTCGCTACTCTTCTTCCAGGTTGCTCTTACACGTTGAGAAGCCCTTATCCATCAGCAAGGCGTTATATAGATCGTGGTCTTACAGTTGCACTAGCGACTGACTTCAATCCTGGCACCTCATACTGTGAAAACATGCAGATGATTCTTGGTTTGGCAATGTCGGCAATGAATATGACGATTGAAGAGGCTTTGCTAGCGACAACGATAAACGGCGCAAAAGCACTGGCCCAGCAAGACTTCATTGGAAGCATTGAAGTAGGGAAGCGCTGTGAACTTGCCCTCTGGTCAATTGACGACTATCATGAAATCGGCTATCACTTTGGTGTAAATCTTGTACAATCTGTACTTATACAAAACTAAGCGTTTGTTTCACAGGAGTAATGTTTCACGTGAAACATTACTCCTGTGAAACGATAACAGGGATGAGATATGAAACAATCAATAGGCAATGAAAATTCGTTCGTTGTTGATCTGTTGACAACCTTGCAAAAGGGCCATTTTAGTTTTATCGCATGGTGGCGTTTTCTCGTTCGTTCATGGAACATGTCATATGAAACCGCGAAAAATTCACCTTCACTTACACGCTCGTGGTTTCATATAACAATTTTGATGGGCGTGCTCGTATTTGGTATCTGTATCACTGTAGGTGTTCTTGAAAGTCCTGTTGTAGCACTTCGTCTTTTACCTGGATTTACTTTTTGCGTTGCATGGCAACAAAGCGATACTTTCTGGCACTTAGGCTTAAACAAACACATAAAAACAGGTAAACTTCTACTAACTATTGGAATAGCTACTATACTGACAGGCTTACGTGGGCTAAGTGCATCGTTTCTTTTAGGACGACTTCTAGCTGGACTTATTACACCTACATGGCTCGCACTGGCTATATTTCTTTTTGGTGTAGTGACTGATATACTCGATGGACAGGTTGCACGTAGGACATATACACAGAGCAGGCTCGGTCAGATTACAGACGGTGAAACCGATTTTTGCCTTTATCTCGCATTGAGCATAATCCTTGTACAAAACGGCGTTTTGCCACTATGGTTAGCTATAGTGCTGATACTACGCTTTTTTGTACCATTTATAGCAGCATTAGCAAGTTATTTCTTATTCGCACAACCTGTACGCTTCGGTTCAACGATCTGGGGGAAGTGTGCAGGACTCGCACAATGTCTCTACTTTTTCGTGTTACTGGCACCACCACAAATGATGTTTATTACACACGTAGCTAATCCTCCGTTACTTATTGCTACACTTATTTTTACTATTGTGGCACCCATAGCACAGATCATGGTAAATTTACGTAGGGACACGATAATGGAGATGCATCACCTGTAGGGACCGATGTATCACGTCCTCGTCTGCGATTGATACGCCAATGAGAACGTGATACATCGGTCCCTACAATTGTTCGTTATAACTCCATTTCAGCATTGAAAATCACGAATGTTTCACGTGAAACATGTATGTTTTCAAAGAGAGTATCGTATCTATGTTAGAATATGAGCAATGTCGCTCAGAAAGGAATCTTCATGACGAAGACCATATCTATACAGAATACTTCCGGCTCTAATGTAATCCTCAACGGACAAGCACTTACTGTCACCGATGTACTTGCCGTTGCGCGTCAATATGCACAAGTGGAACTAGGCAATGAATCCATCGCACTCATACAAGCCGCACGTTCTATAATTGATGATATCGCGATGCAAGGTAAAAAAGTTTATGGTGTGACAACTGGGTTTGGACACCTTAGTAGCGTACGTATTCCACAAGAGCAACTTGTAGAACTACAACACAATCTGTTGCGTAGTCACGCTGCTGGCGTTGGGGAGCCATTGAGTGAAGAGATTACGCGGGCGATGATGCTCTTGTTAGCCGCTAGCCTTGCTCGTGGTCACTCAGGAGTGCGAGTCGAGATTGTGCAGTCGTTGCTTGCACTGCTGAATGCACGCGTATATCCATTTGTGCCATCACGTGGTTCGGTAGGTGCGAGTGGTGATCTTGCCCCACTAGCGCATCTCGGTTTGCTTCTTGTGGGAGAGGGTGAAGGATTTATTGCAGGTCAACGCATTTCAGGGGCCGAGATACTGCAACATATTGAGCTAGCACCCTTACGCTTGCAAGCGAAAGAAGGTCTGGCACTTATTAATGGAACTCATTTAATGGAGGCAATCGCAATATTGGCACTTACGGACGCGAATACACTGGTGCAGACCGCCGAAGTTGCCTGTGCAATGAGCCTCGAAGGACTGTTGGGTAGTCACGCACCACTTGACGAGCGTATTCATAGGCGACGTGGGCAGATAGGGCAACAAACGAGTGCCGCCCATCTTCGTGGACTTGTGCGTGACAGCGAGATACACGAAAGCCACCGCGATTGTCCACGTGTGCAAGACCCGTATACACTACGTTGCGCGCCACAGGTGTTTGGTGCTATCCGTGATGCTCTTGAGTATTGCACAAACGTTTTTGAACGTGAGCTAGGTGCCGTAACAGACAATCCGCTCGTCTTTGCAGAGGAACGTGATGTTATTAGTGGAGGTAATTTTCACGGACAACCTCTGGCTCTTGTACTTGATATGATGGCTATAGCTCTTGCACAATTAGCAAGTTTCTCCGAAAGACGCATCTATGATCTTGTCGGACCACATGAATGGGATCAAGGGGGTGCACCTCTATTCTTGACGCCCAACCCCGGTCTCAATTCGGGCTTGATGATTACGCAATATGCAGCGGCGGCACTTGTGAACGAAATCAAGATATTGGCCCATCCAGCCAGTATCGACTCTATTCCAACCTCGGCAGGGATGGAAGATTTTGTCAGTATGGGTGTAACGAGTGCTCATAAACTGTTGCGCATCATCGAACAGGTGCAGCAGGTCATTGCAATCGAATTACTTTGTGGGGCACAAATGCTAGAATTCCGTAAACCACTTCAGCCTGGTTTAGGTGTACACGACGCCTACGAGCGTGTACGTTCTCTTGTTGCCAAGCTTGAACAAGACCGCATTCTCGCACCTGATATGGAGACGTTAGCGAAAGCAGTCAAAAGCGGCGCGTTTTCAGAGGTGTAGTGTTTCACGTGAAACATTTTTGTATAGAGCAAGTGATGCATTTATGTTTAACGTGAAACATAAATTAATCACTTGCCCTCCGTTTTACGGAATAATATGTGAAGTAATATAGGAAGCGGCAGGTGATGCTAGAAAAAGGGCCACGCCAAGGACATCCTCTGCCGTTCCCCAACGCTGCATTAGCACACTTTGTATCAATTTTTGATGAGTGCTCTCTGAGAGTTGCTGGGACCAGTCGTTCTCAATCCAACCTGGGGCGATACAGTTTACACGAATATGCGGTGCAAATTCTAATGCCAGACAGCGCGTCAACGAGATGATTGCACCTTTACTCATAGCGTATAACTGACTGGTTAGACCAATAGCACCGGAAAGTGCACCATCCCAACCAATAGTGAGAATACACCCACCGTTTCGCATAAACGGTTTGATGTTGCGGCAACATTGCCACGTGCCCATAACATCAACCGCCATCATCCGCTCAAACATCGCAATCTCGCTCATACCCTGTGTCTCTTTAGAATTTGCACTTGCACCTGCATTATTAATCCATATATCGAAAGGTCCAAGCAGTGAATGAGCATCTGTGACAAATTGAGTTATTGCATCTAGTTGACTCAAATCGGCTTGCACTAGTACTGCCTGACCGCCTTGTGTCTCTATCTGGCGCACGATATCCTCCGCACCCTGCTGCGAGCGATGATAATGCACAAGCACTCTTGCACCCTCAGCAGCAAAACCCAATGCTAACGTACGACCAATGCCATGTCCTGCTCCTGTGATAACCACTGTTTTTCCTTTAAGCATACATATCCTTTTCATTATGTTTCACGTGAAACATTAAAGTATAGAATAGCACTGTTTCACATGAAACGTTGTGATGTGTAATAGTCATGTGCTACACTGAGGGAAACGACGATGTTGTCGTTTAGAAATACGCCACGTTGCGCGTATTTGAAAGGGAACATACACGTGATCACTCATGAGGATTTTCTCCATCTCTCTTCCTCTCCTACTTGTTCAGACTATCATACGCTGCTACGACAACTACGACATGATATTCTAGTTCGTTATCGTCCTCACATTCAAGAAGGCCCCGGTCCGATTCGGATGATGGCACGCATTGTAACAGAACTCGAAAAAGAGTGCCGCGAACAGGGTATTCCTGAAGATATTATAAAATCTGAGATAGTGAACCGCACAATTGGTGATATTAATTTACGCCTAATTACTGAACGCGAAGATGAGGTAGGAAGTTTTAGTGATTATCGTTCCCTTGCTGACGAAGTTGGAGTTGCGCTTCCAGGAGAGCAATTAGCAGGGTATACAGCGACAGGAACAACGTATCTCTGGTTACGTGAGCAGATGATGGAATGTGAACATCTCTTACTATCCCAATACATTGACCCGCGTATGTACGATATCTACGGCATTGGCAATCCCCTTCTACGCGAGCGTTTGGCACAAGAAATGCAGCAATGGGGGTTAACAATTAGCACGGAACAAGTCGCGACGAGCCTGGGTGCGATGGATGGCATAGATAAAGTGTTGCGAGGGTTGCATATGCACTATCTCGCGCAGAGTGTACCAGATGTTGCTATTCTTTTTCCAGAGCCAGGATTTGGTATTCCAGAGTGGCAGGCGCGCTCTTTTGGTTATCGCATATATCGCTTTCTTACATTAGAAGAAAATAATTTTAAGCTGACTGGTACACAACTTGACTCGCTACTAACTGAACATCAAGATATTCATGTCCTCTATCTTACTATTACCAATAATCCTACAGCATTTGCATATACAGCCGACGAATTGAATAGCCTTCACGATACATTGAGAAAGTACTGGGAAGCTGGACGTTCCATATACATCCTCGCTGACCTTGCTTATATTGGTACAGGGAAACCAGTAGATGACGCCGCACGTATGAAGACGTTTTGCGAACCGGATGTGTTGCAGCATACTATCTTTGTAAGTAGCTTCTCAAAAACTCACAGTCTTACAGGAGAACGCTTTGGCTGGGTAACAGTTGGTGATCCAGCAATTATGCCCAAACTTGCTCCCTGTTGGACAAATACAATGGCCTCACTTCCCGGAGAATGGCAACTGCGCTTTATGGCCTACCTTCGTCTCTTTGATACGCGTCCGTGGCTCTCCGAGAAACTCCGTGCATTCTACGGCCTGCGCCGTCAACGCCTTATCGCACAACTACAACATATTGACGAAGAGCAACACCTCTTCAAACGCATCTACCTTGATGATGGTGCTACAGTTTACAATTGGAGCCAACTGCAACCAGGAGAGGACGCATTTTCGCTCTTCGAGAAAACAGGTATCGCAGGTGTACCCGGTTCAGGCTTTGGTTATACAGATGAGTACATCCGCTTTTCTATCGGTGTTATACCGCCTATCGCTTAACCTTGCTAGTTACACATTCAGATGGTACCCTTATGTAGGGACCGATTTATCGCGTCCTTGTTGGCAATTGAGACGCTAAAAGGACGCGATAAATCGGTCCCTACAGGACGCGTCGAATTACAGAAATGTTTCACGTGAAACATTGTATTGTAGTGAACAAACAGAATTGGAGAAATAAGAATGGCTCTTCGTGTAGGCATCAATGGTTTTGGACGCATTGGGCGTCAGTCAATGAAGGCAATGCTTGAACGTTATCCACGCGACATAGAGATCGTGGCGATCAACGATCTTACCGATACAAAAACAAATGCACACCTGCTGAAATACGACTCCACTTATGGACGTTTCCCTGGTGAAGTCGAGGCAACGCCGGAAGCACTTATCGTCAATGGGCACAACATCAAAGTTATTTCACAGCGTGACCCAGCCCAAATCCCTTGGGGCGACCTTGGCGTACAGCTTGTGATCGAGTCAACTGGTTTTTTCACAGATGCGAGCAAAGCTGCGGCACATCTACAAGGCGGGGCAAAGAAGGTTATTATTTCCGCGCCAGCTAAGGGTGAGGACTTGACCATCGTACTCGGTGTAAATGACAACGTATATGATCCAGCCAAGCACAACATCATCTCGAATGCCTCCTGTACCACAAACTGTCTCGCCCCTACAGCTAAAGTGTTGAACGATAGCTTTGGCATCGAGTATGGACTGATGAACACAATCCACTCATATACAAACGATCAGCGCATTCTCGATCAGGTACATACAGACCTGCGCCGCGCACGTACTGCTGGCGCAAACATCATTCCTACCTCCTCAGGAGCTGCGATTGCTCTTGCACTGGTCATTCCAGAACTCAAAGGTCGTTTTGATGGCATGTCATTGCGTGTTCCAACGGTTACAGTTTCTGTCGTCGATTTTGTAGCAACGACACGGAAAGATGTTACGCGAGATAGCGTCAATGCAGCCTTCAAAGAAGCAGCCGCTGGCCCACTCAAAGGTATCCTGGATTTCAACGAAGAGCCATTGGTCTCGACGGATTATCGTGGCGACTCGCATTCATCTATCGTTGACGGACTCTCAACAATGGTACTCGGCAACAACATGGTGAAGGTGATCGCGTGGTATGACAACGAATGGGGCTATTCTAGCCGTGTCGCCGATCTCGCAAACTTCGTGGGGCAAAAGGGTTTCTAATGAACAAGAAGACATTACCCGATATCGACGTTGCAGGTAAACGCACATTAGTGCGTGTTGACTTTAACGTTCCTTTAGACGCAGAGCAACATATCACCGATGACACACGTATTGTCGCCGCACTTCCCACCATTCATGCGTTGCTGGATGGTGGGGCCTCAGTTGTCCTCATGTCACATCTAGGCAGACCTGATGGTAAGGTTGTCGAGACGCTGCGCATGACTCCAATTGCGCACCGCCTGAGCGAACTCTTGCAAAAACCAGTACAAACAGCAAGCGATAGTGTAGGACCAGAAGTCGAGGCTCAAGCAAAAGCTCTACAAGCCGGTCAACTGCTATTGATGGAAAATCTTCGCTTCCACAAGGAAGAAGAGAAAAACGATCCAGCCTTTGCCCAACAATTAGCTCAACTTGGTGATATCTACGTCAACGACGCCTTTGGTACAGCGCACCGCGCACACGCCTCGACGGAGGGCGTCGCACATCTGCTACCAGGAGTCGCTGGCCTCTTAATGGAAAAAGAGCTGAACTTTCTTGGCTCGACATTAGAAAATCCAAAGCGTCCTTTCGTGGCAATCATAGGAGGAGCGAAGGTTTCTGATAAGATCGCCGTTCTGGAGCGACTGATTGAGCTTGCCGACGTACTCTTAATTGGGGGTGGTATGGCAAACACCTTTCTCGCCGCCGAGAACTACGAGATCGGCGAGTCGTTGTTTGAAGAGAGCAAGTTGGATGTTGCACGTGAACTAATTTCAAAGGCTCATCAACGCAATGTCAAGTTGCACCTACCCTCAGATGTAGTCATAGCAGACCGCTTCGCGGCTGATGCTCACCACAGAACAGTTACCTGCTATCAAGTTCCAGAACAGGGGTGGCGCATTCTTGATATCGGTCCTGCAACCATCGCTAACTTCCGCGAAACGCTCGCGGATGCCAACACAATTATCTGGAATGGTACATTAGGAGTTGCGGAAATGCCCGTGTTTGCTGAGGGTACCAATAGCATGATACAGATTCTGGCAGACCGTACACAAGAGGGTGCGACGACTATTATCGGAGGTGGCGACTCGGCGGCGGCGGTGGAACACGCAGGAGCAGCCGACAAAATGACGCATGTTTCAACTGGCGGGGGGGCGTCGTTAGAGTTTCTCGAAGGCCGCACACTACCAGGAGTAGCAGCACTACAAGACAAAGAATGATGGAGGATCAGGCATGGCACGCGCCCGTACCGCAATTCTCGCGGGTAATTGGAAGATGAATTATGGTCCTACCGAGGCGAAGCGTTTTGTGAAAGAGATACTGCCAGAGCTTGGACAAGTGCTGTACAACAGTACACAAACGCTCTGTATTCTCTGTCCGCCAACAATCTCGTTGGGTGCGGTACGGACGGCTCTCGATACACTTCCGTCATCACTACAAAACTATGTCGAACTTGGTGCACAAAACATGTACTTTGAGGAAATGGGAGCCTTCACAGGCGAAATTTCGCCACTCATGGTACGTGAATTATGTAGCACCGTTATACTCGGTCACTCCGAACGCCGTATGCACTTTGGTGAGACCAACGAACTCGTCAACAAAAAAACGTTATCCGCGCTACAACACGGCCTACGTCCAATTGTGTGTGTAGGCGAAAACGAGGAGCAGCACGCGTCAGGTCAGACAGAGCACATCATCCAAACACAAATCCAGGGTTGTCTGTGCGATTTTCCTACAGAACATTTGCAAAATATCGTTGTTGCATACGAGCCTGTCTGGGCTATTGGGAGTGGTAAAGCAGCAACAGTAGATGATGCAGGAAGAGTTGCACAAATTATTCGTCAGCTATACCGTGACATGTACAATGAAGAAGTTGCCACTACATTGCGCGTTTTGTATGGTGGGAGCGTCACATCAGACAATATCAACGAATTTATGGCCCATCCTGACATAGACGGAGCACTCGTCGGTGGAGCAAGTATCAAGCCTGATTTTGTCGAGATTGTGCGTAAAGTCGTGGAAAATACATAAAACAAGAGTATCAATGTAGTGCTCAGCACTACATTGATACTCTTGTTTTGAGTTATCTCTTAACAATTAGGAAGGCGAAACTTCTTCTTTGCCACCTGTTCCTTCGAGTAGATTCTTAATTGATTGTAGAGATTTGTCCAATCCTTCCTCAATTGCTGAATCCTGACTACCCTTTTGTTGAGCCATCTGCTGACTCACTTGTGGTGGTGGATCAATAGTAAGATGCACAGTCACTTGTGATGGTGTACTCTCGCTCGATCCCTTGAACTCTAGCCAGCCTTTATAGTTATTTTCACCATCGGAACCCCATTCCAATCGGTGTTTACTATCATCTTTATGAAAGTAGCCATCCGCGTCATACTTATGACCGTTTGGTGTCTCGCCCTGGACACGTACACGCTCGCCTTGTTGTGGCTCGGCATGTTTCGTTGTTGGTACATATTTGGGCAAGTTCGCTACATCTGAGACAAAATCTTCGATCTGCTGCCGTGTCGCATTGATCGTTATGGAACGTTCGTATTCAGCCATTATGAAGTAAGCCTTTCTCACGAATGAAAAAATGGTAAAAGCGTACTACATGTCTCGACCTGTATATCCATCCATGAAACAAGCGGAAACATCTCTGGTTTCGTCTACGTAGACTAGAGTAGAGAAGTTCACAGACTTCCTTTCTACCTAACACGTATCGTACTCGAAAGAAGCACGAAAATCAAGATGTTTTCGTTAAATTTTTCGCTTATAGTTCATCTATTTAAGAATATTACTTTTATAGAGCAGTTTATAGTATAAATGTTTCGTACGGAATGTCTATGCCTCTCACTTACACTGCTCTAAAAGTGCTAATTGGAATCTATTTGCTTTAAAAGCTTCTTTTGCTTCTTTTTAGTATCATTATCCTGATACTAAAAGAGGCTTTGTATCTTCCAACCATCTTTGTCTGTAGGCTGTACTTCTACAATGTTTGTCACCTTGTGTTCTGGTGAGAGCGATATCACGATATTAATGGATTGTGCAATCTGGGTGCGTAACAATTTTGTTCGTGAAGAGGATTGTTCTTTGCTTGCTAACGCGCAGAGCGTCTCAAAGCGCGTTAGACAGTCTTGCACATTCTGAGCATACATTGTAGCCATAACGCCATTTAGACCGTTGTACAGAGCTTGTAGCAACGTTTCTGCCTCACTGCTACGACATTCACCAACAATCACACGATTTCCATGCATATGTTCGGCATAAGCAATTAAGTCACTCGTCGTTGTAGAATTTCCTCTATTCGTCTGTAGCACAACTGTATGAGATTGCTTCAGTCGTAATTCGGTCTCATCTTCAATAGTCACGATGCGTTCATGTGAAGGAATAGCAGCACAAAGCGCGTTGAGCAGTGTTGTTCGTCCAGACCCCACACGACCACAGATAAGCATGTTCAGACGCGCTTGTACACAGTCATGCAGCATATCCGCCATCGCTTGACTCATAGACCCTTGTTTCACCAAACCGGATAAAGTTGATAGATTTTTTGCGTGTTTACGAATCGTCAATGCTGGCCCATTCACCGCATTTGGAGGCAAAGCGATTGTGAGCAAGGAGCCATCAGGTAAGCACACGTCGGCAAGAGGACCGTGCATAGGTAGAGACTGTTTAGCTGTAGACAAGAGTTGTTCGATAACACGAAGCATATGTTGCGCATCTGAAAAATGCAGTGCGGTTTGTTGTATCTCGCCGTGCCTCTCAACATAGATGCGACGAGGACCAAGCGCGGTTATAAGTGAGATTGTTTCATCACAAAGAAGAGCGGCAAGAGGGTTTGCGTCGTTTTCTATTTTTCGTTTGTTAAATTGAACTGTTTTGTCGTCATCAAGCAATTCCTCTTGTACAGCTATAGAAGGATAGAGGACGGAGAGCGGCATAGTAGGCAGGTCTTCATAGCACACCATGTGTTCCTGCGTTTGTGTCGCTGCTACGGGCGATCCAGAATGAACATCATTCAACCACATAGCGTCCGAGTCTTCTCGTGTTTCGAGAGTGCTTAATATATTGCGCCGAATGAGCGTTCTTGAGCGTGCCGAAGGTATTGAATATTTTTTCGCTTGCATGACATTGTACTCCAACAATAGGATGCATCTTCTGTAGGGACCGATTTATCACGTCCTTCTGACATTTCGGATGCGACGAGGACGTGATAAATCGGTCCCTACAGAAGACCCGTATTCTTTGGTTAAACAGGATCATTGGTTCCTGTATTGTTGTCTCTTTTCCAGTATAGCTACTCAAGCGAAATAGTGAACAGAGCAACAAAAAGCGCACCGGAAGAACTTCTTCTGGTGCGCTTTTTGTTATCACTCTTAGTCCAGGTAATCTTTTAATTTGCGGCTACGACTGGGATGGCGTAGTTTACGAAGTGCCTTCGCCTCGATTTGGCGGATGCGCTCACGCGTAACGTGAAACTCTTTTCCGACCTCTTCTAACGTGCGGCTGCGTCCGTCATCAAGTCCAAAGCGCAATTGTAGCACCTTGCGCTCACGCTCGGTCAGGCTGTCAAGGACATCCTCAACCTGCTCTTTGAGCAACTGATGGCTTGCAGCCTCAGCTGGCGCGAGCGCGGTATGATCTTCGATGAAGTCTCCGAGATGACTGTCATCCTCTTCACCAATAGGTGTCTCAAGGCTTACAGGCTCCTGGCTGACTTTGATGATCTCACGCACTTTCTCCGCGCTAATCTCCATCTGCTCCGCGATCTCTTCGGACGTGGGTTCACGACCCAGTTCTTGCAGCAAACGACGACTGATACGAATCAAACGGTTGATTGTCTCGACCATATGCACTGGAATACGGATTGTGCGCGCCTGATCCGCGATAGCGCGGGTAATCGCCTGACGAATCCACCAGGTTGCATAGGTACTGAACTTGTAGCCCTTTGTGTAGTCAAACTTCTCAACAGCACGAATCAAGCCGATATTGCCTTCCTGAATCAAGTCCAGCAAGCTCATACCACGCCCAATATATTTTTTCGCTACACTCACAACGAGGCGCAAGTTTGCTTCGGTCAAACGGCGCTGTGCCTCCTCACCGTCATCAATATAACGGCGTGTGGCTCTATTCTGTTCTGGCTTTGCTCGTTCCACTTTGCCACGCTCCATGCGTTGTGCAAGGCGTACCTCTTCTTCTGCATTGAGCAAGGGCACACGCCCAATTTCACGCAGATACATGCGCACGGGATCGTCAAGGCTGCTTTCTAAATCAGCAACCACGATTCCAAAGCCATCTTGTAGTTCTTCCCACTTAGGGTCAACCATCACTTCTGCATCCGCGATTACCTCGACATCTTCAGGTCCCGGCTCCCAGTCTGCTGGCGGCTCTTTGGTTGGGTCCAGGGCATCCATAGGCTCTTCGTCCTGTAGCTTAAACAAGTCAAAATGCTCAGGTGCCTCAAGAGAAGTCTTATAGCTTCCTTCAGCAGTGTGAGTAGAATGACCTACGGCTTCAACACCAAAAACATTTTCCGCATCTCTTAACATAGACTCATCAAAAGTATCCAATAAAAACACGTCTCGTAGGGGTCCTGTGTGCCCCAAACTCCCCGCCGCAATCTCACTCCCACGCTCTTCCTCTACGCGATCCATCACATCTTGTTCCCGATTCACCATTCTGGCATCCCCCTTCAGAAAACAGGTAAGCATTATAATAAAAGGAAAAAATTCCTGCTCTCCGATTCCGACTTGGTAAAATGATTGCACTCATTGACTAACAATATAAAATCACCCTTGAAGGTGAGTCGCAGAGTCGATTGTTCGTACTTGTTGATGTACTTCTTTTAGCCGTTGCTGAAGCTGCTGTACTCCGGCTCTATCGCCGGAATCGACTGCTTCACGCAGTAAGTATTGTAATTCCGTATTCAGTTGTACCAAGCGCGTTCGTTTGAGTCGTGTAGCGCATTGGACGGCTGCTTTTACCTGTCCCACCCCATCTAAAGGGGATCTCGACTCAACGGACTGTTGCACCCTGGCGACTGCAGCTTGCAGTTCCACGGGCACAAACTGCTCTAAGGATTGATATGAGGGGGAAGAACTACGTTGGTACAGAGCGTTTAGTATGTGGTACAACTCTCGCGTGTCTGTCCCAGCGAAGTCACCATCGTGTATTATACCACACACATACGGACTTAAACCAGGATTTTGCAAGAGTAGCCCAATCAGGTAGTCCTCCCATTGTAGCTTATCAGCCTTACTCTTGTCAATACTAACGTATGAAACGGTAGAATTGGTAACACTAGTACTTTGAGTATAGGACTCTTCTCTCTTGTTATCCGACTTCCCAGTATTTCCGTCATTCAACCATTCTGGCTCAGCAGGCTCTGCTTCCCCTACTCTTCCTTGCCTCTGTGTCATTGGATCAGCAAAAGAAGCCTTTACACCCTGCGTTTTTTGACCTCGTAAGACACGCTGCAACTCTTCGTACAATGTGCGTTCGTCAATGCTAATCATTGTCGCAAGCTTACGCATATAAGCATCACGCTTGATACGATCACTCATCATGCCAATTACAGGAAGTAAACGCTTCGCAGCCTCTGTCTTCCCATATGGTTCACGTAGGTTGAGGTCCTCTATTTTTACTACGAAGTAGTAGTCAATAAGTGGCAAAGGATGCGATACGGCGTATAACCAAAGCGAAAAGTCGCGCCGAATCACCTCGTCTGGGTCTTCTCCTGCTGGCAATTGCAAAACGTTGATCTCGGCATCAACCTGTTCTTCAAGCATAATCATGCCACGCGATGCTGGTCCGTTTTTACCCCGACGTTGGAGTGTGGCATTACCAGCAAGTGGTACTGCGACAACCTTTTTATCAAAACCCTTCTGAGCTTCTTGAATACCATGTTCGGTTGCTGCGCTTCCGGCTGCATCAGGGTCGAGAGCGAGTGTTACCTGCTTGGTAAGCTTCTTGATTTGCTGAATATGCTTTTCTGTAATCGCGCTTCCAATACATGCTACCGTCTGCTTCGTCCCATATTGGTGCGCAATTACCGCATCAACATAGCCTTCTACTATAACAACTTGTCCCGCCTGTTTTATTGCATCACGTGCCATGTCTATAGCGTACAATACTGTATTTTTTTCAAACAACGGTGTTTGTGGCGAGTTTAGATACTTAGGTTTGCCATCGCCTAACGCGCGCCCACCAAAACCAATCACATGCCCACGCGTATTCCGAATGGGAAAGATCAAACGGTTACGAAAGTAATCATAAATACCGTTTCCGCCCTCCTGAGTAATCGAGCCTTCTCGTTCGCGTGCAAGTCCACCCATGACAAGTTCACGCTCTGTGTAGCCCTGCGTCAAAAGGTAACGCGATAAGCCATCCCACGATTCAGGAGCATAGCCGAGGCTAAACGCGAGTACAGTCTCGGATGATATACCACGACTCTGCACATATGCGCGAGCCTCTGATGCCTCTTTGGAGCGTAGCAATGCTTGATGAAACCAGAGAAGTGCGTCTTCATTCAGCTTGCGCAATCGCTCTTTGACAGCACTCCGTTCACGCTCCTCTTCCGGGTTCCGTCCAGGTGTATCCTCAACAGAAACACCAGCTTTTTCCGCGAGGTAGTGGAGTGTGTCACGGAATTCTAGCCCTTGCTGCTTCTGCACAAAGGAAAAGATATCACCACTCTCGTTGCAGCCAAAACAACGAAACGTTTGTGCTTCAGGAAACACATAAAACGAGGGGGTGCGCTCATTATGAAACGGACATAGCCCTTTGAGGG
Organism: uncultured Ktedonobacteraceae bacterium; assembly: GCA_964250765.1. GTDB lineage: Bacteria > Chloroflexota > Ktedonobacteria > Ktedonobacterales > Ktedonobacteraceae > JBBQVS01. The sequence continues at coordinate 1,371 of CAXUHF010000091.1, read as the reverse complement.
CCTTACCCGATTTTTGTAAGCGAACGACCAGACCGATCTCGTCGGCTATATCAATCTTTGCTTTAATAGCCTCAATGGGAGACGCAGACATTGTTATTCCTTAGCCAGCCGTATGAGAATGCATGAGTAGAAAACACCGTAGCCACTCACTATACCACATTACATAGAACGCTTGAAAAGACGAAAAAAATACGTTTCATCTTCATACATTGTACTTACCACTACTTTCTATTTGTAAGAGCATGGGACATATAGGTATGCAGGATGAGCCAGTAGACTTTTTGCAAGAGATGCACCGACACATTTGTTCTTCCCTATGAATGCCCTAATTTATTACCTATTAGTAGTAGGACGCATGTCCTAAGCCAAAATAAAATCCTCAAAAACTCCTCCTTAGAAAAAGTTATCCACTTTTCCACACGCTCTATATACTATGATTCTTATTTATATAAAAATATATAAGATCGTAGTAGTAGTAGGGGATGTGGAAAAGCGGATAACTCTCGTCAAAAATTGTTAAGCGTGTTCTTGTGTTGACGCTCAATAAGCCTTACAAGCCATGTTAGCATATGTGGATAAGTTCTCCACATGCACTTTTACATAGAGAAAGCTGTGGATAACTTACAAATAATGGGGATAACTTTGGGTCAAAATGCGGATAAGTTCTCCCCATCATTTTTGTCTCAAGAGAAATGGGGATAACTTATCCACACTCTATGAGGATAACTTTCCGACTTATCCCCTAGATAAGAAAAGTGTGGATAAGTTTTCCACACAAAATGTGGAAAGTAATTCTAACTTATCCCCTAGATAAGAAAAGTGTGGATAAGTTTTCCACACTTTTTGTGGATAACAAAAAGTGAAAAGGAGCTAAATACACTTATCCACAATTTCTAGGACTTGTCCACATTTTTAGCTAGTTTATCCACTTTTTGCTTACTATGCCCGATAGATAACAAGATAAGCCTTCTAAAATTTATTCTAAAGTTATCCTCAGCGTTAAAAGATGTGGAAAACTTGTCCACATAGAATGTGGAAAAAACACATCGAGCCGATATACTGCTCTAAAGATGTGGAAAACTTATCCACATTGTGTGTGGATAAACAGTAACTATGTTACAGTTGTACTGTCATAATGTGGAAATGGGGATAAGTTATCCACATATATTGTGGATAACTTACAAGCAAAAATGAGTATTGTGGAAATGGGGATAACTTGTGGACACTTTTGTGGATAAAATACATCGTGCTGATGTATCGAACCGATAGTGTGGATATATTGTGGAAAAACAATGTGGATAATGTGCATCGAACCGATATATTATTCTAAAAATGTGGATAAGTTTTCCACATTATGTGTGGATAAACAGT
>CAXUHF010000090.1:3569-21742 GCA_964250765.1 uncultured Ktedonobacteraceae bacterium | reverse complement strand
TTTGAGGGCGTGGATGTTGTGGTCGCTTCGGGCGACAGTTTCTTCTTCTACAACCCGGATAGGAATGTACCGCCAGATCACAGGTTTCCGTTTGTGACGATTGTGACGAGCGATATTAATGATCAGTTTTCTAATCTTAACCGCCCGTCGGTCTTTCGATTGAACATCGGCATTGGCAAGCAGACGTTTCGCTCGCTCTTTGGCGATCCCTCGCTCCTCCCTTCTGTCAAAGACAGCATGACAGAAAGCGGCAAGAACTCAAGCGACTACGACTTTACTGTTTTGGATCAGTTGATGCCTCACCCTGTGTATGGTCGGATGGTTTGGGTATGTGTACTTAACCCCAGCAACGAGACGTTTGAAACGAGCGTGCGACAACTTCTGACCGAGGCGTATGACTTGGCAGTGAGCAAGCACAAGCGACAGGCATCTCGCGGGTAAACTTCAAATCCATTACTGAAAGGAATTATACGGCAGGACCGCCGTTGACGGTGAAGTGTATCCAGCCACGCACGATGCGGTTAGACCAGCCGCTTAAGTCGGTGATGATGTAGCCATTGGCGACTTTTGTGATGGGAAGTGCGAGAAAATACTGTGTTTCGTTGTAGTTTTCCTGCGCGATATAGACATGTGTAGCGTCAATTCCTGTAACGACAACGACATGTCCTGGCTCATCGCTCAAACCCGATTTCCAACCAATATTGGAATTGTGGACATCTTGAAAGATTAGCAGATCACCAGGGCTAGGTCGGAAGGCACTTTTTCCTTGTGTGGCATCATCCGAGAGTTGATAGCTACCTGCGGGCAAATCGCGTATGACGCCTAGATGGTACACACCATCTTGATAGTAGTCATAATAACGTGCAGCATTACCAGGAAGATGAGGCAACGCCCATTGCTCATATAGGAAGCGATTAGCGAGTTCGGTACATTGAAAAAGATAAGGATCGATAGATTGTTGATTGCTACATATATAGGCCCCTGGCAACATCCGTCCCCACCCTATAGCAGGGAACCTCGATGTTGGTGTGCCCAATTGCCAACCCCATTGCGTTGTTAGAGCATAGTTACGTGCTTGTTGGACTTGTGAGCATGTTTGCGGCGTGGGAGCAGGTGATGGATGCGCAGAGAAAGTAGCCAACGCTGGTTGATAGGTCGAAAGGATATGCTCTAATAGTGCGACATGCGCTGATGCATCCATTGAACACCATTCTGCAACAACGTAGTCAGTGTGTGCTAAAAAGATACGTACTGTACAAGGAACCTTCCCCTCGTGTCCTGTGCGATCGGCAATAAATGCCGGATATGGCCCAAGATGCGTAGAGGGAACACCTCGTTGTGCAAAAGCGGCAGGCATCGTTTGACCTTCCATAACGCTTATCACAATAAGTTGATGTGCAGTGCTTTTCTCTTGTATCAGCGAAAGGGCCGAAATATGTGCAGGTGAGCGCAACCCTGTTTCCGACGAAGCTGTCCAGTCATCGGGTATCTGTAATTGAAAGCCAAGTTTGCTATCTTGATAAGGATGTCCCCACGGAATAGCATGAACGATGGGAGTATGTTGAGGTGCTGCAGTTGGCGTAGTTGATATACTGCTTGCCGTTTTTGTCGTGAGAGTTTGAGACCCACACGATACTATGGTAAGTAGTGCTAGCAGAAAAAGTATGTTCAGAAAAATTTTATGTGTATGGTGCCTCATGTACCTCTAATACTCCCAATTTGTTACTGCATTCGATATCGCTCCATTATACTACCTTTTGCTACCCCTACGTTCGTCTCGCTTGTGGTATGCTATTCATGAGACATATCCCGTTTCTTGAAAGGAGACGTTTCATGGCAGAACCGTTTGAGTACATCTCTCATACACGTCTAGTGTATAAAGATGGCTACCGCAACGCCTATTTAGGCGAAGTTGCCGAACCTGTAGTATATGGGGTACAAGGAAAACTGCGCGAGTATTATGGCGCAAAAGAGGGACCTCCGATAGCCTCGACCCTCGACCACATCGTTGCAGCCGTCGCTGGTTGAATGTACGGCACTCTTGCCGGTGCCCTGTCAGGGCGCAAAATTCGTTACGACCGCCAAACCTATACTGCTACTGTCGATGGACGTATCGTCGGAATCGGCAAAACTATCCGCATCGAATCTATCGTTGTTCACTATGATGTGACCATTCCACCAGAAAATCGTGAAGCCGCAGAACGCGCACTTAGAGTTCACCCCGAAGGTTGCCCTGCTCATCAGAGCGTAAAGGGAGCTATTGACGTGACCTGGGATGCCGTACTACACGTTGGTGATGAAGTTGTGGCCTTAAAAAGTGAGGAGCTAGCCGATTAAGGCGAACGGACACTCACGAGGGGCTAACCCTACTATACTTCCATGAGTGTGTAACACGCTGTGTATAGTAGGGTTAGCCCCTTGTGAGTGTCCGTTCATCTATGCTTTCAACATTGTAGTCTTATACGGTTAGCACAACTTTGCCTGTTGTTTTGCGGTCTGCGATGGTTCTATGAGCCTCTGCCGCCTGTGCAAGCGGAAAGGTATGACCAACGATGATACGCAGTTTGCTAGTAGCGAGATACTGCACTAGGGCTTGTGCAGCCTCAGCAAGTTTATCAGGACGACTTAGCCAAGCCGAGAGCCAATAACCGACAACCGTTTGATTTTTATACATCAACTGAATGCCAGAGAACTGCACCATTTGTCCGCTTGCCGATCCGTATACAACCATGCGACCGAAGGGTGCCAGGATTTGTAAACTCTTCTCCGCGATATCACCACCCACCATTTCCAGAATAACGTCAGGTCCCTTACCACCAGTCACTTTTGTGACCTGCTCGGCCCAATCTGCCTCTGTATAATTAATCGCTGCATCGGCTCCAAGCTCTCGTATAAGCTCTAGCTTCTTGCTATTACTCGCCGTTCCAACAACGGTTTTGGCACCCATGAGCCTGGCAAGTTGAATGGCAAGTGTACCTACGCCACCAGCCGCCGCGTGTACTAACACACTTTCGCCTTCTTGTAAATGTGTTGACTCATGAAGTAATTGATACGCGGTAATGCCTTGTAGAGGGAAGGCCGCTGCGCTGTTAAAATCAAGGTTGTCTGGAATAGGAATTACTGTGTTTGTGGAAGCAGTCGTATATTCAGCATACCCACTGGCAACTAGTGCGACAATGCGGCTTCCAACCTGTGGTGATGTTACACCTGGACCCAACTCTTCTACAGTCCCTGATACCTCCAAGCCTATCGTCATCGGTGTATGGGTGCGTGTTAGATATGCGCCTTGCCGTTGCGCAAGGTCGGCATAGTTGATGCCTGCGGCGGCGACCTTAATCAGCACCTCACCAGCTTTGGGCGTTGGTTTCTCTATGTCTTCGAGGCGCATCACCTCTGGTCCGCCTGTCTCTTGAATACGAATAGCTTTCATGAAAATATCCTTTCTTATTGACTACCATTGTCTGTTCTTCCTGATTGTACCATCCGCTTAGTGTACATGGTTATAGCATTCTTGCGCGTTTATCCGTTATTGAGTAAAGCAAAAGACATTTGTAAAGTTATCTTTACAAATTCATCTGTTTTTAACCATTATGTAACCTATTTACCATAGTAATCACATCCCTTCCGTTTATAGTAGTAGATAGCTGTAGTATTTCATATATCTATTATGCAGCGATGGCATCGACGCATTCGCTGAATGGAGAAAAGCTTTTAATGAAAATTATTTCTCGGTCATCTCGTATGTTGGGCGGTTTTGCTGCTGGCTTGGTATTGCTAGGAGTATGTGCTGCTGCCTTATTCTATTTTCATAGTAACACACTTGTACGTGCGGCAAGTCCAGAGGTTACTGTAAATCATTATGAATACGTCTTTCCTGATGGTGGTATCTATGTTTATGATGCAGACAATAATCATGCTCTTGTGAAACATATTTCTCTTCCAATGTTTACAGGTGGACGTGGTTGTGTTGTAGACCCTGCATCGAACTCGCTCTATCTTAGCTACAACGGTGATGGTGGTTCACATGGTACAGGATCGTTACTGAAATATAATCTTCTTACAGACACAGTTGTATGGACGAAAAATTATTCTTTTGGCATTGATAGCATGGCAATTACGCCTGATGGCAAAACGATTTATATGCCTGACGGAGAGGCATCTTATGATGGCATGTGGCGTATTCTTAATGCGAGCGATGGTAGTGTGACGGGTAGTATTTTCACCGCGACAGGAGATGCAGCTCATAATACAGTAATGAGCTTGGATGGAAAGCACGTTTATCTTGGTGCTTTGAACTCTAAATACCTTTATAGAGTTGACACATCTACAAATAAGATCGTTGAGAAAATTGGACCACTTACAACTGGTGTGCGTCCTTTCACAATTAACGGTAGTGAGACACTCGCATATACAACGGCAACAGGTTTTCTTGGTTTTGATGTAAGCAGTATCACGACTGGCAAACTTCTGTATCATGTTCCAATTAAGGGTTTTACAGCCTCTACTGCAGCAGAAGTCAGTCATGGAGTCACTCTTTCTCCTGATGAGAAGGAACTATACGTGATTGACACCGCAAATAGTTATGCTCACGTCTTTGATGTGAGTAATGTGCCTGCAAGTGCTCCAGTGCAGGTCGCCGATATTCCTCTACGTAAGATGTCAGGAACTGGTGTATCTCCAGAGAGTCCCTGCCTCTATGATTGCACACACGAGGGTTGGATTCTTCATAGCCTCAACGGTCGCTTTGTTTATGTAGGTGACTCTGGTGATGTAATCGACACTGCTACACGCAAAGTTGTAGCCAACCTTGACCCTCTTTATAATACAAGAAAATATCTTGAGATTGATTTTTCAAATGGAAATGTCGTTGCTACATCCTCAAGACAAGGGATGGGTTATGTTACGGGGAGTAGTAGTGTTCCAACTCCAACGCCAACATCCATAGCATCGCCAACGCCGACATCGACAACACCGTCACCAACTGTAACTACGACATCGACTCCAGTTCCAGGCACAACGATAGCACAAGATACATTTCAGCGTGCGAATCAAACACATTGGGGTACAGCTTCAGATGGTCATACATGGGCAGCAGATGCCAATACACAAGCGGCTTTCTCTATTGCAACTAATCAAGGTCAGATAGCGAATGGAAACACATATTACAATGCTGTGCTTGGTTCTACTGCCAATAACGTTGAAGTCTTGTTAAGTGGCTCGATAAGTAGTTTTACTAATGCTAATATGGGAGCAGTGCTACGCTGGAAGGATACAAATAACTGGTACAAAGCGTATCTTAGTGGTTCAAGCCTCGTGATACAAGCAAAAATTAATGGTACGTATCGAACTGTTAGTTCAACTGCTTTCACTGCAACCGCAGGCAAATCCTACACGATCAGGTTCCGTGCTGTTGGTTCGGGCTTGTATGCCAAAGCCTGGGCAACGGGGACAGCAGAACCAGCTACTTGGATGACTACTGGTACTGATACCTCACTTCAAACAGGCTATTGTGGTTTGAGAGTACAACTACAAAGTGGCGTTACGGCCAAATTTAGCACTTTCTCAGCAACAACCGCTTCTTAAAGTCACACTAGAAGCTTAGCGTCAAAAAGCAACACCTATTGTACTCAAACTATGTACAATAGGTGTTGCTTTTTTGCTCTCAAACCTCTAAAGTTAATTTTCGCTGAGAAAAAATTGGGATGTTACACGTATGTATTATTTCCTGTTTATGTCAACGTGATAGATGTAGAGAAACTGTGTACCCACAATCTCACTCAGCCAACGTCCCTGTAGTAAGATAATTCTTTTTGTTCCTCAATGTTTCATTGTGCTTGTAAAAAGATACAGAGAAACACATCAATGCACTAATCCATAAGAAAAAAGTACCGAAATGTTCGGCTCTTTCGATACTCTTCATACAAAGCAGTACACTAGTATCATACGTCCATAATGAGCACCTGTTTTCTTATTTTACAAATGTTTTCTGGTCTCTTTCCTGCACTTTTTCGCAGGTATTTTTGAAGAGGCATTCTTTCGGTGGAGGACGGACATGTAGCGATGGGAGAGGTAAAGGGGATATGTAGCATGGGAGTAACGAAGGAATGGTGTGTATTCTGTAGGGCAAAAAGAGGAATATGGGAATGGAGTGTGCAGAAGAGAATGATGGTATGCATCTTCTCTTGTGAAAGCATGGGTCGTTCTTGTATACATTCCAGTATGGGGGTCAACACGGTGGTTTATCCAGTGAACAGGCAAGGTGAGTAAATGGACGTGAACAGGAAGCGCAAAGGGAAGTCAGTGGTGAAGCGGTCTACACGACAATTTCTCTCTCTTCAACAGAGTAGTCGTAAATTTCTAAAATTTCTTTCTACACATCACACAGCTATGAGCACAAGCATTCTGCTTACATTAGTAGTAGGATTGCTTTTTGGGATATTCAGCCAATTGCATACGCCAGTTGTAAGTGGTGCTCCAAATGGTGTGACAACAATTAACTATAGCACCTTTGTGCAGCAGGTGAAGACAGGAGACGTTGTTGCTGTTGCAATTCAAGGGAACGAGGTGAACGGGCTATTACAACATCCTCTTTCACAGCATATTTCCTCGACAACTCAACTTGTACAACCCCAGGAAAATGCGCAGACATATAGCACGTGGATGCACTATATAGGTGCAGGTAGTACCACATGGACTGCTCCAACAGTGGCTCTTGACACAACTCGTTTCGTCTATACAAGTATTCCAGTGGCAGGAGATGAGCAACTCATGCCGCTTCTTTTAAAGAATCAAGTGAGAATAACTACACTTCCAACTACTCAAACTTCTGGTTTGCTTACTTTTGTATGGAGGTACGCACCGCTCCTACTTATGGTACTTGCGCTCCTTTTGCTGCTTCGATCTCGTAGTGGTTCGCGTTCTACTCGTCAAATGGATGAGCGTATTACCCAGATTGGGCAAAGCAAGGCGAAACGCTTCACGCGTACGAAAGAGGGAGACACGCAAACAAACAACGTACCACCAAGAACTGTTGCTAAGCAGGGTGTTTCAGGTGTTGCACCACGTGTTAGCACCGCCCCGCCTGTAACCTTTGCAGATGTTGCAGGTATTGATGAAGTGCGGACCGAATTAGAGGAAATCGTCCAGTTCTTGCGTACACCGGACCGTTTTAATAAACTTGGTGCTCATATTCCACGTGGCGCACTGCTCGTAGGGCCTCCTGGAACTGGTAAGACGTTACTCGCTAAAGCAGTTGCAGGCGAAGCGGGTGTACCCTTCTTTAGTATGAGCGCATCTGAGTTTGTGGAGATGTTTGTCGGTGTTGGAGCGAGTCGTGTGCGCGACCTGTTTAGTAAGGCGCGGCAAGTGGCCCCATGTGTTATCTTCATTGACGAGCTTGATGCTGTTGGGCGCAAGCGGTCGGTACGGGTCGGTGGAAACGATGAACGTGATCAGACGTTGAACCAATTGCTGATCGAGTTAGATGGGTTTGATGCGCGTCAGGCTGTAGTTGTCCTCGCAGCAACCAACCGCGTTGACATTCTTGATAAGGCACTGCTTCGTCCAGGGCGATTTGATCGCCGTATCACTGTCTCTCTACCTGACCGTACTGGTCGTGAAGCAATTCTCAAGGTGCATACACGCAGTACACCATTGCATGAGGATGTATCCTTGCAACGTCTAGCACGTTTGACAACTGGTATGAGCGGTGCGGACCTGGCAAATCTTGTGAATGAAGCATCTCTCTCTGCTGCACGACTTGACCTCGAACATGTGACACATGACTGCTTCGAGAATGCTTTAGCTCGTGTGCAGTTGGGCGCACTACGGCCTCTTGTGATGAGCGAGAAAGAGCGTCGTATCATTGCCTATCATGAGGGTGGACATGCCCTTGTAGCCTATCACTTGCCAGAGGCAGATACCGTGAACCGTGTCACCATTTTGCCACGTGGTCAAAGTTTGGGTGTAACGCATTTCATTACGGAAGAGGACCGTTATAACTACAGTCGCCATGCGCTTATGGCAAAAATCGCTGTTGGCCTTGGTGGTCGTGTTGCCGAAGAACTGACGTTCGGGCCAGACTACATTACAACGGGAGCCGAAAATGATCTTCAGGTCGTCACTGATCTCGCACGACGTATGGTGACGCGTTGGGGCATGAGTGACGAAATTGGCGTTGTCTTTGCGGACTATCGAGCTGAAAACAATTATGCACTAAACATGCGTCGTCTGAACGCTGATGATGTGCCCTCCTATGCTTCTACACTTGTTGCTGATGCTCATGGCAATGTGCGTTTGAACACCGAGATTCCTGCGCATCGTCATACCTTTGCTATGTCTGCTCCCGCTTCACAAACGCAAAACGGGGCAACAATGAACGCGCTTATCGACGTTGAGGTACAGCGTATTCTCAACGAAGGTCGTGCTATGGCGCGTACTATTCTTGTAGAGCACAATGATCAACTTCTGTGTCTCGCTGACACACTGATGGAGCATGAGCAACTTGACCGTACACAGTTTGAGGCATTATTCGCCTAGTAGAACTGGAAGCGGAAAGACAAAAAGAAGCTACGTGCATATATACACGTAGCTTCTTTTTGTTGTAAGTATTAAAAAGTGTAGTTAGCTTACCATATCTTCAACAAACCATTCCCAGCCTCTTGCGTCTGTATAGATGCCGACGCCCACTCTATGAAGTGTAGTACTTGTCAGATGAATACGATGCCAGCCCGATGGTGGCTCGTTTATCATGCTTTCTTGCACGTTGTACACGCCGCCCCATGCGTTTGGATAGGGGCCTGCCATTCCGATACATTCGCCACAGTCACTCACACCCTTAAAACCTTCATTCTCAATACGAGTACACTGATCTAATCCACTAGGGCAGGTATGACTAAAGCCGCAATGCACCATATCCCATGCATGCTGACGTGCCCCTACTGAAAGTGTTGCATTCCAGGTGAATGGATAGAGGCCACGCGCTGCACGATCACTATTAATAAGCCCGAAGAGTTTTTGTGTGAGTTGAATCTCTGCACCAGTAATCGCTGGCGGTGGTCCATATGGTGAGTTACCGAGACCACCACTTGGAATTGTTACTGGTGATGTAGGTTGTGGAAGTGCAGTTGTAGGCGTTGGTTGTGGATTTGTATGAGCTGTAGGAGTGGCTACTACCTGCGTCGGCACAACTGTAGGCACTGGTTTTGGAGTTGATGTAGGTTTTGGGGCTGATTTAGGTGTTGGAGTTGTTAACTGGCGGGCGATAACTATTTGCGGTGTAGCGGTTGGCAATTGGTCTGCATCCAGTTTGTTGGAAAGTAGTACCTGTGGAGGAATGGACGAACTTCCTTGTTGTGGTCCACAAGCACTAAAAAGAACAAGAGTCAGCAAACCAAGCAAAATAGAGAGTTTTCTACCCACGACAGTACATATCCTCCTATAGATCGCAATACAAAATGCGTAACACATAGGAAGATAACACATTCTCGGTGTATTTCTGTGTATCAGAGTGAAATTTGGTACTTTTGTGCGATGTAGCAGATACTTATTTTAAAAACGACATGTCATAACTATCGCACTCATATCGTCAGGTTTGGCTCTTACGGTCACGCTACGTTCTTGTCGTGAACGCTGAAGCGAACGTTCAACAAGCAGGCGTGCGGTAGATGTACGTGGGCTGCCGCGCAGGATATCTTCGATCTCTTCGTCGGTGAGGTTGTCGTGAATACCATCTGTACAGAGCAGAATACGATCCCCTGGTATAACCGCGATTTCAGACGTATGAATTGTTGGTGGTACAGGACCACCGAGAGCTTGCGTGATACCTCCACGCAGGCGGAAGTAACTAAACTCCATATCAGTAAGTTGGTCGGCTCGCATTGCTTGATCGATACGGTGCGCGTCCTCATCCTTGACAACATGATTTTCTACGAGTTTTGCGAGAAGTCCATCATCGTTTGTGAGACGTTTTAGTGGCTCGTTTTCGCGTTGTAGATAGACACGGCTATCTCCTACGTGAGCGTAGAAGAGCGTATAGCCACGTGTCTTAGGCTCTCGGCAGATAGCAGCCATTGCCACAGTTGTTGCAAGATCGTCGGTTCCTGCACGGTGTGCCCCTTCGGTACGCACAAGAGCATCAGCACTTTGTATAAGGTGTTCTAGGACAGAGCAGAGGAAATTATCGCCAGGATTATCAATTAAATCATAAACTTTGCGTCTCTTTTGTAATTGCTCAAGCACACGTCGCCAGCCTTGATAGGTCGCGCGTACCGCCGTTTGCGATGCGATTTGCCCAGCCGCACTACCTCCCACACCGTCAAACACAGCAGCTAAGCCACTGCGCTCGTCAACGATAATGCTATCTTCATTACGATTAGGATGCCGTTCGCAAGGAATAGTATGTTTTGCAAAGAGTAAAGGCGTGAGTTGCGCCCTCTGATACGCTGAATGTGTTACAGGTAGGTGCATAGAGTGTCCATTGAAAGTATTTTGATGAGTGTATTGACTCATGTTTTGGTGCGGCATCGGCGTCGAATGCTGCCTTTCAGAATTTGTTATCACTGTTTTTTACTGCCATAAAAGAATATAGTAGTCATAAGAGTATCCATCCTAATGTTTTAAGAAAGTTAGGTATACGTGTCAGTATAGCAGAAAGCAGGCAGAAAAGAAAAGACTTTTGTACTCTTTTCCCTAAATTAACCTTGCGATACGCAGAAAATTCTCGAACATCACACGCGTATGCTCTTGATACAGCGCAAAGTACTGTAGTTGCTCGCTCATAATGCGCCCATATTCGGTTTCACCAAGAGTATTAACAATTTCTTGTTTCAGCGATGGTTCATGTAACCATGTGTCAAGCATAGCTGGTGTTAGTTCTATATGATATTGTATTCCATACGCATTAGGACCATAGCGAAATGCCTGATTTGCCGTTTTCTCACTCGTAGCTAAATGGACGGCGCCGGGAGGAATATCAAACGTGTCTTCATGCCACTGATAAACCAATTGATGCCCTACAAGACCCTCGTAAAGTGGATCATGTTTTCCCTCGTCAGTACATTGTACCTCTGAGAAGCCAATCTCAGTAATGGTGTGTTTCTTTACAATACCACCAAGTACGGTAGCGAGCATTTGACCCCCCAGGCAAATACCAAGTACAGGGATGTTTTGCTCAACTGCTATATGTAGTGCAGCCTTTTCTTGCAAAAAGTACGGGTATTTTTCATCCTCGTTCGCGTTTTGTGGTCCTCCAAACACCACCATTGCATCGTATGCAGTAGGATTAGGAATAGGTTGTATTGATGCATTGATAACATCGTAGGCGATCCCATGTTCCTCCAAAACTTCACCTACATAGCCTGTTGGGTCATCTGCTATATTGATAATGGCAAGAACACGTTTCATATTATGGTTTGCTCCCTGTACAGCTAATTTCAGTTTGCCAGATTTGGCCTGCGTCGAGTAGAAGAGGCCATACAAATGTAAGCGAACTCCCTTGATGAGTACGTTCAAAGCCTGCCTCAGAGCCTGTCACTGTCTCTACAGAGAAACGCCAGAGAGTTGCCTCTTCGCTGAGCGAGAAGTCCATGTCTTGCTCTAGCCAACTATTGCCAATGTGCACTTCGCGTACACCTGACACTTCGCCAGTACTATCGAAATGTGTATTTTCAAGCGTATGGCCCTCGACAAGATAATATGCTTGATCGTTACTTCCTCCCCCAAGCAAATTGACATTCCATTCGCAGCCAAATTGCGTTTGCAGACGTGACTGCCCCTTATTCTCGATACTATAGTGTACCACCAGTTTTTCTTCACCACGGAGAAGTGTGATTGTCTTTGTGAGGGAAACAGGCAGAGGACTCAAGGCACCTGCACGACGTACTTGTCCATCGCGGTGTAGCGTGATGGTAAGTTCCTGCTCACCTTGCTCTACCGTTGTTTCATACGGTTGCTCGACGAAGTTTCCCTGTTCCTCAAAGCGCATCTCCGCGAAGGCGGCTAGTGTCAGACCAGATGGTAAGAAATGGTCAACCAGACTGTTACGACGATAGCGGTCCACCACGAGGTAACGGTCAAGATTCGGCTCTTTTGTGCGTATCGTTGTATGTGGTGAGCCTGGTTCGCTCTCCGCTTGCCCTACCGTCTGTGTCACATTTCGTTCGCTCTCGACATGTTGCTTACGGCGTTCCTGCTCATGTTCGCGCAACGTCTGATGATAGCTCTCTTGACGCCGTGTCATACCACTACTCATATTGTGCGCGCTCCGTCGCATGTCCCATTCAAAGAGCGTACCACCACGTTGTGGATCGAGGTAAAGATTCATCGAATCGCTCTCCACAAGCAATTCGTTGTAGGTGTCGCGGTCAAAATCGGTAAACTCGTAGTGTTGCCAATGACTATTACCGTGACGTATCGCGTCCGCGATATTTTCGGCTTGAATGAGGTGTTGATAGATTGCGACGCGTACATGCGCCATGTAGATACCGCCGAATAATCCATGCCAGTAGGTATCGTTGGCCTGTGCCTGCCATAAATGCACATGACCACTCGTCTCGCTTGGTGTGGACGCGGAATAGACGTTATCATGGACCCGTAACATCTTCTTATGCTGATTGTTGATTTCGGGGTAGCGTACCAGGAAATTGCGCCAGAAGCCGCCACGCATAAATTGGAGCATCTCGTCTTGTCTGTCATGCTCTAGTTGATGTAAGAGTTTGCCGAACGCAAACGATTTCTTTGGCGGCAAGGCCCACTCGGTCATCTCGATATAGGAGGATGTGGGAATATAGATGCGTCCCAATGCTGGATGTGTACGTGCATACTCGCCCAACAGCGTCGTGTGTAACCATGAACTATTTTGCTCAAGGGCGGTGAAGAACTCATCGACCCAACCATTTCTGCCATTAGAACCCCAGCAGTATGGACCAGTTTCAGGCCAGCTACCAAACTTCTCGCCATCATCGCCCATCACAAGAATGCGGTTGCCATCAATTGTTGCTAGAGAGCGTAAAGTTTCGATAGTCTCGCCGACTGGACGCCACGGTACAGTGTAGCGCAATGCTTTACTGGTGGCGTACACCTTTAGCACGGTACTCTGGTCCTCAGTAGCGTAGTAGCCGTAGAGGTCGTCATCTTCCAGCCCAACATTCTTGAAATGCACATCATCAAGAATGGTCCACTCAATATTGGCCTCGCGTAAGAAGCGTGGTAACTCAGGTTCCCACACGCGTTCAGCAATCCACATTCCTGTTGGCTTTTCATCGAAGTCACGTTGCACACGCTCCGTCAGGCGTCGGATTTGTGCTAGCTTGTCATCGTCGGGAATTGAGGGCAGAATAGGCTCGTAGTAGCCACCACTTACCATCTCGACTTGTCCTCGTTTTACCAGTGACGCAACGCGTTGCAGAAAATCAGGATGAGCTTCCTCCATCCAATCGAGCAAGGACCCTGTGTAGTGAAGTGCGAGCCGAATGTCAGGATGTCGCTCTAATGCCTCAACCATAGGCAGATACGACTCCTCATAGACTTGCTGAAATACCCAGGGGAAGTTACCCACGGGCTGATGGTTGTGAAATAGCAACCCTAGATGAATGCTGCTGGTGCGTCCTATCGTCATATGTCCATCACCACCTATATAGTATAGCTAACGTGTTGTTTATTTTTCATAGTACAATACATGCTAGCTTGAGTATTAAATCTTGTTTCTATGGCTTTCCTTCCACTATATCACATGATGATAAGCTTCGTAGGGACCAGATGTATCGCGTCCAACGGCCGATTTATCGGCTATGCCTTTAAGACAACATAGGCAATAAATTGCCCTCGGACGCAATACATCTGGTCCCTACGAATGAGGGTAGAGAAACGAATTAATAGAGAGGGCCTACAGATGACACCTCGTAGCGTTTAATGTCCAGATTTCCATTTACCACCGAGGCAAGGTATGCACTAAACGCTTGAAGATGTGGCGTTTGAAAGTGTTGTGCCAACGCTTCTGCGTTCTCCCACTCTTCAAAGATGAAAAAGGTGTCGTGCTGGATTGGATGCACATAGATGCGATAACTGACACACCCTGTTTCCGCTTCGGTTGCTGCACTCATTTGCTGCGCCTGCTCTACTGCCTTGTCCCAATGTTCTGGATGGATGGTGGCTGTTCCCGCGACAACGATCATAATGGTCCTCCTAGATGTGGAATCTCAAACTTCATCAATACGCTTGACATTTGGCATGTTTACAACAAAATCAGCACCGTATATCTGCGTTGGTGTATGAAATCCTGGTTGAATGCTCCCTTCAAGGACGCGCTCAACGATGGCAAGTGCTGTCATCACAGTAAAATCGTATGCCTCTGGCCCAATGAGCCGTGAAACAACTTTTTGTCCATGTGCGTCAGTTACTTCACCCCAAAGCACTGTACTCCCTTGTGTACGTTCTTGCTCACTTGGACCGCTGGGCTGCTTCTGCGTTTGTCGCTTAAGAAATGTCTGAACTCCATTTGAACTTAGAATGCCTTTAAGTAGACCGCTTACTCTCATCAATCCTCGCAATATTCCTGGAAAGACCGTGTAAGTATTGATGTTAGGTATTCCTGTGCTGTAATAGGCGGTGAAGATATCTCCGCGCCACGGATTAGTAACTGCCTGTACTGGTCCTTGACCAAAATCTATCCGGCGTGTTTCGCTTCCTGCCCGTATAGGTACAAGCTTCCCTTCGTGTCGTACAACGCCAGGAGAAGGAAGGTCTTTTAGAGTTGTGAGTAATGTTCCTCGTGAAACGCCGCCTATAGCATGGAAAGCAAGCGATAGGGTGGTCGCCGAAGGAAGCCTCGACTTCAAGTGAAGCGCAAGACAGTCCGAAGGCACGACTCCAAAACCTACTCCTGGTAAAAGCATCACACCTGCCGATTGTGCTTGTGTGTCTAGCTTCGCTAGCGTTTGAAATTCGGGAACTTCCCCAGCTATGTCGAGATAGTGTGTTCGAGTACGTATACAAGCCTCTGCTAGCCGACTAGCAGTAAAGGTGAAGGGGCCAGCACAGTTGAGCACTGCCATCACATCCGCTAGCCCAGCATCGAGGGCGGTTATCTCCTCTAGCGAGAACACGCGGTAATCTAGTTGCAATTCAGTTGCTAATGGAGCAAGTGTGCGTTCACTTCGACCTGCCAGGATTGGATGTAGACCACGCTGTACGGCTGCACGTGCAATCAACTCACCTGTATAGCCAGTTGCACCATAGAGTAAAAAGGTTGATGACATGTTACTTTATCCCCAATAAGTGCATTTCGTGAAAAAGCGTCTCGGTCAGACCATCTTCTAACGAGCGTGGTGAATACTCTAAATCCCTCTTTGCTTTCGCGTTTGTAGCAATATAGGTGACACCTGCACTCACACGCAGGTACTCGGAACTGTAATCGTCAGGAACAGAGACAAATTTCTCTACTACGCCCATCGTTGCTGACAGAGCTTTCATGACGGCTGATGGTACCTGAATACGTGGAGCAGGAATACCTGTGATCTTTTGTGCTATATGCATCGCTTCGACGAGTGTGTGTGTTGGTCCTGCGATGATATAGGTGTTACCAGGAGTGCCTTGTTCCATTGCTAAAATGTGTCCACGCGCGATATCATCGACGTGCGCCCAGGAATAAGCCGTTTGTGTGGGCAGAACGGGTAGTTTGCGTTGCAGGTATTGAATAAACGTTGTACGCACACTACTTGTATCCTCTGGTCCGTAAATCACTCCTGGCATGACGATCACCAAGGGCAAGCCATCCGCGATCATAGGGTCGGCAACTTCGTAGTGTGCGACCCACTTTGTGCGGTCATACTCGCTTAGCTGCGGACCTGTGTAAGAATAGTTTTCATCGACAAGTTTTCCATGCGTATCTGAATTGACGGCGAGCGTACTGGTATAGACGCCCTTTGCAATACCCAATTCTTTCATGAGTTCTAAGACATTGCGCGTCCCCTGAATATTGATTTTCTCGCCCTCACTCTTGTCTTTGACACCGATCTTGTACCAACCCGCGATATGAAAGACGCCATCGACTCCTTGCATTGGGCTGCGCATACTCTCTTTGTCAGTTACATCGCCTTGATGAACGGTGACATCGAGGTCAACAAGGCTTTGTGCTTTTGCGGGATTGCGTACGACCACGACGACTTCGTGACCTGCCTCTCGTAGTTGACGTGTCACATGGCTTCCTACGAAACCAGTGGCACCCGTTATAAAATACTTCATGAATGTTGTTCCTCCTCTTGAATAGCTGTAGATGCGATGCGCTCTAGCCCATACAAAAGTGCTTGTAGGGCAGTGGAAAATTCGGGTGCGAAATGCACTTCAAACATGCGTAGTGTCGGCTGTTGTAAAGCTTGTTGCACGATAGGCGCGGGATCGGAGAGGTGCCAAAGTCCAATTACAAGGGCATGTGACTGCAACAGGAGCGAGGCACCTTTCCCAGGTTGTAAGAATGGCAAACACTGTTCGAGTAATGATCCTGTGTACTCAAAATGCCCCAAAAGAAAGAATTTGAACGCGAGAGCTGAGTCAAGATCAATATTTTGCTCAAGCATGGTGTGTAGAATGGCAAGTAGGCGCGTGAGTCTAGGACGTGTTTCTAGCAATTCACACAACACTTCCGCAACCTCTGGAATAGTACAAGGATGAGCAAGTGCTTCCAGACGTGTGTTAACCTCAGCAAACCAGACCGTAAGTTGCTGTTCCACCAACGTCAGGAAGAGGCTCTCTTTTGTCTTAAAGTAGAGAAAAACCGTTCCCTTTGCCAGTCCAAGCGCATGTGCGATATCGACCATTGTCAACGCCTCGTAGCGTGTCGTCTGGAACAATTGCCATGCCATGTCAAGGATAGCTTGTCGCCGCTCCTGCTTCTGCTCATCATGTACTGCTCTATGTCGTGGAAAAGTGTTTCCCATATGTCCTCTCATGCATTCTTTCTGACAACTGACCGCAGGTCAATTATAATTGACCTGCGGTCAGTTGTCAAGAGGACGAAAATAGTTTTTGCAGTGTTAACATTACAAACTTCTGATATATAACTCTTGCGTTATACGTAAACGTCAGGTTATACTTGTTATAGGCGACTCTGACTTTTTCCTCTAGCTGTATATGTTACACACAAGTACGATGATAGACTACCTGTCTATTATCAGGTCGTATGTACAACAGGAGGGCCGTTCATGTCTGAGAAAAAATTATTTCCTTCTCGACGCGTTTTTCTCCCCTTCTCTCTTGCCGTTGTCCTTTTCTTGCTTATTGCACCATTAGTGCTAGCCAGTCCTCACGCCTCACTCGTGGGTCCCAAACAGCGTTATCTTGCCTTAGGTGATTCGCTTGCCTTCGGTTATCAGCCTGACATCAACTATGATGATGGTTATGCCAATGACTTTTACAGTAACTTAAAAAGTTATGGCACGAACAAGCTTGCGAATCTTAGTTGTCCAGGCGAGAGTAGCACAACGATGATTAAAGGAGGATGTCCAGTTCCGATACTACGCAAATTTCCTTATATTGGTTCGCAGCTCGCTACTGCCCTGTCCTATCTCGCTCATTATCCAGGACAGGTTAGTCCAATAACGCTTGATATCGGCTCAAACGATATTTTGTCTGATATCAACAAGAGCACTTGTGTTATCAACACAAAGAAATTTGTTCTTGATTTAGTGACGCTGGACGCGAACCTCACGCAAACCATTCTGCCAAAGCTCCAGAACGCGCTTGTCGTTAATGGCAAACGTACCGGAGACCTGATTATGATGAATTATTA
The DNA here is from genome assembly GCA_964250765.1 of uncultured Ktedonobacteraceae bacterium. Taxonomy (GTDB): domain Bacteria; phylum Chloroflexota; class Ktedonobacteria; order Ktedonobacterales; family Ktedonobacteraceae; genus JBBQVS01. Next base: position 3,960 of record CAXUHF010000090.1, on the reverse strand, counting down.
CGACCCCTATCAAAACTCTTGCCCCAATACGGTGTCGTATATTCAAATCTTTAATCAGCATCTTGCGCGTGATGTCAACGGGTATGGTTCTCTCGCTGACGTGTTTAGTGCCTTTGGTGGTGCTATAACTCCTAACGCAAACATTTGCAAGTATACTTGGGAGTGCGGCATTTTCCACAACGTTCACTCCACCGATGCAGGTTACAGTGTGATTGCCTCTGCCTTTGAACGCACGGTAGGCTACTAACCCCATTAGCAATTGCAGATTGGTATCGTATATAGAGGATACGGTGTCGCTTGCTGATCTGCGCTTTCGTGTATGTCGCATCTGTAGGGGTCTAAATTAAATTAAAACAAATTTTTGTTTTATAAAACCCAAAAGCATTTGTTT
>CAXUHF010000090.1:0-3559 GCA_964250765.1 uncultured Ktedonobacteraceae bacterium | reverse complement strand
GATTGATACCGTCCACAGGATTGTGAAACGTTTCAACATTCTTTGGACATTTTCAATTGCCAAAAAGGGTGTAATGGAATTAGACCCCTACAGTACTTCTTGATCGTGCAACGGTTCTTGTGTGCATTTTTTTGTTGCCTCGAATACTCTACATGACTTCCCCGAACTGTTATACTTACAGCACTACTATGGTATGAAACCTGAGCAAAAAAGGCACGTATAACATTCATGGCAACGACAAAACTTCTATTGGTGGACGATCATGGGCCGTTGCGCAAAGCATTGCGTGAGGGGCTTGAGGCGACAGGAAATGTACAGGTTGTAGGTGAAGCCGCAACTGGACGCGAGGCATTAGCTCGTGCGCTCGAACTGGACATGGATGTGATTTTGATGGATGTGCAGTTGCAAGATGCACAAGTTGGACGTAACGCCATGAGTGGTGTTGGAGCGGCCATTGCGATACGGCGCGAACGTCCCCGTATGCCTGTTGTCTTTTATTCGATTCAAGATGATGATGAATACTACCGCGAATTTCGGGCGTCGGGCATCTTGACGCACTACGCCTATGTGCGCAAAAGTAACTATCTCTTACCGAGCATGCTTGTGCCTCTGTTACGTGATGCGGTTAATGGGCGCAGCCTTGTTGACCCGGAGATCGAGGATCGTGTGCAGGAGGTGCGCGACCTGGATGAACAATCACCACTTGCTTTACTAGAACCAAATGAGTTGCGTGTCGCCGAACTTATGGCGCAAGGCATGACGAATGAACAAATCGCGGCACGTTTGAACCTGCATGATAAACGTGCTGTGAGTCGCACAAATGGACGCATCTATGCCTCGTGGGGACTCAGTGATAATGCTGTTGATGATAAGGTTGCCCGTGCACGAGCGACACTGATTTATATTATGAACCGTATGATTATGTGGGACGAAGGCGGCATTGCACTGGTGCAGGACCGTCGGGGCGAATGGGTTCCTCTCTATAAAGAAGCATAAAAACTATGGAACTGCGTACTTTTCTTGAACCTGCACATCTTTTACAAACACTTGTGGTTGCACTTTCTATCTTTAACCTCATCGCATTTCTCTGGCTGGCGTTCACCGTATGGCTTAACGGAAACCGTGGACGCATGATTGCGCGTGTCGGTGTTGTCGGCCTTGGTCTCTCCGCACTGTTTTTCTTTCTGCATGCGTTACTGATTTCAGGTCCAATTGTGCAAACAGCAGGGCTTGTGTCACCAGATTTCTTATGGCATCTCATTTGGCTCCCTGCCCTCGGCGTACCCTACATCTGGTTCGTGATCGGACTCCATTATGCCGCGCTCATCAATCGAGGTTGGCGTCGGCGTCGGCCTGCATTATTGATTTCTAGTGCTCTACTAGGATGTACTGTTTTTGTATTGCTTCTATCCAATGCATCGACATTTACCTTTCTTGGTACTGTGAGGCTCATGGCATACGGAGAAGTGCCGGAACCTGAGCGAATGAGTTTTCTGTCGCCACTTGTGCTGTTGCCGATTCTCTTCCTTGCTTATGTGACGCTGTGTGCAATTGGGCCATGGTTTACACCTGCTCGTGTTGGACGCCTCCTTCGTGTCTTATGGCATGCAAGAGTGAAAAGCGAGCAAAAACTACGTCAACGCCTTGCCGATGCATTTTGGGACGATCCTGTACAGGTTGATCTGCTCGAAGAGCCAGTGCTTTCCTGGCACCTTGCGCGTCCTGGTCTGCTTGTAGCAGCTTTGCTCATGGTGGGCTTAACAACCTGTTTAGGCGTGCTTGGTGTCTGGTCGATGATAAGTTGGTTGGAGCATCGAGGAGATGTTGATACAGTTGTCCCTGTCAGTATACATGCGCTTCCATTTAATCTTTTTCTTCTTGATAGTATCGCAACGGGTTTTGTGGCACTGATTATTCTATTGTTGGGCTACTCAATTGTACGGCATGGCATTCTCATTGAACGCCCGTTAGCGCGACGTGGCTTTTTTGAGCAGTGGCGCGGCATTGTAATTATGGCGACGACAATTTCTTTATTTATCGCGCTTCTTGTCGAGTTGACAGAGAGTAATCTAGGAAGCTTACTGCTCATCACCACGCTGGCAACCGCAGCTTATGCACTTTTTACCTGGAGTAGCTATACAGCGCATGACCGCTATATCTCTATGCTTGGCCCGTTTTTGCGTAGCGCAAACCTACGTCATTGGCTGCAAACGGATGTTGAGAAGACAGAGCAAAGCATGGAGGACCTGTTCTTTCATCTCTGTAACGATGTGTTAGAGGTGCAATGTGCGCGTCTCGTCGTGCTCACAGGTGCGGTGAGACGAAGCTTTACCTATCATTGGCCTCTTTTTGATAGTCAGGACGAAGAGAACGAGGTGCTTGTTTCGGTCAAAATGCAGGCCCAACTGTACACAGCAAAAAATGGGGAGAGAGCAGGAGCACAGCATACGCCAACACGCGTGCGTATGACACTACAAGGGCAGCCACTTGTTTGCTGGGTATTGCCAATTTATGATGAGCTAGGTGTTGTTGCGACGTTCTATCTGGGGCCGCGAGAAGACAGAAGCCTGTTTACGGAAGAGGATATGGACCTTGCACAGGCATGTGGGCAACGTATTCTCGACACGTTACGCGACCATGAAGCGATGCAAGCCGTTGCTGGCCTCTTACGTCGTCGGATCGTCGATGTGAAATTGCTGGACGCTCAACATCGACGTGTGTTGCATGACGAAATTCTGCCGCAAATGCATCTTGCACTTTTACGGTTGGAGACTGTACGCTATACCTTGAACAATGAACAAAAGCAGCCAACAGAAATTACGCAACAACGTGAAGCACTTGACGATGCTGTACAAACAATCAGCGTGGCACATCGTCGTCTCGCGGCTATGATGCGAGCAAATACGCCGAGTGCGCCCCATCGTCTTGAACGCGATGGTATGCTTCATGCCATCCGTATTATGCTCAAACAGGACTTCCAGCAAGCGTTTGACGAAGTGGAATGGGTTATTCCAGAAGAGACAATGACTCGTATCGACGAGGTAGTACCACCTGCTATCGCTGAACTCATCTTTGCCGCCGTACAAGAAGCTCTGCGCAATGCCGCACGGCATGGACGCGGCTCTGACGTGCATCGACCCCTCTGTCTCTCTGTAAACGCTACATACAACTCAAACCTTGAAATACTGATTGCTGATGATGGGATTGGTATTGTCTCGGCAACGAGTTCGACCACAGGTACAGGTGGTGGCCTACTCACGCATAGTGCGCTTCTTGCCATTGCGGGTGGTAGCATGCAAGTAAAAAGCACTCCTGGTGGTGGTGTGACTGTGCGCATCTTTCTCCCTGCTGAGTCATTGCGGTAAATAAATTAATGGAATATGTGAATAACGTAGGGGTCTAATTCTATTACACCCGTTTGGCGATACATAATTTCTGAGGTCACGCGTCAACGTTTCGACAATCCTCCAACATGGTCAATCACCACGAGGGTGTAATAGAATTAGACCCCTACAATATTTCGTAATCACAAATGTTACTTGTTTTCATCTTATTGAGC
>CAXUHF010000089.1:16482-22724 GCA_964250765.1 uncultured Ktedonobacteraceae bacterium | reverse complement strand
AGTGGGGTAGAGAGATGCGAAGAATCCAAGCTAATACGCCCTCACCTGTGCGCGACAAGATTCGCCAGATTAAAGCCGAGCGACAAGCAGAAAAGGGCCTAGCGTGAGCCTACGGTACCTCATGGACGAGAATTTGAGTCCTCTATACAAAACACAGCTACTCCTTAAGGAGTCCGAGCTTATAGTATCTGCTATCGGAGACCCAGGCTTTCCGCCAAAGGGGACGCTTGATCCAGAGATTTTACTTTGGTGCGAGGAAAATAATTTTATCCTCGTCACCAATAACCGTAAATCCATGCCTACTCATTTAGTAGATCATTTGTCGCAAGGGCTTCTTTGTCGCGTTTCAACTGTTGAAGTGCATAACCTAGTTCATGATAAGCATTAGTAACCATGCGTGATGTTAAGGCTATATTTTGCGCTTCCAAGCAATATATTCTTGTACGCATCTATATTTTCCGCTACAAGATAATATTGATGTGTTACCTCTTCAGTTTTCGTTTATTTGCATCCTTTGTATCATCCTCTGCTCGTCATTCCGTATTAGGTTACATATATACAAAATTTCATTTTTGCAAAGGATATATGTATCATGTCAGAAATCGTACAAACAGGAGACTCACGTCCTTTCCACGTATCCTCTAGGATAACTGAGAATAGACGACGTGATAATGGTAGGCAACGTATCGTGTTAGGCAGTATACTCTGGGTTCTTGCCGTTATTGCAATGGTCGCATTGGCTTTCTTCGCGCACACGCATCGTCAACCAACGCCATTTGAGCTGGCTTTTAGTAAGAATGTGCAAGCTATTGGCTTTCCCGCTTGGATTACTACTACATTTCGCTTTCTCACCCGTGTGAATGATCCATTACCCGATGAGATCGAAGTGCCGATAGTGCTTGTGCTTTTCTTGCTGTTCCGTTGGTTCTGGCAAGCAGCATTTTTAGCACTCTCGGTTGGCATTGGAAATGGTGTCGATGCGCTCATTGGTGATGTTGTTGGTCGTCCTCGCCCTTTACCAAGCGTGATTCATGTTGATAGTAAACTCATCTTCAACAGTTTTCCGTCGGGCCATAGCTGTCATATGATGGTCTTTTATGGCTTTTTGCTCTACCTATCCTTCACACCGCCTGCTCGTCAGTCACGTTATCACTGGCTTCTTATTCCGTTTCAAATCTGGGCGATTCTCAACATACTGCTTGTGGGTTTTGCGCGCATTTGGGAGGGTGAGCATTGGGTAACAGATGTCGTCGGTGGCTATCTGGATGGAGCTATCTGGATGGTTTTGTTCATCTTCCTCTACAACCTGACAATGCAGAAGGTGCAGGAACGTCGCACCAAAAGACTTGCGCTACAATAAACATAAACATGCATGAGTTTTGTCTGCCTTGGCAGACAAAACTCATGCATGTTTATGTACTGATGCTTCGCAACGGTGCCTCTACAAGTGGCAGTACGACTTCGACAACCGTTCCACGTTCGGTACCAGGTTTCAGTGAGAGTGTACCTCCGATACGCTCGATGCGTTCAGTCATACCGCTTAATCCATAGTGACCTGACGGGCTGACATAAGCTATTTCTCCATTAGCTTTATGCTGAATGCAATTGTGCGGCAAGCCTACACCGTCATCTTCTAAGCGTATGTGTACAGTCTCGCCACATTTGCTCATGTGCAGGAAGATATTGCTTGCATGGGCATGTTTCTCGATATTGGTAATGGCCTCTTGCCCTACTTTCCAGAGCGTTTCTTCGACCTGCTCTGGCAATACTTCGATATCGGGTTGCAGATCACAGGTAACATGAATGCCTGTTCGTTGTGCCATTTCGCGTGCAAAACGACTGAGGGCACGAGATACAGGCTCGTGTTCGAGTGTAGGAGAGCGTAGGTTCGCAATAGATGCGCGTAGTTCATTCATGCTTTGACGCACAATCTGTTGTGTTGCTGCTAATTCGGCATTGCTCCGTTCTGGATTCCGCTCATGCAATCTTTGTGCCACCTCTAGTTTGACTGTGACAAGCACAAGGGCGTGTCCAAGCGTATCATGCATCTCACGTGCGAGCCGGTTTCGCTCGCGTAACACCGCAAGCTCTTGTTCCTGCTCCGCTGTATCAGCCAGTCTTTTATGAGCGTCAGAAAGCTCATTGTGTGCTTGGGTTAGCTCGTCTAGCAACCTATTGCGTTTATAACGCTCGGTAATCATGTTTTGAATGACCAGTATTGATGCGGCTGTCCCAAAAAAGCTGATACCTATGCCAAGGATGCTATTTATTTGGGTCCAGTCGAAAGGCAATGTTATAACGCCACCGAAGATGCAGAGAGACAAAAAGAGGATTGCCGTCAGAAGGAGCAAGCGATGCCCTGCAAATCGTCCAAGCACTGCGCCAAACACAACGTAGAAGTCCCAGACAAAATTGCCATCAATGAGTGTAAGGAGAATGACGGCTCCATAGATGCTCGCAAAAATTGCAAGCGAAGAAAACAATGGAGGAGGCCATTGTTCACTCCTTCTCGTTAAACTTGTCTCATATATCACTAGTATCAGGAGCGAGAGGATAAAGATTACGACTCCGCGCCAAGTGTGTAGTAAATAAGGTCTGGCATGAAAAACACTATAATCAGTTAATAACACCAACGTGATAGTGACTGCAAGCCATCCTATTGCCCATCGGTGTAAATTGTGTGTCTTTTTTTCTGAGAGTTCTGCAGCGTTGCAAGTCGCAGATGCTTCAATAGGTTTCACAGACGTTTCCTTATTCCATGAAATAGTACTTCTATCAAAGTAGGGACCGATTTATCACGTCCTAGTCGGCAATTGAGACGCCAAGAGGACGTGATAAATCGGTCCCTACAGGCGACATATCCGCATTCTTTTATCAAGCAGCAGCATCGGTTCCTACATAGGAAAGAATACCATATACATTTTCTCTATGTTAGTGCAGAACGACCTAATCATCGTTAAGGTGTTATGACGAAAGTCATAGCATCTCCATAACTCACATGCAATGTATGTGCAGCGTTACCGTTGCGTATCGCAATACCTACGTAGCCGGAGCTATCGCCGAAGATGAACGGCTGCGTATCTTGTGACTCTGTACTTTCCGAAAAGAAGCGTCTGCGCTCTGAGATACCAACTTTTTGATTGATGAAAGTTGCCTCAACACGGGAGCTGCTGAAAAGATCGGGTACAAGGTGAAGAGGAATATTTGTGACGAGATTTCCAAAGTGATCTACGTGTAGTATGCGTGCATCTTGAACCTCGTTGCCCTGTCGTGTCGCAAGTCCTAGATCAAGACGTTGTAGCGTTATTGGGTCAACCGATGAACCGAGTTCTGATAAAGCTACACCGCTTGCGATATGTGCCGCGACAGGCGTGAAAATATCGCGTCCATGAAACGTAGAGCTTACCTGCGGTAGGTGATAGGCAGTTTGCGAGAGCGTGACGACGTTATGTACAGGCTGTTCCGCAAATACATAACTAAAGAGGCCATTGTCAGGTCCTACGAAATACCAATCCCCAGCAGAAATCGCAACGGGTCTACGGCTACTGCCAACCCCAGGATCAACAACACATACAAAAACTGTACCACGTGGAAAATACCGATAACTTGCTGCGAGTATCCACGCGCCTGACGCAACGTTTTGCGGTGCAACAGTATGTGTGATGTCGATAAGTTGCGCGTCCGCCACAATACTAAGCGCGACGCCTTTTAACACACCTACGTCTCCATCGTCAAGACCAAAATCTGTCATAAACGTAATAACTGGTCGCGTAGAGGCTGTTGAGAGGGGAGAAGATTGACTCATGATGCGTTGATACTCCTAGATGTATATAGTTGAACTATTCTCTGAGATGAGAAACACGATGACACATCAGATATATGAAAGCCTGCGTATCATCCCGTTTCTATTATACGCATAGGAATCATGCCTCATAAGTCATGGTTTCTATGCCTTTTGCAGATAGGTATGCTATACTCTTGCCATTATGGACATATTGAAGCAACCGAACGGATTCGACAAAGAAGAGTAATGCGTCCATGAAATATACAGTAGGATCATTCTCGGCGATAAACGATAGATCGGATAGAAATATGGTGCCCTTTAGAGATGCAGTAACAACAGGAGATGGAATAGGGAGGATGTCGGCATGAATATTAGCACTGGAGGACCGCACATTCTTTTCTTTGAACGCGATCAGCAACTGACCGCGTTATTGACGAGCGAGTTTCAGCTCGCAGGGTATGAATGTCATGCAGCCCGCACAGCAGTAGAGGTTTTTGACACCATTGCTCGTTTTCCTGTACGTGTTCTGCTTGTTAACCTTGCGCAAGCGGCTGCTGGACGCCGAGAGTTTTGGGTCGCCTTAGATACGCAGCGCCGGGGTCGTGGAGTCCAGGTCTTTACGTACCTCTGCTCCAATCTAGCTGGTTATGGCCCTCGTGATACCGATGAGCGTTCACAAGGCCAATTAGCCGATATAGAAATTGATGGAATGCTTGGTTTGATGAACCTTGTTGATGCTGTACGCGAACGTGTGCCAGGGCCAACTGCTACAAGCTCAGCGTCTACTCAGACACGCTTACCACGCACCGCGCCACCGACCACTCCTCCTCCTGCTATAACTCCATCGTCAACAAACACAAGTGGCACAACCTATCGTACTGGTCCAAGCACTGACACTGTAACCCTCACTGCTTCTGTCGCAACGCAAGCACCTCCGCCTGTACAGCAGTCATACTCTGAGAAAATACGCGCCGTACTCTATCCTACACAACGTTCGACAAGTGGGCAGGATGCTACTGTCTATACAGATACAACACAATCGCCCCAGGACACAGAGCGACCAGCTGCATATACTTATGAGACTCGACAGAACGTGCTCTCAAATGAGCAACAGATACAAAATAGTCAGAGTGCTCAGATATATGATACGGATGCGCCCACGCTACAGCGCTTCGCCTATAGTCAACCAACAGGAGAGCGAGAATCGGGACTCGATCAGTTATCGCGGCTGCTACAAGAGCGAAGTGCGCCGATTAACAATGAAAGTACGAATAGTTTTAACTATCAAGTAGCAAACGAAGTATCTGAAAATCAGTATGCACCCTCTACAACGCAGTCGGCACCCTCTACCAACGCTATAGGGACACAACCATTACGAGCATCACCAATCGAAGACTTACCACACGATCGTGCAATTCATAGCATCGTTGCAAACGATGGAGTACGTCGAACAGATGGAAATGCACGGACAAGTTATGGTCAGTATAGTGGGAATGTAACACCAAATACTCAGACGGCACCGACAGCACAAACGACTCCGTTGGCGTCTATCTCAACATTGCGTACGGCAACGGCGACAGCTCCTGCACCGACTGTCGCAAAGGCCACTATGCCGATGCCAGTGGTGGTACCACCACAACCAGTTGAGACCTCTGCTGTCCAAGAGCAGCGTCCAACTTCCATAGCACAACCTGTACAGCAACAAGAAGAATATGCTACGCAGCAAGAAGTGCAAGAAATACCTGTAGAGCTTGATGAGCATATCAATCATGAAGTGCAAACAGATGATCTTTCAGTAACAGAACAACAGGCTGCGAATGAAGAGGAGGAACGTGATGAGGTAACTACTCCAGAGATGAGTGAACAGCGAGAACAAGTGCTAACACAAGAGGTGGTAAAGGAACAAGATACCTTTACTAGCGCAATGTCTCCTAATAATGCAATGCTACTGGATATTGTACAAAGTCTTCCTTTAATGCCATCACCTTCTCCACAACCGCCATCGCAAGCAGTAAGTGGAAGAACGATGCGCTCTCTTGGCAGCGTTTTGCTTGAAGGACATCTTGTTCCACAAAGTCGATTAGAGGTTGCGCAGAACATTCAGCGCATGTTACGTGGTGTGGATTTGAATTATCAGCTTGGTGAAATTTTGCTTATGTTTAAACTTTTGACGCCTGACCAGTTACTTGCGGCAAGTCTGGTCAGCTATGGGATGATTTCGACGCAGCAGATTAGTGCTCTTGGTCGCATTCGACAGGAGTTGCATGCGGTTGGCTTAGAGTACGATTTGGAGAGTCTACTTATTTTGTTCAGAATGATCACACCGGAACAGCTACGCGAGGTGCGAACAAGCTGGCAAGGATAACTAGAGAGTATCAGAAAAGCGGGGGGGGGGGGGGCGGGGCGCGGGGTGGAGGATGGTGGTTTAAAAGTAAATTTATATAATGAATTTATGTTT
>CAXUHF010000089.1:12473-16472 GCA_964250765.1 uncultured Ktedonobacteraceae bacterium | reverse complement strand
TATTAAAAAAACCGGGCGCCCCTCACCCCCCCCCCGCTTTTCTGATACTCTTTTTTCAAAAAAATGTTCCAAATGGAATTGTTTCATGCACAGAAGTATGGTATAATGGAAACATACCCTTTATCGTGAACGATTACCAGCAGTGTTTAGAGGTGTGACGACGACTCGTAGAGCTGTTTTCTCATCCCTCGTCTCTCACTTAACTAGAAATAAGAAAGGGCAGATTGGAACATTGCAGGAGCATCACTACGATGCATCGCTCAACAATATCCCCTCGTTTCCTGTCGGATGGCGGGGCGAAGGTTATAACGCATTTTAATCAACAAATCCTCTGTTATGTAGGAACGGGCTGGTTCTCTCTCGCGTGTCGTCGAGCTAGAAACTGGCCTTTTTGGTCTCATAGCGTCTTCTTATTCGAGCAAATGCGCAGGAGTATTGCAGGTGCTGCATATATCATCTGTTCTCTACTCTCCTCGTATGCTCCTGGCTCGAATGTGTAGTGCATTTTCCCAATTGTTAGACGTAGACGAGTTATAGTGAGTAGTGTCGGTAGTGAAGCACAGCATGTAGCATCCCTGATACATGAAACTCACACTATGCAGTCTTCTATACAACGAAGAGAGGGTGACAAACATTTATGGATTTGGTAAAGCGGTTAGAAGAATATCGAGATCGTGAGCGGGAGCTTCAGTGGGAGGGGACATTCGCGCAGTACTTTGAGATTGCTAGCAAAGATCCAAAGGTGGGCCGACTTTCTCATGAGCGCATCTACGACATGATTATGGATGCAGGTGTAGATACGACGCGCACTGGTGAGCTACACTACAAATTCTTCGGACAGGAAATTTTCGGCATCGAAAAGCCCCTTCAGCAGATCGTTGACTACTTCCACTCTGCTGCACAACGCTTAGAAGTGCGTAAGCGCGTACTCTTACTCATGGGACCCGTTGGCGGCGGTAAGTCTACTGCCGTTGCGCTTATGAAGCGCGGTCTTGAGGCGTACACTCGAACTCCTGAAGGAGCAGTATACGCTATTAGAGACTGCCCCATGCACGAAGAGCCACTCCATTTGATTCCTAACGACCTGCGTGCAGATGTCGAAAAAGAGTTTGGCATCTACATTGAAGGCGACCTGTGTCCGCACTGCCGCTATATGGTTGATAATCAGTTTCGTGGTCGTATTGAAGAAGTTCCTATCAAGCGCATCACGTTTAGTGAAAAATATCGTGTGGGTGTAGGCACATTCACGCCGTCAGACCCCAAAAGCCAGGATATCAGTGAGTTAGTCGGAGGTATCGACCTTTCCACCATTGGCGAAGTTGGCGTTGAGAGTGATCCACGAGCGTATCGCTTTGATGGTGAGCTAAACATCGCTAATCGCGGCTTGATGGAATTTGTTGAGATGCTCAAAACTGATGAGAAGTTTCTTTATGTGCTGCTTACTCTGAGCCAGGAGCAGAACATTAAAACAGGCCGCTTCAGTATGATTTACGCTGACGAAGTGGTTGCTAGTCACACAAACGAGCATGAGTATCAATCCTTCGTAGGCAATAAGAAATCGGAAGCCTTGCAGGACCGCATTATTCTTGTGAAGGTACCATATAATCTGCGTGTCTCTGATGAGGTGAAGATTTACGAAAAACTGCTCAAACAGAGTTCGCTACAAAATGTACATATCGCGCCATATACACTACGTATCGCCAGCATCTTTGCTATCCTCACGCGCCTTGAGCCTTCTAAGAAGGCGGGTATGAGCCTGATGAAGAAACTCCGTCTTTACGATGGTGAAGATATGGAGGACTTCAAGCAGAAGGACGTGCGCGAATTGCAGGAAGAGGCGGTACGCGAGGGTATGGATGGTATCTCGCCGCGCTATGTTATCAACCGTCTCTCGAATGCGCTCATCAAACAAGGCGTGACCTTTATCACACCTATTGATGCGCTACGTGCATTGCGTGATGGACTTGACCAGCATACCAGCATCACGCGTGAAGAGCGCGAACGCTACCTGAACTTCATCAGCGAAGCGCGTAAAGAATACGACCAGATTGCACAAAAAGAGGTGCAACGGGCCTTTGTCTACTCCTACGAGGAGTCGGCACGCACTCTCCTAAACAACTACCTGGATAACATTGAGTCATATAGCAACAAGACAAAAATGCGTGACCCCATCACCGATGAGGAGATGGACGCGGACGAACATCTGATGCGCTCGATTGAGGAGCAAATCGGTGTCTCGGAGAACTCCAAACGCTCCTTCCGCGAGGAAATTTTGATCCGTATCTCATCGCTTGCCCGCAAAGGCTTGACCTTTGATTATACGAGTCATGAGCGGCTCAAGGAAGCTATTGAGAAAAAGCTGTTCGCCGACCTACGTGATGTCGTCAAAATCACGACCTCAACACGTACGCCGGATAAAGATCAGTTGCGTAAGATCAACGAAGTCATCAACCGTCTTGTTGCCGAGCATGGCTACACGCCTGAAAGCGCGAACGAACTCTTGCGCTACACAGGTAGTCTCTTGAATCGTTAACAGCCTGTAGGGACCGATGTATCGCGTCCGAGGGGTGGCGAGGAGTTCTCGTTGCCACACAATGCATGTGTGAACGTTTGCCCCGCCACCCTACCCATTGGACGCGATACATCGGTCCCTACACCTAAAGGAAGTTTTCATAAAAGGAGTATGGCTATGTCCATCTCACAACATGATTGGTCGTTACATCGTAAGGGGCAGATTGACCAGGAACGCCACAAAGAGAAGATCCGCGATGCGGTAAAGAAAAATCTCGGTGAAATCGTCAGCGAAGAAAACATCATTCTTTCTGACGGTCAAAAGACGGTGCGTGTTCCCATTCGTTCACTTGACGAGTATCGTTTTCGCTATGACTCTGGCAAGCAGGAGCACGGTGGGCAAGGCAACGGCAAAAGCAAGGTTGGCGATGTCGTCGCGCAAGAGCCACGCCCTGGCAAGGGTAAGCGCGGCGAAGCTGGCAAAGATGCGGGACAAGACTACTACGAAGCTGATATCTCGATGGAAGAACTGGCAGCCTTGATTTTTGAGGACCTCGGCTTACCTAACCTGGAACAGAAACGCCAGCAAGAGATGGAAACCGAAGCTGTGCGCTTCACCGATGTGCGTAAAAAAGGTCCAATGGCAAACCTTGACAAAAAACGCACAATCATGGAGAACATGAAACGTAACGCGGCAAAAGGTGAAGCCAAATTTCAAGATATCAAGTCCGAAGACCTGCGCTTCAAAGTGTGGGAACCCACCATTAAGTATTCATCCAACGCCGTCGTGCTAGCCATGATGGACGTTTCGGGATCAATGGGTGAGTTTGAGAAGTATATCGCGCGCAGTTTCTACTTCTGGATGGTACGTTTCCTACGCACGAAGTACAACAATGTGCACATTGTCTTCATCAGCCACCACACTGAGGCGAAAGAGGTCACGGAAGAAGAGTTTTTCCACAAAGGCGAGAGCGGTGGCACACAGGTGTCTTCGGCCTACGAACTCGCGCTACAAATCATTCAAGAACGTTATAATCCTGATGACTGGAACATCTATCCGTTCCACTTTTCCGATGGTGACAACTTACCGTGGGACAATGACCGTTGTGTGCAGATGGTGACTAAACTGATGGAGTTGTGCAACATCTTCGGCTATGGAGAAATCCGCGAGGGACACTATCGCTCGCCCAGCACACTTATGTCTGCCTACAACAAGATAACCGACAAAAAGTTCACGGCTGTCACCATCTCTGACAAAAAAGAAGTCTACCCAGCCCTACGTAAGTTTTTTGCCCAAAAGGACGCCGTTCCTGTGTAATAGGTAGGGACCGATGTATCACGTCCTTTGTGGTAATCAACCGACGACGAGGACGCGATACATCGGTCCCTACAAAGGAGAATATCCTGTATGACATTGATAGAAGGTAGCGATGATCTTGAACGTTTACGCGATAATATAGATATTGCATGGGAGCAGGCACGCAAATT
>CAXUHF010000089.1:10063-12373 GCA_964250765.1 uncultured Ktedonobacteraceae bacterium | reverse complement strand
GACCACGGCAAACTCGAAGTTGAGCGATTTCTTGATGCTGCGCTCTCCATTCAGGAGCATGTTGACTACAATCTGTTCTTGCGCTCCGATGATGTAAAGCATGAAGAAGAGCCAGCAGAGCGTACAAGTGAATATGACGACATATGGGGACTGGACAAAAAAGCCAAAAAGTCCGAAGAGGAACGCGATAGATATCCGATGGGTAAAGCACCCAAGTTTCCAGAGAAGCCAGAAAAAGACCTCTTGCTCTTTTTATCGCGTCACGCCCCCAGCCTGGAACCCTGGCAACGTGACCTCATTGAAATTGTGCGTACCGAGTTCCTGTACTTCGTGCCACAAATGCAAACTAAGGTAATGAATGAGGGCTGGGCCTGTATGGTAGGTAACAGTCTTGTACTTACTGAGCAAGGATTATTGCGTTATGACACGTTACATAAGCGACTTGCTCAAGGTGAGGAGATCGTGGTAGGGAGTGGGGAAGGAATACAAGATAAGATCACAGACCGTCATATTCGACGCAACGCCCAAACAATTCGTTTGAAGACAAAGCGAGGTTTGGTCTTAGAGGGTGCGGAAGAACACAAACTTAGTATCGGGTCTGACAAGTGGATTGCATTAAAGGATGTACAGGTTGGGCAACGTATCCCATTAAGTGTTGGCGACAACATTTGGCCTGAGCCATTGGTACCTGTTACTCCTCCTGCAAAAATTGTGTTGCCGACGGTGACAGATGTAGCACAAGCAGCAGGAGTCGGTGTGCATACTGTGTATCGCTCAATGGGTGGAAAAACACCCTTTGCTCAGGAGCGTATTGCTGATGCTATTAGAAGTACTGGTTACACCTTTGGTAACGAGGGTAGACCAATGTACAAAAGCCGCTTTCCTCTTACTGCACCTACTCACATTACTGAGGATTTTGCTGAATTTCTTGGCTACCTCATTGGTGATGGCAACATTCACATCACGAAAAGTGCTGTTGGGTATACGAGTGGTGATAAGGTACTAGCTGACCGCTATGCTCAACTTGTGAAAGACTTGTTCTCCATTGAATCAACGCCTTTTTGGGATGATAAAACGGCTAACGGTAAAGGTGGTCGTTGGCGTGTTGTCTTCTATTCAGCAAATGTCCTCGACCTCTTGCAGTCGTTGGGCATAGACTTGAAGGCGAAGGCACCACAGAAACGTATCCCTGATGGTATCTTACGCTCTTCCAAATCGGTTATGAGTGCCTTCTTACGTGCCTACTTCGATTGTGATGGTTGCGCGTCAGAGAAAGAAGGCGTAATTCTATCAACATTCAGCGATGATATCGCGCAAACGTTACAGATTGTGCTCCTGAACTATGGCATTCTCTCGCGTCGCTATGGTCCAAATGTACGCATCAAGAGCAGTTCTGCAAAACTGTTTGCCAAGGAGATTGGCTTTGGCCTTGCGCGAAAGCAAGAGAAGCTACAAACATACTTGGAAAGTCATCGTTGGTTCTTGAAAGAGGACCCAACCGACGAAGTTGTCAGTATCGAGCATGATGTCGCCGATGTGTACGATATCACTGTAGACCGTTCACATCGCTATGTTGCGAATGGTATGCTGCATCATAACAGCATCTGGCACTCGCGTATCATGCGCGAACTGGGCGATCAGAGCGTCATCTCCGACTCCGATACCATCGAGTTTGCACAGTTACATTCAGGTGTACTTTCGCCGTCGAAAACCTCGCTCAACCCCTACTACCTGGGCTACAAGATGTTCGAGGCTATCGAGAAACGTTGGGACAATCCTACGAAGGAAGAGCAAGAGCGGCTTGGGCGCAAGCCCGGCATGGGTCGGCAGAAAATCTTTGAGGTGCGTGAACTCGATAACGATGTCTCGTTTTTGCGCAACTACCTCACAGAGGACCTCATCAAAGACCTCGACCTCTACATGTTCAAAAAAGAGGGCGACGAGTGGGTTGTTTCCGAAAAGCAGTGGGAAAGAGTGCGTGATGGCATCGTTGCCAGCATGACGAACTTCGGCTATCCCTATCTTGTGGTTGATAACGGCGACTATCGGGGTAACCGTGAGCTATATATCAAGCATATGTTTGAGGGACAAGAACTTGATGTGAGCTATGCCGAAAAGACGTTGCAGCATGTTTTCACAATGTGGGGGCGTCCTGTACATCTCGAAACCGTCTACGAGGGCAAGCGTATTCTTATGACCTACGACGGCGAGAGAAACACGAAGACTTCGTTAGAGAAATAAAATAATGTGTTGTTGAGCATGAAAAGGGGTTGCCAGGGAATGGGAAAAAAACAAAATTTTTTTTTTATT
>CAXUHF010000089.1:0-10053 GCA_964250765.1 uncultured Ktedonobacteraceae bacterium | reverse complement strand
GAGCATGACAGGGCTTGCCCTGTCATGCTCAACAACACATTATTTTATTTCTCTTCTGGACCTTCTATTTGCAACTGCTGTTTCATGGCTTGCAACTGCGCCTCGACATTTTGTTCGGACGATATTTTCTGTAGTTCACGGTCAAGCCTATCGCCTGAACCTGCACCGAGCAAGCCCTGTTCGCCGAGCGTTCCCTGCTCGATAAGTGTCTCCATTGCGTTGGCGCGTGCCTGCATCGTTAGCACCTTATCCTGCGCACGTTGCATTGCCAGATTCATCTCGGTCATTTCCTCGGAGATACCAGTGGCGACCTCGTTGATTTTGACCTGCGCTTGCGCTGCGTTGTATTGCGCCTTGACCATTTCTTTCTGCGTACGGAAGCTTTCGATGCGAGCAGAGACGGTGCGTTCCATCTCTATCAACTTATTTTCTTGTCCACGTAACTGCTCAATCTGCTGGCGGTAGTTCGCAATCTGCGTTTGTAACGTCTCTTTCCGTTGAAGTGCCATGCGTGCCAGGTCTTCGCGGTTGGCCTGAAGTGCTATCCTCGCTTGTTGACCCAGCTTGTCGAACTGCTGCTGAATCTGTGCTTCTTGTAGCTCTAATCGCTTCTCATTTGTGACCACATCAGCGATAGAGCGTCGCAACTGCTGTAACTGCTCAAGTTGCTTTGCATACGAGTAGTCCATAACCTGACCGGGGTCCTCTGCCTTATCGAGTGCCGAACTAGCACGGATACGCAGAAAGGTCGAAAGTCGTGAGAAAAGGCCCATAGCGATGTTTCTCCTGTCTCGTACAAACACACTACTATGATGTATCCTACTTATTTTTTCAATAACTTATGTATCAGCTTTATGTTTATTATAGTCTTATTGACGCAAGAAATGTGCGATTATCATATTTCCCTTTCCTCATTATATGAGTGACAGGTTAAGCATGTTATACTGACAAGAAAAGCATTGTTTATAGCCTTGTACTTGGAGGTCTTATGGTAGCTCAAAGATTACCTCAACATATGACTGTTGACGAATGGCGTGAACTTCTGCTCAATGACCATGATGTGAAATATGAGTACATTGATGGGCGCGTATACCTCATGTCAGGGGGAACTGCTAATCACGCTCGTATTGGAAGCAACGTTGTTAGAGTCCTTGAAGATGCACTTGGCGATGGTCCTTGCAATGTCTACAACTCAGACCTTAGTGTACGTTTATCTGAGACGCGCTATACCTTCCCTGATGCATCTGTAACATGCGACGAACACGATCAGGGAGAAGAAGATATGGTCCAATCACCATGCCTCATTATAGAAGTGCTTTCAGACTCTACAGAAGCATACGACCGAGGCAAAAAATTTGCTCTTTACCGTCAATGTCCGACGATAGAAGAGTATGTTCTTGTTGCCACTGACCGTCAAGCCATCGAAGTATTCCATCGTACACCAGAAGGATGGTCTGCTTATCACGCACGTCTCTACGGTCCAGGAGACACCGTAGAAATCGCAAGCCTCGGTATTCATTTTCCTGTTGCTTCGATCTACCGACGCACTACTGTGAAGGAGTCATTAGATAATAATAATGAATAATTTTTCAAGCAAAGCAGGAA
This sequence comes from uncultured Ktedonobacteraceae bacterium, assembly GCA_964250765.1. Taxonomy (GTDB): domain Bacteria; phylum Chloroflexota; class Ktedonobacteria; order Ktedonobacterales; family Ktedonobacteraceae; genus JBBQVS01. The sequence goes on along the minus strand of CAXUHF010000089.1, from coordinate 8,448 downwards.
TTGTTTCTGTATAATTTTCTTGGGAGAAAAGAAATGGAGAAGTTTCCAATATATACAGTGGGCTATGGAAACCGCTCAATAGAAATATTCACGGAACTGTTAAACAGGTATCAAATCAAATATCTGGTAGATGTACGTTCACAACCCTACTCGCATTATAATCAGCAATTTTCAAAAGACTCATTAGAGAAATTTTTAGGTCTACACGGAATACAATATATGTTCTTGGGCAATGCCTTAGGCGGTAGACCAAAAGATGAAAGTTGCTATGATAAGGACGGAAAAGTAGAATACGCAAAGTTAGCAAGTAAAGCATTCTATCAAGAAGGAATTCAACGTTTACGTACTGCTTGGGAGAAAAATCTGCTTGTTGCTGTTATGTGCTCAGAAGCTAAGCCTGATCAGTGTCATAGAGGTAAGTTAATAGGGAATACACTTGTTGAACAGCATATTACTGTAGCTCACATTGACGAGAATGGCGAAATCAAGAACCAGCAGGAGATTAATGACCAGTTTGTAAAAGATAGGCAACAGACTCTATTTGATGATCTTACACCTCTATATAATAAAAAAATAAGCTCTTCACGTAAAAAATATACTTCATCAGGTTAGAGGATTGAGATGCAACCCGAAATCGTGACTATTGGTGTTTATGGCTTTGACAAGGAACGCTTCTTTCAAGCACTACTAGATGCAAATGTAGATACCTTTTGTGATATTCGTCGCAGACGGGGAATGAGAGGTTCTGAGTATGCTTTTGTAAATAGTACAGCGTTGCAAGAAAAATTACGCGAACTAGGTATTCGATACATGCATGTAAAGGATTTAGCTCCAAGCAAAGCTATTAGAGAGAAACAAAAACAAGAAGATGAAAAATATGGCGTAGCCAAACGAAGCAGAAAAGGATTAGGTCAAGCTTTCATACAAGACTATGAACAACAATGTTTATCATCTTTTGATGTACATAAATTTATGGAAATGTTAGGCTCAGAAACTAAAGTAGTAGGGCTATTTTGTGTAGAGCGCGAGCCGGAGGCATGCCATCGTTCGCTTGTTGCTAAAAAGCTTGCCGTTGATTTGAAACTTCAGATAAGTGATGTGACACCTTAAAAGGATAATACGAAAAATTGAGTAATTGTTGGAGGGAAGCGTCAAGTGGAAAGAGTACTGATAGTAGCCAAGACGCGCATGAAAAATGGGGTTTGTGTAAGTGCGTTAACTCGTGATACGAATAGACACCTTCGTTTAATTCCGCCTGGACGTTTTAATCAACCATATGATACTCGATTCGAGATTGGACAAACCTGGGATATAGAGTTTCAAGAAGTGCAGGAGATCACTCCTCCTCATATGGAAGATGTTATTGTTATTAAACAAGAATATGTGAATCAAGTAACTGAAGTGAGAGCAATCTTAGAAAAACGTGTGCAAATTTGGCGTGGTGGACCGGAAAGTATATTTGATGGTTTACTTACATTTGTAAATACGAGTGCCTATATTGCTAAATCAAGAGAAATACCAAAGCGAAGTACAGGGTACTGGATGCCAGCGAACGAGCTATGCATATCGTACTCATCAGAAGGTAAACCACGTTACACCGCTGACTATATTTTACGACAGAACGGTGTAACGCGGTGGAGAACTCTCCATATTCCCTATGTCGGCTTTACTAAAGCCATCACAATTATTCCAAAAGAAACATTAGTTCGTGTTTCTCTTGCTAGATGGTGGAAATATGATGGTGCCAGTGAAGACAAATGCTATTTGCAACTTTCAGGTTGGTATTTGTAAAAGTCTTTTAAAAAATCATGCACCACTACCGCGCTATCCTTACTAACCGAGCCTACATGCTGTTCTGGCTTGGCTCGCTTATCTCAAGTTTTGGGGACAGTTTCACTGTTTTTGGGTTAGCATGGTACGTCTTGCGTCGTAGTAATAGCCCACTTGATGTTGGTCTCACGTTTCTGATTTTTCAATTGCCGAGCCTCTTTTCTAGTTTCTTCGCTGGCTGGCTACTTGATCGCTTTCGACGCGAGACGGTCATGTTATGTGACAATCTCCTTCGTGGCCTGCTAGTCATGCTGATTCCTCTTCTGGATAGTCACGGCTTACTCTCGTTTCCAGCACTCTATAGTATTATTGCATTGCTAGGTGCGCTCTCCGTTATCACATCAGTAGGTAGCCATACGATTATTACAGACTTCGTATCGCCCAAAGATTACAATGTCGCAAATTCGCTAGATGTAGCACAACGACAAATTAGCTTCATCGCTGGCCCTGCATTAGCTGGTATTTTTGTTGTGATTATTGGTCCTATTTCATTATTGTGGGTTGATAGTGGGTCCTTCTTTATTTTTGCTCTACTCTTATCATTTTTGCTTTACAGCGTACCTACCACACACTCTCTTAAAGAAAAGACACAAGGCACCAAGCAATTTTTTACTGAGCTAGTACAAGGAGTATCTTTTACCTTTAAGAACCCACTTTTGTTAGCTCTTACATCCATCTCATTCTTCTGGAACGCAGGCTTGGGACTTTTCCTCGTTGCTCTACCTTTTTACTGTGAACGTGTATTGAGAGTTGGTCCTGTTGGGATGGGTTTGTTGCTTTCAGTAAATTCGATAGGTGTGCTGATTTCCTCCTTGCTTTTTGGTCCCTTGCGTCCACGTTATCCTGGACGTGTTACGTGTATCTTGCTTATTATGCAAGCTCTATGTTATGGACTGCTTGCACTCATTCCCCCTTTCTGGCTCGCGCTCGGTATCTATTTTCTACTTGGAGCGTTTGATGATCTAGGTGCGATTTATCTCACAGCGGTGCGTCAATGTGCTGTTCCAAATGAGTTGCAGGGACGTGTATGGGCCTTCACTAGTACTGTTGGTTCGAGTGGGGAACCGCTAGGAAGTGGAGTTGCAGGTATTCTCTTACTTGCGTTAGGAACGCCTGCACTTGTTGCTCTGAGTGGCATACCTCTTTTTGTAATTGGGACGGTGTGGCTCGTAGTTGGACCAATTCGACAAGTGGTGGATGATGAGGCATCATAAGTTTCTATAAGCTTCATATCTTCTGTAGAACCTTATCTTTGTGCTTGAAAGAAATATTTCAATATGTTATATTATATATAGCATAAGGCAATAACATTTTATTACAAGAAGTGAGCGATATATTTATCTGAGAAACTTGATAAAGTCGCTTTACAGTTAGCATAAGACATGCATACACTACAGTAGAATAGCCTTATTCCTTTCTTATTCCTACATAGCACGGCAACCTCTCTAATGTGAGAGAGTCGTGTTACTGACAAAAACAAGGAGAGCCTTTTATGGTCATCTTCCTACTGGCACTTATCGGGGCACTTGCCGTGATGGTGATTCTCACCATTGGACGACTCGCCTTTGCTCGAAGTGAAAAGTTTAATAGCCGCAAATTTTTTACCTGGTTTGGTATCTATTTTGTGGTAAATTTTGTGCTCAGTCTATTGATTCTCTACTTTGGTGAACCTGCATTAACAGGACCATTTGGCGGTTGGCAATGGATTCTTGGACCGCTTGTCATCAGTAGTATTGCGAATCTTTTTGCTTATGCGCGTCCAGCAATGGGCGTTTTAGAGGAGGCTGCCGCTATTAGCCAGGGGCGTAGTCCGTCTGGAACGCGACGTACAACGATGAGCATGCCTACACGCTCTTCTCGCGGCGTCATCGCTGCTGGTATATTCGGCTTGATCTTCGCGGCTGTGGTTGGTATTGTTGTCTCAATTCTGATAACGATCTTCACAACATGGTTTGATGTTAACGCGAAGGTGCTTGCCGCCATCCCTACGGTGCATGTGATGGCATCACCATTATTGCCACCAACAGATCAGAACAATATCGTTCTCGTAAGTCAAAACATCGCGTCTTACAAAGGACAACAGGTGCTTGGTTCTAACGGGCAAAACCTTGGCTCTGCCTATAGCCTCGATCCAGCCAGCTATACTCTGCAATCCATCAATCATCATCTCTATTACGTTGCACCTTTGAGTTACAACAACCTCTTTGTCAATCTTTCTAATCCTACGACTCCAGGCTTTGTAGTGGTAGACGCAGAGGACCCACAACAGGTTCCGCAGTTGCATACTGAAACTGCTGCTAAGCTTGCCTATCTTCCTGGTGCATTGCTTAACCAGGACCTATTGCGCCATGTCTATCTCAGTGGTTATACCTATGGGCGACTTGTGGACCCAACATTGGAACTTGACGATAATATGCACCCTTATTGGACAATTTCGCTTATGCAACCCACAAGAGGATATACAGGTGACGCGTTGAGTGAGGTCCTGATCGTTGACGCACATACAGGGGAAATCAAAAAATATCAGCCATCGCAAGTGCCAGCATGGGTGGACCGTGTGTTTCCTTCGGATACCGTCACGCAGTACTTACAGTGGTGGGGTCAGTATCACGCAGCTCCGTGGTTTAACCCCTCAGGCTTGGGACAGCAGTCTCCATCAGGTACGCCCGAACTTCTCTATAATAGAGGAGATCAACCAGTATGGCTTGTTCCTATGACCTCCTCATCGGCGAGCGATAATTCGAGCACTGGCGTATTCTTGTTCAACACACACAAGAATGAGGCGGATTTCTATCCTCTATCAGGCATTGGTATTGGTAGCAATGTAAGTTCGACGTTTGGGTCAACACGTGCTAATATTCGCAACTATAGCGTGACAAGTACACAACTGTATCAGATAAATGGGGTACCTACATGGGTTGCGATCTATGCGCAAAGTACGGATAGTGGAGATATCTTCCAAGCTGTTGGTATCGTTGATGCACGTGCGTTAAATGGAAATAATGTGCAGTTCGAGTCAAATCTGCCTGCTGCGTTGAACGACTATACTCAGTGGCTTACACAGCAAGGAAGCGGTAGTGGCGGCGGTGGTACTGGTGGTGGTACAACAGCACAAACGGTGACGGCGAAGGTGCTCCGTATCTCGTCGGTACAGCAAGGCACGAACACCATTTACTACCTGCAAGTTGCGGGACAGAAGCTCATCTTTACCGCGAACCTATCGCTCTCAGCGAAGTTGCCTTTGGTGCAGGCAGGCGATACCGTCAAAGTGACGTACTTGCCCACAACACAAAGTGTGGTCAATCTGCAAAGCTTTGACGATACGAGCATCAATCTAGGTGCTCTACCAACACCTGGAACTGGTGCAGCGACGGCGACACCATAAATTGTATGAGAGGTGCAGTTATCTTCTTTGATTAAATATCGCGGATACGTCGGTGTAGGGACCGATTTATCACGTCCTTGTTGGCGATTGAAAAGGCCAAGAGGACGTGATAAATCGGTTCCTACATTTGTGTGTATTAGACATGTGCAAAAGGTCAGGCACGTGGTAAACTACATGTGATGAATATGCAGTTTTCTACGCTAAGGACGGCCTAATGACCACTCTGCGAGATGTTTTGACGCAAGGGCGACGCATGCTAATACAAGCAGGGCAAGACTCAGACCGCCTGGATACACAGGTGCTGCTAGAACATGTGCTGGAGATTGATCGTGCGATACTGTATGCTCATCCCGAACGTGAAGTAACTCCTGAGCAAGAACAGCAATTTCTCGCGTTAATCAAGCGGCGTATGCAGGGTGAGCCTATTGCCTACCTCATTGGGCATGAAGAATTTTATGGTCTCGATTTTCTTGTCGATAAGCGTGTGCTTATTCCACGTCCTGAAACAGAAATGCTTGTCGAAACCGCGTTACGTCTTGTACGCGAACGACTTGATGCTCGACAAACGCCGCTTGTTGCTGATATTGGCACAGGTAGCGGTGCCATTCCAATTACCCTCGCCGTACAAGAGCCACGTCTTCCCTATCTGTATGCTGTAGATATTTCTACGGACGCACTTGCTGTGGCGATGCAAAATTGTCAGCATCATCATGTTGAGCAACGGGTACACTTACTACATGGAGACCTGTTGACGCCTCTACCAGAAACTGTTGACATGCTTATCGCCAACTTACCGTATGTTGGAACTGATGAAGTGAGTGTAATGACGCGAGATGTGCTGAACTACGAACCGCATCAGGCACTATTTAGTGGTCCAAATGGGCTAGACTTGGTGCAACGCTTTTTTGAACAGGTTCGTGCCTTAGAAAAACTAAAGGTGCATGGCGTGATGTTATTAGAGATTGGCTATCGCCAGCGCGAACTCCTCACAAAATTGCTTGCAAATATTTTTCCAGATGCTACTGTAACATTCCAAAAAGACTATGCTGGTTGGGATCGTATGTTACAGGTCACGCTTTAATCGTTTATCTACAATAGAGGAACTACAATTTCTTGTAGTCGATTGAACGGTGTGGGTCGTAATGTATGAGGACCTATACGATAAAAAATAGTGGCATCTATTGTTTTACCATCAGAGTACGCTCATACTCTTTAAAACAGGAAATATTTCTTTTATGCAAAATTATACTATGCAATCATCGCTACAACCTTTGTTCGGACTTTCGCCTCTTGCAACTCTACTGCTTGGTGGGATATGTGCCTTTGTCCTTGCCTATCTCTTTACCTTTGGGGTTATCGCTATAAGTCGTAGAGCGGGTTGGCTCGATATACCTGCCGAGCGACGTGTGCATAAACTTCCAGTACCGCGATTGGGTGGCGTTGCTATATTTTTGTCTTTTGTCGTTACATCAGCAACGTTGTATGTGACCATGTACGGACTACAACAAAAAGAGGTTGTTATATATTGGCTGTTCTTGCTCGCCTCATTGTTGATTGTCGCCGTGCATGCATATGATGATGTGAAGGGCCTCAAGCCACTTCCCAAACTCATTGCGCAAACACTTTCAGTCCTCATTATTCTCGGTCCATTCAATGGTAAATTCAATGGGGTGTTGTTATTTGGGTTCAGCAATCCTTTTAGAGCGACAACAGCACTGCATGGAGCTATTCCGTGGTATCGGCAGCCAGAACTGACGCTCTTTATTCATCATCCTGATATCACGTGGCTAGCTCTTCCCGCCGTACTTTTCACATGGTTCTGGATGGTCGGCATGATGAATACTGTAAACTTCATTGATGGCTTAGACGGTTTGGCAGCGGGCGTTGTTGCTATCACTGGTATTTTCATTACGATTATTAGCTGGACGCTCGGACAGCAAAGTATCGCTATTCTGTCCGCGATTTTCACGGGTGCGACGCTTGGTTTCTTGCCCCACAACTGGAATCCTGCAAGAATTTTTATGGGTGACACAGGTTCGCAATTTCTTGGCCTCGGCCTTGCCGTCCTTTCGATTATAGGTGGTGCGAAGATTGCGCTAGCTCTAATGGTGCTGGGTATTCCCATTCTCGATGTCGCAGTCGTGGCAATCAACCGTATTCGGCGTGGACAACATCCCCTGCACTATGACAAAACACACCTGCACCATCGCTTTCTGGCTACAGGGTTAAGCGTAAGACAAATCTGTTATGTCATGTACGGCCTTACCATTCTCTTCGGTGTCCTAGATTTGTTGAGTGCACGTATCTATAAAATTCTCGATATTGTATTGGTTGGCTTAACCCTAACTGGGCTAATCGTGTGGATGGACTACCGACAGCGCAAACGTGGCATACATATCAAGCTCGATGGTCCCGATCCGAAGCCGAAAACGGGTGGAACTGATATTGGTATCGAGGAGAAATCTAACAGGCCATCTGAATATATTGCTGAGAGGGTGAAGCAGTAAGAAGTTGTATGACCGAGTTTTAAGAGTATGAGCAGAAGTGTCTCACAAACGTTGGTTTTTTGCGATGAGTTCCTCCATTTCTTAAGAAGTTTATGAGGAGGGAAGAGGGAAAGCAGTGTTTCTCCTTTCCCTCGAAAGCAAGCGACAGGGAAGATCTTTTTCAGTTCTCTTCATTCAAGAGCGATGCGGCCTCTTGTTCACCTAGCGTTTGCTTTTTCGCCTCGTATCTCTGTATGCGCGGAAGAGCGATCCATACACAGACAATGGCGAGGACAATAATGAACGAAGCCGAGGCATATACTTGAAAATGCCCCCACGCTGTGTACATGAAACCGCCAACAAGTGGTCCGACAACCCATCCAAGCGATTGCAACGATTGCATGGCTCCACTCACACGACCTTGTTCGCGCCGTCCAACCGTTTCAGAAATGAGACCTCGCAGGGCATTTTCGACAAGGCTCCCTGAACCTGCGAAGAGGATAATACCGACAAGCAAGAGAATTGGTGTGGCGAGAAACGCGATAGAACCCAGCACAAGGTAGCTGATGCCGACCAGTACTAAGGCGATGAGACCGAGCCGGATGTTTCCCAGCATTGTAAGCAACCAGCTCACCAGCACCCCTTGGACGAGAATGTCTGCCGCGCCGAGCACCGTGACCACGAGACCGGCTTGCGTGACATTGAAGCCAAGGCTGTCTTTCATCAAGACGGTGAGCGTCGCCTGCA
>CAXUHF010000088.1:3274-22906 GCA_964250765.1 uncultured Ktedonobacteraceae bacterium | reverse complement strand
GACCTCTGGTAACAGACGCAGCGAAGCGGCCCTAATGACCGAACGGCTTCTTTCTCTTGTGTCATCGAGAGTGTGTGAGAAGCGTGTATCTTCGGGTGATGAAAGCGAGAACGTGAGAGTTCCTCTGGTTCGGCTCCTGGCAACAGGTGAGACTGGAAGGTGAACGGGGCGTTCGGCAAAATTGAGGTATTGGGAGTTCTCTTCAGCAACGTTCAAGACATGTATATCGCTGACAAAAAGAGTTCGCATAGAATATAATAATGCGGACTCTTTTTTGTTGTCTCGTCTATAGAGACCGATTTATCGCGTCCTTTTGGCCTTTTGATTGCCGAAAAGGACGCAATAATGCATATTAATAAAATAGAGTGGTAGTGAATCCCACGGACGCCCAAAGTAATTCGTTAATATGTGTTATCGGTCCTCCCGTTAGGAAATGTTGTTATGATTATCGACGTTCACACGCATATATTTCCGCCTGATATCGTCATGCACCGTGAGCAGTATTGCGCTCGTGACTCGTGGTTTGACATGCTTTATCATAACCCTCGCGCACGTATGGCAACTGCAGAAGACCTGATCGCAGAAATGGATAGGTCGGGCGTCGATATTTCGCTTACATGTTCTTTTGGCTGGTGTGATGCAGGGTTGATAGAGGAAACAAACAACTACGTTCTTGACGCTATATCTCATTATCCTGCACGTCTTCGCGGCTTAGCAGTAATACAACCAACCGTGGGGAATCGTGCTGTCTATGAGCTAGAACGTTGCGTACAGGCTGGTATGATCGGTGTGGGCGAATTAATGCCACATGGACAGGGCTATAAACTCAGTAATATTGCGTTACTAACTCCTCTTATGGATGTTGTACGCCGTCACCGTTTGCTGGTTCTATCTCATTGTAGCGAACCTGTTGGTCACACCTACCCAGGAAAGGGCGACGTTTCGCTTTCGGATATCGAGGCGTTTCTGGCAGCGTTTCCTGATGTTCTTTTTATCGCAGCACATTGGGGAGGCGGCTTGCCTTTCTATAATTTGATGCCAGAGATACAGCGCGTCACTGCCAATGTGTGGTATGATACGGCTGCAACACCCTATCTCTACCGCGATACTATTTTTCCTATTGCTGCTCAGTTGGTGAGTGCCGACCGTATTTTGTTTGCCAGTGACTACGGTTTGTTATCGCAACAGCGTGTCATTGCGCACATTCGGCAAGCGGGCATAGACGCGGAGACGGTAGCGAAAGTGTTAGGCGGAAATGCACAAACTTTACTTCGATTACGGGAAATATAATAAGTATGCGAGTAGTATCTCTTGGTAGCGGCAGTAGCGGAAATGCACTATTCGTCGAGGCAGGCCCACAGGGGCGCACAAAACTTCTGGTAGATGCAGGCTTAACAGGTCGTGTACTCACTGACCGCTTGCGAAAATTGAACGTCTCTCCCTCTGACTTACAAGGGGTCTTGTTGACGCATGAACATAGCGATCACACTATTAGCGTGCCTACCCTGACAAAACGTTATGGTGTTCCTGCGATTGCAGACCCTCGAACCTATAAGGCTGTACAAGAGAACGCACGCTATGGTACGTGGCGGACCGACTCCAGCAATCTTATGAACGCATCCCCTATTGATACTGAACCGCAATCTCCACTTAGTGAAGAGGCTATACTCGTGCTTCCAGTCGGGTCACAGAGGACTGTTGGTGATATCGAGATAACCTCATTTCCTATCTCGCATGATGCCATTGCGCCGTGTGGCTATCTGCTCAAGGCGGGAGGTTGTCGCGTATGTATTGTGACGGATAGTGGAGAGGTCACACCCGCGATGCTTGACGTGATGCAGCATGCTGATCTACTTATACTGGAATCCAATCATGACCGAGATCGGCTTATTCGTGGTCCCTATCCTCAGCACCTCAAAAAGCGCATTCTCAGTCCTACAGGACACCTTTCCAACGACCAAGCTGCCGAAGCGGTACTGCGCACATGGCGGCCCGACGGTGTACGCTGGCTCTGGCTTGCACACATCAGCAAGACCAATAATACACCTACGCTAGCTCTCAATAACATGCGTGCACGTCTGCAGGCCGCGAACGCCAACCTCTCACAAATCCACATCTCTGTGTCGCCACCTGACATGAGCCATGTATGGGACTCTACTCAATTGTGGCGAGTATCATCATTGTGGGAGATGAAACATTAATTTCGACTTCCGCTTCAATTTCAACTGGAAGACCAAAGGGTAATTCCGCCATTCCCACGGCAGAGCGTGCATGTTGTCCGACTTCAGTTCCGTATAGTTCGAGGATAAGGTCTGAAAACCCATTGATTACTGCTGGTCAATCGTAGGGACCGATTTATCGTGTCCTAGGGGTGGGGTTGGGGGAACACATTAGAGAAAACGAATTGTTGCCGATGCACTACCCCACCGCCCCATCCCAGGACGCGATAAATCGGTCCCTACACCGCTGCCCTACTTTCCTGCATTAATGCTAGCCGTACACGCTCCATGCTAGATACTGCGTGCATGGACTCGAAGAAGCCAAGGGCTTGCTCGAAGTGGTAGCGCGCACGTTCCAGGTCGGTGGTACGTCTGTTTGGCGTATCCTTGTCGAAGGTCAATGCACGACGTTGATAAAGCACGCCTATATAGTAAAGCGTGATGCCGCGCTCCCAGGGAATATCGAGGGCTTCGCAGCGTTGCAGGGCCTGACAGAGATCGTCTTTTGCCAATGTCCACTTCTGTTGCTCTATATACATACGCCCCCGCGCACGAAATGCGAGTGCAAGACTTTTGCATGCACCCGACTCTTCAGCAAGAGTAATCGCACGATCACACATGTTTTCCTGTACTTCCATGTTCTCACCTATTATCACCATGAGTTCTGCTAGCGTTGTAAGTACCTCTGGTGACGGCAGTGGTTCGCTGCTGTGAAGCTTTTCTTTATATGCAACGGTAGCGAGTTCCCAATCCTCGCGTGCCAGATAAATATCGCGCATACGTATTGAGGTGTTTGCCGTTGCTGCCTCATTTTCTGTACGTTCTTCTTGCTGGTCAATGAGACGCTTATATTGTCGTGAGTAGTTGTCGCCTTGCTCTGCATTGCCCTGTCGATACTCAATCATCGCTAACGTCTCTAACGCCCAGAGTTGTCGCTTTTCGTCTTGTTGATACTGTTCAGTCAAACGCAATATATCAAGTGCGACTTCATGCGCTTCTTGCCAGCGATTCCACTGTAGCCATGTCCACATACGCCATGCCATGCTCGTAAGCAAGAGGGAAGGACTTTCCATCGTCTGTGCATTGTTCCAGGCACGTCCAAACCACATCAATGCTGTAGGATAATCGGCGACTTGTGTATGAATTTTTCCAAGCGAGAGGTAGAGATCGTACAATTCCTCTCGGTCGGTCAACTTGTCTTCGAGTTGCTGCCGCCGACGCTGTATCTGTTGTGCCTCATTATATTTATGATATTCGGTATAGATAAAACCGACGGCATCGAGGGCCAGTGAGAGCGCGCTAGGATTATCTAGTTGTTCCGCGAGACGTAGTGCCTCATGTCCACTTGCAAGTGCTTGCTCTGCCAGTTCCGCTTTTTGCACATAGGTTGTGGTCTCTAACTGACGAATATACCAGAAAGCTTGATAGGTGAGGAAAGCGACGCGTTCTGTATTCAATGCTTTTCCATCCAGGAGTTTGAGACCCGCATCAATGTAGCCGCGAGCCTCCTCTGCGCCTGGGGGTGTGTCGAAGCCACTCAACCAGCGTGTCGCAAGTTCCGCGAGCCGTTCATAGAGATAGAGCACATCAACGGTTTCAGGGTTTACACCCTCTCCTGTTGCAAAGCGCAGTGCTTTGCGGTAGGCTTGCCACGCCTCTTCCTGTGTGCCACGTTGTGAGTACGCATCGCCTAATTTTTCGTACATTGATACAAGTGCTGGAATATCAGCGTTGTGTTCAAGTAGCAAGTCCAACGCATCATTGTAGGCTTGCAATGCGCGTAGTGTATAGTAACTGTTCAACGCTTGATCGCCTGCCAACGTCAGATACTTGATAGCACGTCGCCGTAACTCTGGTCGCGTTAAACGCACTATAGTGGCCTCGCCGTCAGGGGAGAGTACTTGTGTACTGACCGCTTCGACGACACGCACCGCCGACGACCATGTAATAAGTGCTTGCTGATAGTGGTAGGCCAGGAGTTCTATATAGCTTGCTTGATTGGACGCTGTATGTTCCTCTAGCCAGAACGCGAGTTGTGCGTGTTCTTGGGAACGGCGCGCACGCGGAATGTTGTTATACACCACATCACGAATCAGGATATGTTTAAAGCTAAAGACGCGATCATCCTCAATGGGGCTACGGACCTGTATATCCTCCTCATCCTCCACGACAAAATCGCGGTACATGAGGGACTCAAGAGCTTTCAAGATAGTTTCTGCTGATAGGCTCTGCGCAAGTTCCACGAGTGAGGAGAGCCAGAATGTGCGTCCAATAACAGCCGCATGTTGCAGAATAAGTTTTTCTAGTGAGTGCAACAGATCGACACGAGCGGCAAGTACACCTTGTACGGTGTCAGGGACGCGTGGTAGAGGCAGGACATAGTGCATATTGAGCAACGTGTCATCGGGCGGTTCAGCGAGTGTCGTTAACTCGCTTACGAGTGTTTCATTCGCATGACCAAGCCGCCAGCAGAGGTCGCCATCCTCTTCACGTTCACGTACAAGCAGTCCCTGGTCGATGAACATACGGATAATCTCTTCAACAAAAAAGGGATTACCCTCGGCACGCGTCAGGATGGTATGACGTAGCACTTCCGGTAGATCGTTGGTGTTGAGCAGGGCATTCACCAGATCGCTACTCTCCTCTGTCGAAAGCGCGTCAAGTTCAATGGTGGTAAAATTGCGTTGTCCACCACCCCAATCGCGTCTACGATCAAAGAAATCGGGACGCGCGGGACAGAGAAAGAGCACTGGTACAGTGGTGATGCGTTCCGTAAGATATTCAAGCAGGTCAAGCAGTGCTTCATCGGCCCATTGCAGGTCGTCCACCACGATGATCAACGGTTGCACCTGTGCTAGAGCTTCGAGCAGAACACGCCATGCGCGAAGGAGTGGTGTCTGTGTCGTCGTTTGCTTGGTACCACTGAGTGTATGTGTACTTCGTTGATACTCACGTTTTGGACGCTCACGTGTACTTTGCCCATCGAGAGCTGTTGGGTTTGTGCTCAAACCTTGTCCAATACTGCGCAGAATTGTGGAGGCAATTTCGTCGCTTGCCTCGCTACGTTTCGCGTTTGCAAGGGTCTCGTTGACAAACGTTGTGAAGCGCAGTTGCAGCGTCTCATTGCTCTCATCCTCCTGCACCTGTAGCAGCGAACGCAGAATTTCGATAAGGGGCCAGTAGGTGATGCTCTCACCATACGGTGGGCAGCGCCCTTGTAAGACACGTGGTGGCGTATCATTTGAGGCTGCGCTTTTGACCGACTCTTGTTCACGCGCTACAAATTCGCGCACCAGCCGCGATTTACCAATCCCCGGTACACCAATAATGGTGATGAGGTGTGGATTACGCTCAGCTACGACACGCGCATAGGTAGTATGCATCAGAGTCAACTCAAGCGAACGTCCAACCAGCGGGACTTGCAACCCCTCAAGGCCGCGTGGGTGCTGTGTAATCGTGGGTGTTTGATTGTGTAGCCCCTGTACGACATAGGCAGCAAGCGGTTCCGTCTTGCCTTTAAGTTGCATGGGAGCAATGGCGCGAAAATCAAACACGCCACGTGTGGCGAGATAGGTACGCTCGCCCACGAGAATAGTTTCGGGTGAGGCGACCTGTTGCAAGCGTGCCGCCACATTTACCGCATCACCTGTAATCAGAAAATCCTGGCGCGTATGCTGCTCATTCGCTGGCACCGCCACCTCACCCGTGTTGATACCAATACGCATTTGGAGACGCATAGCGTCAGTGTCGAGTACCTGACGTTGCTCATTAAAGGCTGTGAGTGCCGCTTGCATGTCCAGAGCGGCTCGAATGGCGCGGTCTGGGTCGTCTTCGTGTGTGATAGGGGTCCCAAAGACGGCCATCACCGCATCACCAATATATTTTTCGACGGTGCCCCCGTGCTTGCGTATCTGTTGCGTCATCAGATTGAAGTAACCTGTCAGGATGGCCCGCATATCTTCCGGGTCCATCCCCGCCGCCATTGGAGTAGAGCCGATGATATCAGCGAACATGACCGTGACCACACGTCGCTCTTCCAGTGGTAACAAAACCTCTTCTGGAGTGACAAGTGGTGTAGGCGGTGTTTGTTCGTTTGTAATCACGGGTAATGATGTATTCGTATCGCCACGCAATTGCAATGCAGTGCCACATTCGATACAGAATTTCGCAACGGGCAGATTGATAGTACCGCAGTTTGGGCAAACTATCAGGCGATTGCCACATTCCAGGCAAAACTTTGCGTTTATTGGATTAAGGGTTTGGCAGTTTGGGCAGCGCATAAGTGTATCTCTTACCCTATCTTTGCTGTGTGAAAGTCTTGTATATGAGCGTATATCCATTGTACAACATGGCCCAACGTTGCTGTTGGATGGGACTATTTTCAGGATTCTTGACGATTGAAGCGTGTTTTCGTACTATGGTGTTTGATGAAAGGGAGAGGAACTATGCAACAGCAATTTTTGGTGGAAAGTCGTAGTTATGATTCGATGGTACGTGGCTCGTGGTCTACCTATCAACTTGATGCACATACGCGTTTGGAAGAAAAGCCACTGCATGATGAGGAAGCAAATACCAACAACGGTGGTATACGTCTCTGGCTACCTGCTGGGACGCCTATGCACTGGGCGACCGGTACGCGTCCATTGCGCTCGAACTGCTTACAATTCTTCTGGCCTCAACGCTGGTATATGCTCAGTGCTTTCTATGATGGCTCAACACTTATTCATACCTACGCGAATATTATTCAGCCAGCTACTATTCTGTTAGACCGTGTATCCTATGTCGATCTCGATTTAAGCGTTCTTGTAAAGCCTGACACATCTTATGAAGTGCTAACACAAGCCGAGTTTGACCAGACCGCCGAAATGCTACACTATGACGAGCAGACACGCATCAGCGCGTTGATGGCACTACGGGCTGTCACCAGCGCCATACAGCGCAGTGTTGGCCTCTTTACCGTCGTGCCGCACCAGTTGCGCCAAACAGATTTTCATCTCGCCCATTGTTCGTAATACTATAATCACGAATACATCGGTCCCTACAGGAGGAGAAACACAGTCATGCCAAAACGGATTGACCATGTGGCGATTATTGTGCGCAATATTGAGCAAGCATTGACGTTTTATCGGGACACGTTAGGCATAGAACCGAGCGAGGTCAAAGAGGTGCCAACCGAACAGGTGCGTATCGCGTTTTTGCCTATGGGTGGTCCTGGTGGGAGCGAGATTGAATTAATCGAGCCAACAACTTCCGATTCTAGCTTAACAAAATTCCTGGATAAGCGCGGCGAGGGTATGCATCACATCTGCCTCGAAGTTGAGAATATCGACGACGCGCTACAAGAGATGCAAGCTAAGGGGGCAGCCGTGCTCGATAAGCAACCACGTATTGCAGCCGAGGGACGTGCCATCTTCCTGCATCCAAAAGGCACGAATGGTGTGTTGTTGGAGTTATTAGAGAAAAGCGTTGAATGAGAACCAGGGCATCCCCTTGCGGGTGCCTTGCCCCTACACTTGTTCTTCCCTCAAAAACCTACTGATGAAAGCGTTCCCCTTGGGGGCACCCTTGTGTTGCTTTGTGGGCACCATTACTCCTGTCATGCTGCTCATCTTATAATTGCTAATTAATTGTGCTATGATAGATTCACGTCTTTGACGGAACAGAGAAACAAACGCAGACGGTTCAACAAAGTGCGTCAACTATCCAGAGTATCGAACTGCTGAGCCAGCTTACCAAACAGATTGTTGTTGCTAAAGATGAGCATATTGCACATTGGGTAGTTGACATGTACTCGGCTGCTTAACAAATATTCAAAGGAAACTGAATACAATGAACATTGTACAGCGTCTTATCTCGCGCGAATGGCGTCCAGGTAGGGCCGCACTTGCAGGTCTTATTGCTACGATTGCTTATAGTCTTGCTATGGAGGGTGATATCTTACTGGTCGGAAACAGGTTCAGCGATGTGCGCTTTATCGAGGGTCTGCTAGCTGGTGAGAAGCAATCACGACCTCTCTTTTTCCTGTCGTGGGCGATTCACATTCTGAACGGGGTCGCGTTGGGCGAACTCTACGGGGCAGTCCTCAAACGCTATCTGCCGGGTCCCAACTGGCTCAAAGGTACGATATTTGGCGAAATCTTTATTGTGAGTGCGTGGTGGCTGACGCCGCTTGCCGACAAATATCATCCCTTAATCAAGAATGGCGAGATGCCGCGCCTCTTTCAATGGAAATCCTTTTTCCAGAACATCGTGCGCCACCTCTTCTTTGGCCTTGTACTAGGGCTATTATATAAGGATGGGAAATAAAAAGCATACCTGTGCAATGCCATCGGCATTGCACAGGTATGCTTTTTATTTATACAAAGTAGCGCATCCACGCGCCAACCAATGGTAGACGATAACGTGGATGAAGCCATGCCATAGCCATCAGCCATACCCACAGTATGCCCATTGTCCACCAGAGCACGTTGAGCAATAAGCCTAAGCCAAAGTTAGTCAGCAGACCGAGGAAGGGGACCCAGCCCAACATGCCCTTCAACAAGCTTACTGCCACAATTAAAAGCGAGAGCGTCCCAAACGTAAGCATTGACTGAACTGCATGCCAGCGTACATTGCGGCTACTTTCTGTCGGGCGTATCTCCACCATGAACAACAGCACCCCTGAAATCCACAGGAATGCATACGCGAGCACACGCTCCACGCGCTCATCAAAGCCCAGCACTGTCGTTCTACGCATTGTTAAAGCTCCACTTCATCAGCTTCATCATAGAAGCATAATGTATTCTTGTACTATGTAACATATACGGAGACGCCGCTTATGGCGTTGCAAGCGAGCATGTATAGTTCATACGGATACGTCAATTGTAGGGGTCTAATTCTATTACACCCTCGCGGCAATTGACCACGTTTGAGGGAATGTTGTAACGTTGCATCAAATCCTCTAACATGGTTCATCCCAGATAGACGTGATAGCCCTTTTGCAGCAATTGACGGGCCGTTTCAAAACCAATACTTTTGTTGGCTCCTGTAATGAACACTGATTCCATTTGCTCCTCCTTGGGGGGCTTACTAGTGTGGTGGATTGCTCTTTCCAATGGAAGTATACTCTCCGCTCGCTTGACAGGGAAGAAGAAAAAAGTTAGAGTTGTATAAACCAGGGGTTGACACACAAAGGAGAAAATGTATGGTCAATGACGTGTTACATACGTTCATAGAAGTCATCGATGCTGGAAGCTTTTCAAAGGCTGCCGAGAAATTATATCTCTCCTCAACGGCGCTCATGAAACAAATGAATGTCTTAGAAGCGCAGATTGGGGTGCAACTGTTGATACGCACAAATCATGGGATACGAGCTACAGATGCCGGAATTTCTTTTTATCATGATGCCAAGTTTCTAATGCAGTATTCAGAAAAAGCCATTGTACGGGCGCATCAAGCCGCCAATAAAAATTCGCATATGATACGGATTGGCAATTCCATGCTGAACCCATGTAACGTCCTCTTAGAAGTATGGAACAACATCAGCGAGACCTATCCTCAGTTCAAAATGAAGCTTGTTCCCTTAGGTGATGATGCTGAATCCTGGCCCGGCGTCTATCGAACGCTTGGCAAGGATTTTGATGTCCTGGTCGGGGCATATGAGAGAGCGAATGGGTCTGACTCTTTTCAGGCTCTCAAGCTAGGAGAGTATCGCTTCTGTGTCGCCGTCTCAAGGGAACATCCATTCGCCAAGAAGGAAAGGCTTTCTGTTCCCGATTTCTATGGAGAGCGGTTGGTCATGATACAACCGGGCAGCAGCTCGCTCATTGATGGAATACGGGAATATTTAGTAACGGAACACCCAGAAATCCAGATCAAGAACGCACCCCATCAGTATACTCTTGATATGTTCAACCGCTGTGAGGAAGGTGGTGCCGTTCTGCTGACGTTAGACGGCTGGAAAGATGTCCACCCCTCTCTGGTCACGATTCCTGTCGATTGGGAGTACACGATACCCTATGGAGTGCTGTATCCGCGCAAGCCATCAAACAGTGTGCTGCTTTTTGTGCGAGCACTACAAGAACAGCATGTTCACACTCCCTCACAAACCACTGGTGAATTGCAATACAGCTAGTCCGCCCTCTACCTCTAGTAAAGAGCAAGAAGATGAGTTAGTCGTCGAATTCGACGACTAACTCATCTTCTTGCTCTTTATAATTCTCCGTACACAACCTTGCCACCTAATATTGTTGCTTGTACACCATTTTCAGCCATGTGCTCCTGTGGGACCTGTAGAATGTCTTCGCGTAACACAACGGCGTCGCCGAGCTTGCCTACTGTGAGCGAACCCTTCCGTTGCTCCTCAGCACCTGCGTAAGCTGCTCCGAGCGTATAGCCCCACAGTGCGTCGGTAACATTGAGAGCTTGATCGGGTAGCCACGGTGGACGGTGCGTGGTTGGGTCGCTGCGTACTGTTGCCGCGTACAGAATGCTTAACGGGTCAAAGCGTTCAACGGGCGCATCGGACC
Organism: uncultured Ktedonobacteraceae bacterium; assembly: GCA_964250765.1. Classification (GTDB taxonomy): domain Bacteria; phylum Chloroflexota; class Ktedonobacteria; order Ktedonobacterales; family Ktedonobacteraceae; genus JBBQVS01. Next base: position 12,180 of record CAXUHF010000088.1, on the reverse strand, counting down.
CCATCGCTAAGGGAATGCCGAGGTCATGCATGGTACGATAGGCATAGGCGTGACGATGACGTTTGCCCCAATAGCGTTCCGCGATATCGCGGTCAGCTACGGCATGGAAGGGTTGTATCGAGGCAATCACCCCTAGACGACGCATTCGTTGCAGGTCTTCCGGTGTGATTAACTGGACATGCTCTAAACGATAACGCAGACCGGACCGTGCATCTTCGGGTGTCCCTTGCTCCGCCATCAACATTTGTGCGCGTTCGATGGCGTCAAGGGCAACCTTTGCGGCTCGGTCTCCAATCGCGTGAATGGCAATTGTCAGGCCCATCTCAGTTGCGTCATTGACGTTATCGAGCATCTCTTGCTCTGGAATGGTCAGAATACCATAATTGCCAGGAGAACCCTCGAAGCTTTGAAGCATGGCGGCTGTCTGTGAACCAAGTGTGCCATCGGCAAATATCTTGATACCCCCCACACGAAGCAGGTCGTTTTCTTCGTTGTTGATGCCTTGTGTGCGTAGTTGCGGCAACATTTGACGTGGTAAAAGCATCTGCACACGTACACCAAGCTTGCCTTCGTCGCGTAACTCTTGAAAGAGGTTGAGGGAGGTGTCGCCCTCGATATCATGAATGGTGGTGATACCACTGCTCTGCAACTGGACTATTGTACGTTCTATCAATAAGCGATTCATACTTGGATCGGAGGAGCCAACGACATTATAGACAAGACTTGTTGCCCCCTCTTCCTGTAGCACACCTGTCGGCTCACCAGACCCATCACGTAAAATATGCCCTGTTTCCGGTTCAGGCGTCTCGGCTGTCACATTGGCACGTTGTAACGCTAATGAATTGACCCATAACAGATGTCCATCCTTACTTGAGAGTGCAACGGGATGAGAGGGTGCGGCGGCATCGAGCGATGCTTTAGAGGGAAAGTGTGTGTCTGTCCAAAGATTTTGGTCCCATTGCCCGCCCTGTATCCACTGTCCACTTGGCGTCTGACTGGCTCGTTCGCGCACAAGCTCTGCGACCTCAGCCTCACTTGTCGCGTTACGTGCATTGATGCGGTTCTGCATATGAGCCGTGTGGAGCAAGTGAATGTGTGCGTCAATAAACCCTGGTAACACGGTTTTGCCCTTCAGGTCCACAATCTGCGTATGTTGTCCGCCGACACGTCGCATCTCATCATTTGTACCGACCGCCATAATACGTCCATGCGTATCGTCAATCGCCATTGCTTGGGCACGAGGTTGTGCGGCGTCCATTGTGTATATATTGCCATTTAGATAGAGGATGGTTGTCATGATGAATGTCCTTTTTGTGAGTAAATATTACGGCTGGAACCAATTGTCCTGTGTAACGCAATAATCAGGATGTGAAACGCTCGTAGGGGTCTAATTCTATTACACCCTGTTGGCAATTGAGACTGTTCGAGGACATATGCAACGTTTTATCAATTCCTTCAACATGGTTCATCGCTAACAGGGTGTAATAGAATTAGGCCCCTACGGACGGTTCGTACCCCCATCATTCCATCAAATTGCATAAGCAATTTCAACCTCTAATTCGTCATAAACCTCAATATCGCTTGTGCCAGTGTCTGTGGTCGTTGCAGTTGTATGTCGTGCGAGGTGTTGGGCATCCATAGCACAGAGCAGCGCGAAATGACCTCGGCGACTTGAGCCGCCATGTGGCCTTTAGCTTCGGCAAATTCGTCGGTATGCTCAAGACGTTCTGGAAACTCTTTGTCGGGCTGTGGCTCGCCAGCAGCAGGAATGAGCAGAACAGGGCACTGCAACTTACCATAGTACGTGAGGGCGCGATCATCCCACAGCGATTCGCGGATACGACGCTGATTATCGGGCTGTAGACATTCCTCAAGGTGTCCATCGGGCAGTTCTCGCACTGTTTTGAGCAGAATCGCCTCCACCTCTGGCGTCCAGAATGAGCGCATTTCTTCGCGCATAGCCTCCACAAAGGCTGTTTTTGAGACATACAGATGTTTGGTATCGGTCTCACGGATAAAACGGTCTCGTGTCATACCGGGCCAGTGACGCGGCTCAACGTGTGGGCAGTCAACGAGAATGAGGTGACTGATCAATGCCGGATGTCGTGCCGCTAGAACGAGGGCGACACGCGCTCCCCAGCCATGTCCGACAAGTGTAATCTGACCGAGGCCCAGTGCTGCCATGCCTTGTACCGCATCTTCCGCGATGGTCGTGAGGTCATAGCCAATTGTCGGCTTCGTGCTCTCCCCATGTCCACGCTGATCAAAGGCAACAACAAGATGTTTATGGCACAGGTCCTGTGCAACTAAACGCCACGTATCCGCCGTTGCGCCAAGTCCGTGTAGTAACACGATTGGTATCTCGTCGTTGTCCTGGGCTAGAGCTTGCTGTTGTTCGTCATACATTTTTACTGGATCCCATTCAAGGTAATGTACATGTATATTCTCAGTATCGACAAAAGAGCTATGCGGCTCAATCATATCCCTACCTCTCCCTAACTATGACGCGACAGTAAGAAGACGCTTGCCACAATCAAAACGCCACCAAGTATGGTGACTGGAGTAAGTTGTTCATGCAATAGGATGACAGCTAATAGTGTGCCAAGAAGTGGTTGTATAAAGAGTGTGACGGCAGCAGCCGAGCCATCTACTTTTGCTAAGCCCTGAAACCATGCAAGATAGCCAAACACGGTTGTAACGAGAGCCATCCAGCCTAAGCTTATCCACCCAAGCGTACTTAGTGGATGCCAGCCAAAAGAGAGTGTCTCCCAGCCTGCGAGAGGCAACCAGAACAAGGTACTGCCAACAATCGCGGCGGAAACGACCAGCAATGGCGAGTGTTTCACCAGTAACGATTTTCCGCGTATCGTATAAAATGCCTCGAAAAGAAGTGCTAGCACGACGAGCAGGTCTCCAAAAATGCGCCATATCCCACCACCAGAGGGAATATTCGGGATAAAACTACGCTCAACAATCAGGTACACACCAAGCAGCCCTAGCAACATAAGCCCTACCCGCACCAGTTGAAAACGTTCATGTAACAAAAGCCACGCGAAAGCTGCTGTAAACAACGTCTCGCTACTGATAAGCAGAGCAACATCAGAGGCTGTTGTTAGGGCTAAGCCACCGTATTCAAGCATTTTCGTGATGACAAAGCCGGTAAGCGCAAGCAAGAGGAGTTGAGGAACATCGCGCCATGTTAAGTGTATCTCTTTGCGTTTATAAAGTAATAGGGGGATGAGGAACAATGAGGCAAGACACATACGTAACGCATTGAGCATATTGACCGATATATCTTGTAGGATGAATTTGCCTGCAACATAACTTGTCGCCCATAATGTATTTGCCAGGATAAGGAGAAACCAGGAAAATGTATGACGAGGTAGCGATGATGGAGGTATACTACTACGTGGCACGGTAGACAACGGGCTGCTCCTTACTAGTTGGGCGAGTATGCACCTTGTATGATATAGGGGCGAGAGGGTAATTGTCAAATACGATTGACTGTTTAAATACAAAGAACGTTCGCTACATACACAACGGACGCCCACAAGGGGCGTCCCTACCATAGACGACGAGGGTTATATAGTAGGGACGCCCCTTGTGGGCGTCCGTGAGTTCATGATTAGTCGTTGACAGCGAGATGTTTGTCCCGTACACTACATTTATATGGTTATATATAGTATACTATTATAGGACCACCAATATACCACGCTGAATACGACATATACCTGTTCTATGCTTGTCAAAAAACTTCATCGGTATGCCATCTCTTTGTGCGCAAACCGCGGTACGCCTAAGGGATAAGGGGGAAGCCGTGATGGACAATATTCAATGCCCAAACTGTGAAAAAGCACTGCCAGAATACGCGAACTATTGTGCCAACTGTGGTGAGTCTATGACTTCACCAGGGCATATGTCTGCACGTTTCCTCGCGGAAAAAACTGCGGAAAAGAGTGCATTTCAGGGACCACACTTTTATCCAGTCAGCACTCCACAAACACCGACAGTACCAGCAAAAACACGAGCCGCGACGGTGAATACAGCATATCGTGGACGTTACGCGAATACATATCCCCAAACATCACCACAAGGGGCGCAACAGTATCCTGTACAGGATGTCGTTACGCAACTGCATGTAGAGGATGCGCGCCCTTTGACATGGCAAAGAGTGCTTGACACTCCTCCTGTGCAGGAAGAGGATATTCCTGTTTCGCCTCGGCCTACATCACCACGGCATATGAAGGTGACACCATTACCCACTAAAAGCCTTGTTGCGCAGCGTATTCCTCCTGTTCTTTTCTTTTGGTTGAGCCTTACTGCCGTCCTTATTTTGTCGCTTGCGGGCGTATTTGGTGTCTTTGTCTCTTTTGGACATGGCATAACAGGCATCCACGCACCGACGCTTACCACGTCGTCCAATACTATCGCCATTGGTGCAACGTTAGAATTGCATGGGAGCAACTTTACTCCTCATGGACGTGTAGGATTGACCCGCGATGCTATTCTTCCCATCGCTGATACGGGTGGCTTCTCCATCATTCAAGCCGATGAGAAGGGGAATTTTACAGATACTGTCACCATCTCACCAGACTGGCAAGCAGGCATACACGTAGTCAATGCGGAGGATGCAAAGCTGCACAAAGTAGCACGCTTCTCGCTTCTTGTCACAGGAAAGAGCGTGTCACTACGACCTGCACATTTCACTCTTTCGGATACTACGCTTGACCTCGGTACTGGTGATAACGCGACAAATTCTACGCAGACGATCACGTTAAGCAATCCTGGTGGCGGACAAATTACATGGCAAGCTAGCAGCGATCAACCTTGGCTGTTGCTCTCGCCCGACAATGGCACATTCGTGGCGGGTGCGAAGACACAGGTTGTGATTGCGGGAGATCGTGCCAATTTGCGCCCTGGTTCCTACTCGGCTCATGTGAATTTCTTGTCGAATGTTGGAAGTAGCAATGTCACAGTCAAGATGCAAGTGATACCGCTTAGCCCAGGACATGACGCAGTACTTCAGGTCAGTCCTGCCGTACTTTCCTTTACCGCCCCCGATGGCGGAGCAGCACCACCCGCGCAAACTATTGCAGTGAGTAATCCGGGCGTTCTTCCATTACAATGGAGCGTTTCGACAGATGCCGCATGGCTCACAGTCTCGCCCAATGGTGGTAGTGTGCAGAATGCCTCATCTGCTGCTAGCAGCACTCCGACTACAACACAAGGCGTTGCGCTACAAAATGTTAGTGTGAGTATCAATACTAGTACGCTCCTCCCTGGAACATACGAAAGCATGATTACCTTTACAGGTCGGGGGCAGGTAAAGAATAGCCAACAGGATGTACCTGTTACAGTCACCATCACACCACAATGTAGTTTACAAGTATCACCATCGCTGCTGACCTTTGCTGGTGTGTACCAGCAATCTGCATCAAGCAGCAAGACGATCAATGTAGGCGTCTCACAAAGCAGTTGTACCGCACCTATACAGTGGAGCGCGACAACGGCGGCGTCCTGGCTTGTACTCGGTACAAGAAGTGGCACTACGCCAGCGTCCCCAACGGTGAGTGTCAATGGTACAGGTTTGCTGCCGGGAACATATACAAGTTCAATTGTCTTTACGACTTCAGCAGGTACCGAGACGCTGCCCGTCTCATTTACCGTAACTCAGGCTGCATCGCCAATTATGAATGTATCTTCGGCTGCGCTCACCTACACAGGCGTTGTCGGGCAAGTGGGAACTGTATCACAAAGCGTTGTTGTCACAAACTCGGTTGGTGGTGTCCTCAATTGGCAAGCAAGCGTTGCGACGAGTATTGGGGGCAACTGGCTCAGTGTGACACCTGCTAGTGGTAGTCTTACAGGTCATTCATCTACAGCGTTATCTGTTTCTGCCACGCAATTAAGTACGCTTACTCCTGGAACCTATAATGGAACTGTGACCCTTACAGGCACTGACGAAACAGGACATAGTGTTCCGGGTGGCCTACAGGTAATTCCCGTAAGCTTTGTTGTACAAGGCGCGTGTACAGTCACAACGAGACTAACAGCCTTGAACTTTACAAGTGTTGTAGGTCAGGTCGCAGTAGCTCCGCAACCGCTCACTATCGGCGTAAGTGGTGCATGTACACATGGTGTTACCTGGACTGCAACGTCGGCTGCATCCTGGCTTGTACCAACACCCGCAACAGGCACAGCAACACTCGCGATAGCAGGGACAAGTAGTATTGGCATCTCCTCGGCAGCACTCAAGGCTGGAAACTATGCGTCTACCGTGACGGTTACTGCTGTTGATAGTATGACGCATCAGGTGCTTGGTGCTCCTGTAGTCGTATCTGTTGCGCTGATAGTCCAGCAAGCATGTACATTACAAGCACCATCCGTGGCAACTGAGGCATTTACAACTGTCGCTGGACAAAATCCAGTTGCGCAAACCTTCTCTGTGGCGGTCAGTGGTGTGTGTACTGGAAATGTGATGGTCACACCAACCGTTACGCTAGGAAGTGGTGCTGGTTGGTTGACCGTTACACCCGCTACAGCAACTGTGCTCAGTGGTGGTATGGCAACGTTTACGGTAAGAGCTATAGGTACGTCGCTCAAGGTTGGCTCGTATGGCGGCTCAATCACTCTAGCCGGTGTCAATAAGAGTGCTGCTATCGCAGGTAGCCCGCAAACTGTAGGTATAACAGTGACGGCTTCCTCGCCTGCATCACTCGCGGCAAGCGCAGGCATAGCTAGTACACATGGTACGAATGGTGTAACTGCGCAGCCTGTGAATATTGCTAATACGGGCGGTACCGCATTAAACTGGACCGCATCACTAGCAAAGGCTCCATCATTTGTCTCGCTCAGCAACGCTTCGGGTACACTCGCGGCTGGCACCAATACCTCAACGAGTGTTGTTGTGAATGCAGCAAGTGCTGTTGCTGGTAACTACACAGCGAACGTGACAATTACCGCGACTGATCCTGTAACAGGCTTGGTTGCTGCTGGTAGTCCTGTGACGGTGGCTATTACCATTAGTATTGCTCCACCATCAATGCAGGTAAACACAACACATCTGACTTACACAACACCTGCTGGCAGCAATCCAGCCACACAGTCCGTCAATATTAGCAATATCGGTGGTGGCACACTCACATGGACAACTGGTACACCATCGGTTTCCTGGCTAAGTGTCAATCCAGCAAGCGGAAGCGATGCGCCAAACGTCACCTCGTCGCCAATCTTCAACGTAAATGCGGCGAAGCTTGCGGCTGGCAGCTATACCGCAACAGTAGCTATTACGCCTTCTATTGGCTCCGCTGTGACCGTTACCGTTACGCTCACTGTAACGGCAGTTACGCCGACGCCTACTCCAACGATTGGAGTCATGCCCACGCCAACGGTTAGAGTGGTTCCCTCTCCAACCCCGACGATGGGCATCACGCCAACAATCGGCGTGACACCAACTGCTGCACCACATATTGTGCTCACGCCCATTCCCACAACACAACCAACTTCAACACCCACTGTTGGCGTAACGCCAACGCCCACGGTACAACCGACCCTGACTTCAACGGTAGGAGTGACACCTACAACACAACCGACTTCGACACCCACCGTTGGCATCACACCAAAAGCAACATCGTAATATAATGATGGATTGTTGTAGGGACCACGCTGACGGCGTCCGAGGCCGATTTATCGGCTATAATTCTACTCACGGTTTCGCGCAATTCATTGCGCCTTGGACGTCGTCAACGTGGTCCCTACAACATCTTTATGATGTGAACGTTGCTCCCTACCTGTACAAATAGACAGGCTCCTTCCAAGAGATTTATACTGCTTCATAAACTGGCGGAACTGGCGGCGTAGACCGCGCACATCGGGGCTATACTACCAATGTGCAGAGGAACCCGTTGGTGGAGGACCTGCAATTGGTAACACATTGACTGTGGAACCCGATGTGGAACCGATTGTTCGTACGAATGCTCAGGCTGTGTACTGTTATCATGCGAGCGAGGCGCGATTACGAGACACAAACATACTAGGGCGTTCGAGCGAGAGATGTCATCGGATATGGCATCGCTGGTCCTCTCCGAGGGGACCTAATAAAAGATATGTAATGAATACATGTTAAAGAGACAGGGAAGGAGCAATTATCATGGGTCAGTGGGCCTACAAAGTTGTCTATATTGACTATCGTGGGCGTATCTCCAGCGAGGGACTTGAGACCTTAATCGGAGACGAGCGACGCAGCACATTCGCGCGCCGCTATATGGACGGCCTGGGCCGCGAGGGATGGGAACTGGTCGGCATTCAGTCGCTGACCTCTAACTCGGCATACTATATCTTCAAGCGTCCCGCACGTGAAGGTGATTATGCGGAGTCCGCTCCATCAGCCGCAGCGCAACAGCCGCAGCAGCCAACACCCGAAGTACCACCAACACAAACCGGTGGTCCAACCGTTGAGTCTGTGTAGTAGAGAAATACACTGTAAAAATGGGTACTCTGTAACAGGGTGCCCATTTTTACGTTTCTGTAGGGACCGATTTATCACATCCTCGTCAGCGGTCGATATACAAACAAGGACGTGATAATGAGGTTGAACAAATTAACTAGGATATGAAAATCCCGTAGAGGTCTCATTCTATGACACCCTCGTGGCAATTGACCATGTTGAAGGGAATGGTGTAACGTCTCATCAATCTCGTAAACGTGGTCAATTGCCACGAGGGTGTCATAGAATGAGACCTCTACACGCGGCGTATCCATGTTATTTTGTTACATCACATAATCGGTTCTTACAGGAGGTATCCGCATCAATTTGTTAACCTGCATTATCGGTCCCTACAGCGTGCTTACGGGGTCGATATCGACCTCCCAGTCAGGGGCATCGACGACGCGTAGTAGACGATGTA
>CAXUHF010000088.1:0-3174 GCA_964250765.1 uncultured Ktedonobacteraceae bacterium | reverse complement strand
GGGTCGATATCGACCTCCCAGTCAGGGGCATCGACGACGCGTAGTAGACGATGTAAGTCGGGACCACGTGCGATGAGTTGCCAACGATATTTGCTGCGCATACGCTCCATCATAGCGGGTGCGGGACCGACGACATCCGTATTGAGCAGTTGCAAGCGTTCGATCCACTCGTTGAGTCGCTCCGCTAAAAGCAAGGCTTCGTTCTGGCAACGATGACGGTTTTCGTGACTGTAGGTGAATTTGACGAATTGGCGAAATGGTGGATATCCATAACGCTGCCGTGCCTCGATTTCCGCGTTGTAAAATTCGGAATAGTCGTGGCGTGAAGCCGCGTCAATGCAAAAATGTTGTGGATTGAAAGTCTGGACGATCACACGTCCAGCTTCAGAGCCACGTCCAGCACGACCCGCAACCTGTGTGAGCAGAGTAAAGGCGCGTTCAGGCGACGAGTAGTCGGGCAGGTTGAGCGCGATATCTGCTGAGACCACACCTACCAGCGTTACCCCTGGTAAATCCAACCCTTTGGCGATCATCTGTGTGCCGATCATGATATCGGCCTCGCGGTTGGCGAAGCGATCCAGTAGTTGCTCATGTGCACTACGGTTGCGCGCGGTATCTCTGTCCCAACGTAGAAGACGTGCATCAGGAAAACTCTTTTGGATGGTATCCTGTACCTTCTCCGTTCCCAAACCAAAGTAGCGTATACCTGAACTATTGCAGGTCGGGCAGAATTGTAGCATCTTACTTTTGCGTCCACAATAATGGCAGAGCAGGATACGCTCGGTGGAATGATAGGTGAGCGGAATATCGCAACGATCACACTGTGAGACAAAACCGCAATCGCGACACAATACACAACTTGCCGCACCACGTCGGTTGAGAAAAAGAATCGCCTGTTGTCCCCTGCTCAAGACGCTTTCAAGCTCCTCTTGCAAGCGACGACTGATAATGCTGGTGTTGCCCGTATGCAGTTCGGTGCGTAGGTCGATAATCTCGACAGGTGGCAGCGATGCGCCGATACGTCCAGGTAGTTCCACGAGACGATAGACGCCTTGCTCTGCACGATAAAACGTTTCAACGGATGGCGTGGCACTGCCCAGCACAACGGGGATATGTAGTATTTTCCCCAATGTCAACGCACTCATGCGTGCATGATAGGTTGGTTTACGCTCCGCCTGCTTATAGGCCGCTTCATGTTCCTCGTCCAGGATAATAATACCAAGATTTGGTAAGGGCGCGAAGAGGGCCGAACGTGAGCCAATCACCACATCGACCTTGCCTGCACGAATGCGTCGCCACTCATCATAGCGTTCACCCGCGCTTAGCTCGCTGTGGATGACGGCGACACGTTCGGGAAAACGTCCCGCGACACGTTGCACTGCCTGTGTTGTAAGCGCAATCTCTGGCACCAGCACAATACCGCGTTTCCCCTGTGCGATGATGGCGGCAAGTGCCTGTAGATAGACTTCAGTCTTACCACTACCCGTCACACCGTGTAACAGAATGGGATGTGAGGCATCGCCAAGAATAGCGTCTAAGGCTTGCTGCTGATCGGATGTAAGGTGTAGTGGTGTCGATGCTGCTAGAGTGCGTCCAAAAAAGGGATTGCGTCGTACCTCTGTCGTTTCGATGAGAATAATGTTGTCGCGTATAAGCGGCTGTAGTTGCTTCTCAGTCAGCTCGCAGGCTTTACACAACATCCCTGGCGTCCAGTACTGACCGGAGGCGGGAGCTTGTTGAAGCAGGTCAACGGCGGCTAGCTGACGACGCGCAATCAGACGTTCCTTATCGTCTTCCGAAAGCGTGAGGGTTGCGGTCGCGCCAGGAACCGCCCACGTATTCGCGGCACTACTTTTGCTACCAGCTTTTCCACCGGGACGCCGACGTACATTATCGGGTGCAAGAACAATTGCTGCGGCCTGTGCCATATCGCGTTGTGCGATCTCTTCAACATGTGTGCGCCATGCTGCGAGTGCTTCACTCTGTGCAACAAGACGCACAACGCGTTGCACACGCGGTTTGGCTTGTGGCGCGTGCAGTTGTGCATCGCGTTGGACGAGACCGCTTTCAAGTGCATCTTTCAACACCTCTTTGGCGCGTTTTGGACCTAGCATCTCTTTGAGTCGCTCAACATCCAATTCGCCCTCGGCTAGCAGCATCCCTATCAGGGCTTTTGTGCGCAACGTTTGTTCGTTCGCCTCAGCAGGCATTTCGTCTGTGACAAGATGTAAGACGACCTGTGAACGTTGCATTAGACCAGGAGGCAACATCATCAGGGCAACAAAAGCAAGCGGTGTGACATAGTAGTCCGCCATCCACTCAGCTAACACTCGTTGATGCGGTAGTAGCGCGGGTTCGAGATCGAGAATGGAGTGCAAGGGACGCAATTCTCCGTCGTCGCTATCGAAGGTTGGAATATCCATCTCATCCCCTGAGATCGTCCAAACGATACCCTCGACGAGCCGCTCACCATAGGGAACCGCGACGAGTTGTCCAGCACGTAGATCAGCTTGAAACTCCTCTGGTACGAGATAGGTCAGCAAGGGGTGTTCCGCGTGCCAGCTCGCGGCGGCGGTGAGGATATTGGCAAGCATGCTATTACCGCCTCTCGAATTGATGCGCCAGCGCGGACAAGCCGAAGTGAACCATTGTGGGACGCCCATGACAGCAGCTATAGGGTGCCTGTGTCTGCTCTAGCTGCTCAATCATTTCGCGCATCTCACTCACCGTCAGAAAGTAGTTCGCCTTGATTGCCGCCTTGCACGCCACATTTGCCAGTGCTTGCTCCTCCCATGTTTCCGTGTGCCCAAGGTTGTCTGGTGCCGTAAGCTCGATCAGCAATTCATGCAGGGAGCGCATGTTCATTTGTTTTACAAGAATACTCGGAACTCCCAGGACGGAAAGCGTGTTGCTTTCGGACATCTCGAACGAGAAGCCAATTTCCATTAGTTGTTGCTGATGGTCTTCTATCGCCTCTAGTTCGCTTGGAGCTAACGAGAGGTTCATTGGTGTAAGCAGCAATTGCGCAATAGGCGTACGTGCCTTCATTGACGCCACCATTCGCTCTAACAGGATGCGCTCATGTGCGGCATGCTGATCAATCAGGTACATACCGTCCTCGCCCTCGGTAACGATATAGCTTTGTGAGAGTTGTCCCACCACACGTAGACGCGG
>CAXUHF010000087.1:10457-23232 GCA_964250765.1 uncultured Ktedonobacteraceae bacterium | reverse complement strand
ACCCTATTTTGTATATTTTCAGATTGGAGAAGCCCGCTTCACCATATGTTGCAGGGGCGAGTGTACCAGCGACGAGTGCAAGCCCGCCAACTGAGTAATTAGTGTCTTGTAGGAGACCGCCTATAGCAGTACCATTTACGTAGAGCCGGAATGTGCTACCGTTGGCGATAATGGTGAGCGTGTTCTTTTGGCCTACAGGAGCGATAGCACTGCTCTTTGTGGGTACGAGAATATTGGTGAAGTTATTGCCATCACCAGGATCATGGCGGCGGAAGAAGCATTGACCCGCATCCGTGATTTCAAAGTCGTAGAATTGGTCACTATTCATGCGTAGCAACATCCCCGCATGGCTACCACTGAGCAAGGCAACATCGACCTGTATCGTCGTATTATCTTGTACGCTTTTCGTCAGTGGACAATACTGCAGAAAGTTTGTTTGGAGTACTCGGACGTGATAGCCACCGCCAGCGAAGATACAATGAATAGCATCTTCTGTCCATAGGCCATCCCTATTGCTTGCAAGGCTGTAGGTGAGCGGCGTACCACTTGTCGCATTTGCAAGAATGGCGGTTGCCGTTCCTTGAGCTTGTACGCTTGCGGGCACTGTTGTCGTTGGTACAGGCGTATTCTGTGTTTGTGGCGTAGCTGTTGGGACTATCTGTGTTGGTTGTGCTGTATTTGTCGGCACAGGCGTAGCTGTTGGCGTCGCTTTATGTACGGTACCAGCAAAATAGGAGATAGCACCGATTGGTAGAACTACGAAAAGGAGCAGGCCAATCGTGATGATCGTGAACGTTAGCATACTCGCTCTTCTGGGTGGCAAATGAGGAGCTGTATGGATGCTCTCTGTTGTACGGCGTGCGGGTAGTTGTGGTGTCAAAGGGTCAGCAGAGGTTTGCATAGCGACTGTTTGATGTCCACCTTCTATTGTGTTCTCAACGATAGGCGCAGTGATGCGTCTCCTGCGCGAGAAGACAGAGGTTGGGGCTGCCGCTGGATTTCCCGGCAAAATAAGTTTGCGTCCCTGTGACGAAGGATTGCGGCTCTGCCGTGCCTGTCGTGCTTGTCGTGCCTGTCGCCCAAAGCGGCGCGATGCGGGTATTGGTGTCTCACCTGTTCCACTGTGCATCGTCTCCTGAATTGTTTTGTAGGGTGGCATCTCCTGCGTCTCATGAATAGAGGGCGTCAAGCGAGCTTGTTCAAATGCATCGGCGAGTTCTTGTGGTGATTGATAGCGACGGCGTGGGTCTTTTTCGAGCGCGCGCAATACGACTTGATCGATGGAATGTGGAATACTAGAATTATAAAACGAAGGCGGCAACGGCTGTTCGCGCACGTGCTTCATATACACAGAGACAGGCGTCTCGCCTGTAAAGGGAACGCGTCCTGCAACCATTTGATAGAGTAGTACACCTAAGGCGTAAATGTCGCTGCTGGTCGTGGCTGGTCCATCGGCGAGATCGGGTGCCATATATTCAGGTGTGCCGAGCAAGGCACCTGTCTGAGTGAGTTCGCTACCACCTTCCATCGCCTTGGCGAGTCCAAAGTCGGCGAGATAGGCATAGTGATCGTCGCGCAGCAGGATGTTTGAGGGTTTGATGTCACGGTGAATAATCCCATTATCATGAGCACTTTGTAAAGCACTCGCGATTTGGTTTAGCATCTCGCCAGCATCCTCTAATGAAAGGGCACCTTTTTCTAAACGGTGGCGCAGTGTACCATGTTCGATATTGGGCATCACAAGATAGTGCCACGGCTCCTGGTCGCCGTAGTCATAGGCAGGCAGAATGTGAGGATGGTGCAGACTACTAATCGCGTCGGCTTCGCGTTGAAAGCGTTCAAGATAGTCAGATTGGCTACTGCTCACAACCTTGAGCGCGACATTTCGATCCATGCGTTCATCGTATGCGAGATATACTTCTGACATTCCACCGCGCCCCAACCGCCCTAAGAGTTGATAGCGCCCTAAAGATGTTCCCTCTAATCCGGGCATGTGTGTTCCTTAGTATAAGTAATTGTTATGTAAATATTGATTCAGATGTAACACGTATAAACATAGCTTGATAGATGCAAGTATAGGGCTGTTGAGTACGTATGTCAACGCTTTTACACCGCAAGATTGTTAGCAATGCTTTTCGGTTTATATTTAGGCTTAGGGTTATCATCCTTATCACCATCGTTTGGTGTAGGATAGGTAGCAGGCTTGACCACAAGGTGACTCATCAACACTTTAGTGGTTGGATGTAAAAACGGTGGAGGAGTAGTTGATGATGGCACGTTCTGTGGTGGAGCAGGTGGTGTGAATGCTATGCTCGTTGTATGCGCAAGAGCCTCATTAGCCTGTATACGTGTTGGTGTTTGCGCATGACTGGTGAGGAGATACGAGAAAGAAAAGCCGAGCAAGGAAGGCATGACGCATAGGAACAGGACAGCTGCAACTGCAGGTGCTCCTATATGCATGCCGAATGGTGCTGCAGAGCGTTTTTGCAGAGATGCTTGATAGGCATGTGCAAATTCAAGCGGTGTTTGAAAGCGCTGTGCTGGCTGTTTCGCTAACGCACGTAGGACTACGGCATCTGTAGCACGAGAAAGCTGAGGATTATAGAAAGATGGGGCCATCGGTTGCTCATGGAGATGTTTCCAATAGAGGCCGATAGGTGTGCTACTTTTGAACGGAAGGCGTCCTGTAAGCATTTGGTAGAGTAGAACACCAAGCGCATAGATATCACTTGATGGTGTAGCCGCTTGTGTGGTCAGTTCAGGTGCCATGTATTCGGGTGTTCCCTGCACGATAGAGTGTTGTGAAGTATCGCTCGTTTCCTGCATGTGTCGTGCAAGACCAAAATCGGCAAGATAGACATGTTTACTCTCATGCAAAAGGATGTTGGAGGGCTTGATATCACCATGTGCTATGCCGTGTTCATGTATCATATATAGTGCGTCGGCGATTTGTGCGAGTATTTCGCCAGTCTCGTCTGTTGAAAGCAAGCTCTTACTCAAATGCTGTTTCAGCGTGCCGTAAGCGATATAAGGCATAACCATATAGAACCATGAGCCATGTTCCCCATACTCAATTACAGGCAGAATATGGTTGTGTGTCAATCTAGCGAGTGTTTGCACCTCACGCTGAAAGTGTTTATAGGACTTATGAGTACTTTTATGAACGAGCTTTATGGCGACGGTGCGACCCGTTTGCGTATCTTCAGCTATATAGACAATCGACATACCGCCGCAAGCCAGGAGACGCTGCAGCCGATAATGCGAGAGAGCGATATCTTCAAATTCTTGTATCATAGTAGAGGTCCATTCATAGATGTACAGTTCTCACTATTGTATACGCATCTGCAAGCGAATTTGTGCCATGAAATAGTATGAGACAGTACCTGTGAAAGGCAATCCTTTAGGTGAGCAGGGAGACCCTTGCGGTCTCCCTGCTTTTTAAGTTTGTAAAATTCATGATATGATACAATTTGTGCATGAAAAAGAGATGAGAGGAGGATACGCTATGTCGGATAATGTTGTGTACTCGACTGATGGTGGTAGCATGCGCCCACGTCCTGATACAAGAAAATCGTCAGGAGAGCCAGCGAAGAAGAGTGATGGCATTGTGCGTATTATGCGCGACCGCAAGCAGCGCGGTGGCAAGACAGTAACGGTAATTACAGGGATTCCTGCTAGCGAAGAGACATTGACGGGACTTGCACAACAACTCAAAAAAATGTGTGGTTCCGGTGGAACCGTCAAGGATGGAATAATCGAAATACAGGGTGACCACTGCGATAAGGTGCAGACAAAGCTAACCGAGATGGGCTACAAGGTAAAACGCGCTGGCGGGTGATACTACTTAACCACATGGATAGAGTAATGCAATAAAGGCAATCATGTACATGATTGCCTTTATTGCATTACTCTATCCATATTATGTTACATCACACTCCATTTGGCGTGTACTGTATAATGCGCAGAATTGGTCGGCCTCCTACGGATGGTTGCGGCAGGTATATCAACTGCTTTGTCTCGTCGATGGCAATTGTGTGATGACTACCGCCTCCGAGGAAGTAGTTACCAAGTTTCTTCAGGTGTCGCCCACTTTCATCAAAGAGCGAAATGCCACCCGCACAACCTACAACGAGTACATGTGAGGAATGGTCTAGCCGCATGATATCGGGATTGAATGCCACGGGTAAGAGAGGTTCAGCAAAAGGTTTCATCGTCTGCAAATCGACATGCACCATGTTTTGTGAGTCAACGCAAGCGACGAATGCTTCTCGCTGTTGCGCATCTATCACCATACCGTGAGGAACGAGGCACTGGTCTGGTAGCCGTATATTTGAAACAACTTTCAGAGTGGCGGGATCGATGACTGCCAAAAAAGATGGCGGCGTCTGCGGTTTATTAAGGTTCTGGTCAATCAAGGGTAACGTGGTCACGAAGACGCGATGAGTGACAGGATCGAACTGGATATGTCCAACATCGTCACCAAAGGGTGGGTGAAGACCAAAAGGAATTCTTGTTATGAGCTTATTAGTAATGGCATTAATTACTGCCACGTTCTGGTTTTTCAGAGCGAGATTAGCGTTATCGGGATTCGCTGGGTTGCCGGGGTCAGCCACAAAGATGAGATGATCAATTGGATCATATTCGACGGCATCCGGGCCATCGAGTGGATCTAGTTGCACCTTCGCGATAATCTGAAAAGGGCTTTGCTCATTGAAAATGTAGACAATGCCATCAGCCGCATCACTGACAAAGACCTTGGCAACATTCTGTGCAACCAGAATGCCGGACCCCTGAGGTACTGCGACAAGCCCAATCACCTTATTGAGTTGAGTATTGAAGACCACAACATTTCCATCGGTTCCAGCATCGAAGTTGGGGTTGTGCAGAATGGCGGCCTCTTTGTCCGGGTTCGGTCCGCTGTGAACGATGAAGAGCAGATGTGTATTCGGGTCGTATGACTGGAAATCAAAGTGATCAAAACGTTGCGCTTGACCCGCCGCGAAGGGACTCTTGCTTGTGCGGTTGGGGTCTGGCAATGCATCTGGTAGTGGGATATCTTGCACGATTCTCAACTTCTGTAACTGAATAGGGCTAGAGAAGCGAAGAATTTCTGATGCGAGTAAAAAGACTAGTAGTGCAAAGCTTACTATCACCAGAAGCCACCAGGCAATACGGCTCACTCCGATTTTTTGACGCGGCGATACAGTTTGAGCCTTTTGAACCATCACATTATTCTCTATCATGACATCGCCTCGTAGGAGAGAATTGCTCTGGGAGCGAGGAATATTCGGTCACCGTTGGAAAACACATGACGTTCAACCCGCTGACCTTGATATACAATGCCGTTCAAGCTATCTGCATCTTCGATCTGCCATGTGCCATTCTCAAAGCGTAGCTTCGCATGCAAACGTGAGATGCGTTGTGAAGGAACTTGGACATCGTTATCGGCGAGGCGACCAATTGTCAGAAGAGGTTGATCGAGCATCCGTACGCTAACAGGCTTACCGTCGAGTTCGATGTGTACACGTGCACGCGGCAAGTGTCCGTTACTATTCCCGTTGTCCGCTCCCACTGGTAATGCCGTTCGGTTCGGGACCACCTGCATCAATACAGGTTGGGAGACAGGAGCCACTGGCCTGTCCTGAGGAGAAGCGGAGGGCGCGGACCAGTTGGGTTGCGAGACAATAGCAGGTCGTGCCTGCCGTGGCTCGTCTCCAATCGGCAATGGTACAAAGGCTGAACGCAGAACGGATTGCTCACCAATACGCTCGGCACTGTAACGGTTCTGTTCATCGAGCAGGCCAGCAAAGACGCCTTTCGTGCGCTTAAGCTCTTTATATGTTCCTTTTTCAATAATGCGTCCATCGCCTAGTACGATGATCTCATCAACGTTGCCCAGTGTACTGAGTCGATGGGAAATGACAAGCACGGTACGTCCAACAACCAGAGTATCTAAGGCACGCATCACCTCCGCTTCAGCTTCGACATCCAGTGATGCAGTAGGCTCGTCCAGAATGAGCAGTGGTGCATCACGCAGAATGGCACGGGCGATAGCGATGCGTTGCCGTTGCCCACCGGAAAAGTTCTTCCCTTGTTCACGTACCAATGTATCGTAGCCATCTGGCAAGCGCACGATAGTTTCGTGCATTTGTGCTTTTTTCGCGGCAGCTATAATATCTTCTTCATTCGCTCCTGGTCGCCCAACCTCAATATTTTCGCGGATCGTGCCCTCAAAGAGGACCGAGTCCTGTAACACCATGCTCACGTTCTCGCGCAATACTTGGAGTGGGTACATGCGATTATCCACACCATCGACTCGTACCGAACCTTGTTGAATCTCATAGAAGCGCGGAATCAGCTTCACTAACGTAGTTTTGCCGCCACCAGACAAGCCCACCAAAGCTACTTTTTTTCCGGCGGGAATGTGCAGAGAGATACCTTTCAGCACTGGCTGTTGGGATGAGTAGCCGAAATAGACGTTATCAAATACGATGTCACCACGCAATCTCGTCGGTCCGAGATAAGGTGCTTTACTCTCAACCACTTCTGGGGCTTGCTCTAGCACCTCCTGAATGCGCTCAGCACCAGCAGAGCCAGCATTGGCAAGGGTGGTCAGCTTTGAGAGGTCTCGCATGGGCTGGTAGAGCAGTTTAAGGTAGAAGAGAAACGAGATGATCAGTCCAGCATCGATGGTGCCGGGGAGCAACTGGAAGGGACCCGCCGTAAAGGGGTTGCCTGCCGCAACGTATCCCCCAACGCCGACAATGGTTGCCGTACCAAGCGCGACGAGTATGGCGACCAGAGGAGTGAACTGCGCTTGTAAGCCACCTGCGCGTAGGCCAGCCGCACGGCTCTCTTGCACCCTGTTCCCAAAACGCATGTCCTCACGCTCCTCGCGTGTAAACACTTTGATCACCGTGAGGGCGTTGATGTCCTCAGTCGCAACATCAGCCACTTGTCCGGCAGACTTTGCTTGTCGTTTGGCGGCCGCTTTGATATTGCGGGTATAGTACAGCACAATCACGAAGAGAGCAGGAGCGATAGCCAGTGAGAGGACGGTGTAAGGGACACTATAAAACAGCATGATCGAGGCAACACCAACAAGTGTTAAAACACCGACCAGTAGATCAACCAGACCATCTGTGACGAATTTCTCAATATCAGTAATGTTTCCAGTAATGCGCTGTACGAGGTCGCCCTTCTTTTGCTTGCCGTGCCAATCTAACGAAATACGCTGCAGGTGCTCAAAGAGTTGTGTACGCAACCGTGCGCTCAGACTCTGAGCAATGTACGAAGCGAGAAAGAGGTCGGCATAGACAAGTAGCGCACTCAGAGTAGAAAAAAGCACTAACACGATTACGGAAAAGACAATCACCCCAATCACACTGTGATGTGTGGTGTCAGGAGTGATAAACGTCCGAGGATCGGACGGATTCGCGGGACAAGGAGAGGTCGGAGGTGGAACTGACTGATGACCCCCTGGTGCCGGATTGAGTGATGGATCAAGTCGCGGAGTGTCGAAGAGATCGAGTAGACCAGGATTATCATTTAATCCTAGAAAAGGAAAGGTACAGGCTGGATCGTTACCAGGATTTTGAGCCTTACTAGGAATCCATTTGAGTGGCTGGAGTGCGATAATATCGGAGCCGACCTGCAAAACAGCTACCAAAATAGCGAGTACAACCAAGAAACGAAATCCTTTGAGGTTACGGTAGAGGAACGCGAATAAGAACATTGTCCACTCCTTGTCGCGCTATGAGCATTCGTCAAAACGGTCGAATAGCCATCGTACAGGGTATAAATATAGATGTATGAAACTACCGAATGACGAACCTTCCAATTATTAAAATTTGATTAGCGCGCATTATAACACATCCCTAAGCGATAAGAAACAAATTTTACATGAGTTTTGAGAGTTTACGACTGTCACTAAATAAAAGTCGCACATTGCTGTGTAACGCTATGAACATATCCATAAGGAACACATCATGGTGACAGGTAAACGTTCATATATGCGTATTTTTGCGTACAGATTATTTCGTAGCGACGGTTGTAGAACGGCTAAAAGCTGTGTCAATAGGTATTTTATGCTACTTCTGCACATTTTCCCACAGAGTTATCCACATTCAATGTGGATAACTCTGTGGGAAACCACAAGAGGCCCAAATGTGACTGGTCGCATTTGGGCCTCTTGTGGTTCTCTTTTTTATCCTTTGCGTTTACCAATGACAAAGATTTTGCGCATTTCGGGACCGAAGAGGGTCGCAAGGAAGAGCGCAGCAGGTGCGATAGTCGCAACACCTGCATGCTGTTGTAACGCTTGCAGAATGTTTATGGTTGGTACAACGGGTATGATTGCGTAGCCTCCACTCAACGAGAGTAGTGAGAAGGCGAACGGCACCAGGAACGCAATGCCCGCGATGGTTTCGGGGGCGAGACGACGACGTGCTACAAACAGGACCAGTGCCAGAAACGCAACCGAGAAGAGTACCGGTGTAAGCGTTTGTATCGACGCCTGGAATGCGAACACAATTGCTTGTCCTGCACTGTGAAGCGAGGTAATCGTGGATGGTGCCTGGCGTAGAAAGACGAATGGGCTGCCAAAGAGTGTAGCACAACAGAGCATCCAGACGCCGATGCCAAGTGCGCCAAGCGTGCTAAACGCGATAAGGGAACTTTCGACATGGGCGCGCGATTGACGTTTAAGCCAGCCGATGGCAACCATAAACGCAATCAGCGAGACAAACAAAGCCCAACCATCATAGCATGTCAATGTAGCTAGTAGGCAGCACATGCCTGTACCGATCAGGGACGAGAGACGATTATAGCGTGACCACAATAGGAAGCAACAACATGTCATTGTGAGTGTTGTGATGCACATCCAATCGTTGAAAGAAAGTGTGTTCAGCATAAGCAGAGTTGGGTT
The DNA here is from genome assembly GCA_964250765.1 of uncultured Ktedonobacteraceae bacterium. Classification (GTDB taxonomy): domain Bacteria; phylum Chloroflexota; class Ktedonobacteria; order Ktedonobacterales; family Ktedonobacteraceae; genus JBBQVS01. The sequence goes on along the minus strand of CAXUHF010000087.1, from coordinate 14,306 downwards.
GAAGATGAAAAGCAGCGAGCCTATGAAACTGGCGCGACTGTCCTGTGTTAGACACCGTGCAGCAATAAAGACACACATTGTAGAGAGTAAGTAGCAGAGTATCGCTGGAAGCATGACTCCTGTATGCAGTAGTGCCGCACTCCATGCAAAGGGCAGAATCAGCAGATGTGTGAGCGGCAACCATGCGCTCCACTCCTGATTGAGTGCTAGCACACCGGATGCGAGTGTGTGCGTGAAGTAGGCATAGGTACATGAAGCGATAGTGACACATAGAGCAAGCAGCATTGTCGCAAGAAACCACGGGTCTCTATGAGTCGAGCGTTGTGCACGACGCAGGGCGGTAAGCTCCTTCGCTGTAAAGGCCGGTTTATATTCATGATTAATCGTGTTTAGTGCTAAACGCACTGATGGAAATTGCGCCGAGTTCAGACGATGGCGTTGTGGAGCGGGAACCGCGACACGATTATGGTGCTCAAGGTGCTGGTTGTTGTGTTGCTGATGGAGAGCAATACCATCTTTTTCAAGAATGGTTGATACCGCCTGTGCATCGAGCAGGTGCAGGCCATGTTCCGTCTTCTCCCAATAGTGCGGCTTCACAATAAGTTGGTAGAGGGCGATACAGGCCGCAGCACTCTGTAGAAGCCAGTAAATTGGAATGAGTAGTGTCCACTTGACCAACGAGTAGTGCTTACGACGAATACAGGCCAACAGGTAGATGTACAGGTAAAAGAAGTTGCCGACGACGAGACAAACCGCGCCAATTGTGACAATCGGTGCTGGAAACAACGACCCATAGACATTGCCAATAAAGGGCTTCAGGATTTGTGACACAATCAAGGCAATCCATAATAACGGATTGATAAACAGGACCGCCGTTTTGCCACCGATCATCAGTTGCATTGACAGAAATTCGCGGATACGAAACTCACGCGCATAATGCCACGGCTCACGCATATGCACAAGGTAGGTTTGCATATAGCCTTTTATCCAACGCGAACGCTGTCGCAACCAGTTTTTTGTACGTGAGTTCGCCTCTTCATATGTGGTTGAGTCGAGTACAACGGTCTCCATCTTGAACCATGCGAGTCGCAAGCCAAGATCACAATCCTCTGTAACATTGAAGGCATCCCAGCCGCCCAACGCACGAATCATCTGTGTAGGGAAGTGGTTCGAGGTGCCGCCAAGTGGCAAAAGAAAATGCGCTTTTTGCAGCCCTGGTAGGATCATATCGAACCAGAGTGAATATTCGGCGGTAAACCAGCGTGTGAGCATGTTTTGGTCCGGGTTGTAGAAATTGAGTTTGGCTTGCACACAGGCGAGATTGGGACCATGATTGGCGAAGGTGAGCACGGCCTTTTTGAGTTGCAGTGGGTCAGGCACGTCTTCGGCATCGAAGATCACGACGTATTGCCCAATTGATTGAATCAGGCCAAAATTGCAGGCGCGTGGCTTCGTGCGTGGGTTGCCCTCTGGCACCGTGACGATTTCAAAATGTGAGGGAAGATTCATGGACTCTATGGCATCACGCGTCTCGTTGTCGTCCTCTTCCGTCAAAAAGAGAATTTGCAGTTTGTCCGTCGGGTAGTCGAGTCCTTGCATCGCTTTAACAAACTGTGGTACGACGCGGGCCTCTTTATAGAGCGGACATAGGATAGTATACATGGGCCATTCCGCGTTCCGCAGAGCCTCTAATACCTTGTTGTCTATCTTCTCTTCTGGTGAGTCACGCACAATACTCAGTGCAAGTGTCACATCAAGAATAAGATGAAGCAAGTAAGCGATGGTGATAACCGTCATGGTGACAATCATGATTTGCCTGCCATAAAAGATCATGCCTACAATCCATGCCAGGAACAGAATACCGAGTGTAATATATTGCTTGCCCGTGATGACCTTGAGGGCAGAATATTTATAGCGAAATGGCGCATACGCCTGCACGTTTTGTTTGCCAACAACAACTACTTGTGATGCATTCGTTGCATATGAATCTGCGATTTGCTGTTCGCTCGCTGATTGTGAATTATGCATTTGTTGCGTAAGCCATGTGCGATAGCGTATTACCTGCTCATGCAAGTAAGTGTCTTGTGCCTCATCAGAAGTATAAGGACTATCGAGGGCATCATGTTGTCTCGCGCCCTCTAGTTGCTGTAAACTCATGCGATATCTTCTCCATCCAAATACGACATACGATGTTTATCACAACCAGAAATGGTGTGTCTCACGTTTTCTCATCGGCATGTGTCAGGAGGTTCGGTAGGGACCGATGTATCGCGTCCAAAGATGGGAGTGGTCGAGGGGCAACACGTCGGCAACGATTCATATACCCGACGCGAACCCCTCCTCTCCCATCTTTGGACGCGATACATCGGTCCCTACCGAATTATCTGTGGATGTCGATAGAGGAGGGTAACGAGCAATTTATGTGTACTATTTGGAAGGAGTAAAAGTTTATGTCCTGGTCACGTTTCTTACGGATGTTCATGTTAACGGGTGTATGGGCGGCGGCTGTGTTTGCTGTATCGCAGTCGGTGATTTCACTATTTAGAAGGCGACGCGGAGCTGCACAAAAACCGCTTGAGCCTGTCGTGCCCTCTAGTGTTAGTGTGCCTCTATCTCTTCGAGTACCAGAGGTACAGAGCAAGGGATTTCGGTCACCTATTATGCAACGGAACGCGTTAATTATTGTCGTCGCAGTCGTGTTACTCGGCGTTCTTGGGCAAGCATTATTCGCCTTACATATGCCCATATTGTCTGCGTTTGGGAAGAGCACGAATGCTGACGGAGCCACATTTATTACACAACCACCTGTTGCAACGGTTACACGCACACAAGCGTTTGAAACAGGTATTGTTACTCCACAATGGCAACAGCAGAAGGCATACGGTCCGCAATGGCAACAAAGCCTATCAGACATTCAGACGCAGACAGGTTCACAGTGGATAGAATTATCGTTGTTGTTTTCACAATCTACTTCAGCTTCGACGACGGTTCGTACCACGCAGAGTACACCCCTTGTCTCGTCCTTTGCAGCAGGTGTGCGTGCGGCTCACGCGAAGGGACTCCACGTTTTTGTGGTGCCTTTGATGGGTGTCGATGAGAAAGGCGGCTGGGCGGGCAGCATTCAGCTTGGCTCACAGCAGCAGGAGCAGGCATGGTTCGATAGCTATTGGAACACATACAAGCCTTATGTAGTAGCGGCAGCGCAGGCGGGTGCAGATCAAATGGCGATTGCCACGGAGTGCTCATGGTTGCAGCAGCACGCCCCAGCAGCCATGTGGAATCAGTTAATTGACCGTATCCATAGTGTTTTCGCTGGAACGTTGACCTATGATATGAACTGGTATCCAGTCAATCAGCCTATTCCTAGTTGGTTCAGCAATCAGAGTATTAGTATGATTGGCGTATCCTCATACATTCCCTTAACCGCCGTGTCTATACATATCGACCCAAAGAATATGATGAGCTTGTGGAAAGATAAAGTTAAGTCTATTCTGGACACGATTTCGACACGCATAGGAAAGCCCGTTCTTATCTCCGAGATTGGCTATCGCAATAGCTCTAACGCACTCTACAATTCATGGGAGCAAGACAGCACATCGCCGCTTGATCCAGCAGAACAGGCGGGAGCATATGACGCTGCTCTTGACAATGCTGTACCAGATCAGCGTATCGCAGGCATCTTCTTCTGGGGTTGGGAAGATGTTGGCAAGTTCACCATCAAAGGGCAAAATATGACGACTTCTGTACTGCATAAGTGGTACACCTCTGCTCAATAAGATTTTCTAAACAGAAGAGGGGATTGGAAAGCGGCCGGGGCGCGTCGCAGCAAAGTTTAGTTTTTATATCCGC